>NZ_LZHQ01000001.1 GCF_001690655.1 Gilliamella sp. Occ3-1
ACATTGAGCCTTAATGTGTAGGATAGGTGGGAGGCAAAGAAGCATGCACGCCAGTGTGTGTGGAGTCGACCTTGAAATACCACCCTTTAATGTTTGATGTTCTAACCTATACTTCTGAATCGAGGTAAGGGACACTGTCTGGTGGGTAGTTTGACTGGGGCGGTCTCCTCCCAAAGAGTAACGGAGGAGCACGAAGGTTAGCTAATCCTGGTCGGACATCAGGAGGTTAGTGCAATGGCAAAAGCTAGCTTGACTGCGAGAGTGACGGCTCGAGCAGGTACGAAAGTAGGTCATAGTGATCCGGTGGTTCTGAATGGAAGGGCCATCGCTCAACGGATAAAAGGTACTCCGGGGATAACAGGCTGATACCGCCCAAGAGTTCATATCGACGGCGGTGTTTGGCACCTCGATGTCGGCTCATCACATCCTGGGGCTGAAGTAGGTCCCAAGGGTACGGCTGTTCGCCGTTTAAAGTGGTACGCGAGCTGGGTTTAGAACGTCGTGAGACAGTTCGGTCCCTATCTGCCATGGGCGTAGGAAAATTGAGAGGGTTTGCTTCTAGTACGAGAGGACCGAAGTGAACGCACCGCTGGTGTTCGGGTTGTGATGCCAATTGCATTGCCCGGTAGCTACGTGCGGAATAGATAAGTGCTGAAAGCATCTAAGCACGAAACTAGCCTTGAGATGAGTTTTCCCTGAAGAGATTCAGTAAGGTCCGTTTGAGACTAAGACGTAGATAGGTCAGGTGTGTAAGTGTAGTGATACATTGAGCTAACTGATACTAATGAACCGAGAGTCTTAACCTTACAACTCGGAGTTGTTTTGGGTTACGCGATATTGAGTTGATTAAAAGTTGAAAGAACAGTTTGTTCCGGATTGAGAGATGAGTATTGATATGAGATAATGAATAGATATTGATACTGATTGAGAGAGACAGGATATGTCTGGCGGTAATAGCGCGGTGGTCCCACCTGACCCCATGCCGAACTCAGAAGTGAAACGCCGTAGTGCCGATGGTAGTGTGGGTATTACCCATGTGAGAGTAGGGTGCCGCCAGACTTTTAAATATAGAGAGCCCAGCAGCAATGCTGGGCTTTTTTGCTTTTCGGTATTTTATTCTGATTATTGAAACATAATGTTAATCGATATAGTAATAAATATTCATTTGCGTAAAAAACAATCAATAAAAAAGGGTGTTTGCCATATTACTATTATTTTTTTATTTATTTCTTGCTGTATGTATGAAACAATTCAACTATACAGGGAAAATTTATTGAGGTAGTCAGTGATCGATAATGATGGCTACCGTCCAAATGTAGGAATAGTTATTTGTAACAGGTATGGTCAAGTACTTTGGGCTCGTCGATACGGGCAAAATTCTTGGCAATTTCCTCAGGGCGGAATAAAACAAAACGAAACGCCTGAGCAGGCAATGTTTCGCGAATTAAACGAAGAAGTTGGTTTATTATCAAAAGATGTGAAGATTTTATCCGTTACTAACGGTTGGTTGCGATATAAGTTACCCAAAAGGATGATTAGGTGGGAAAATCAACCAGTGTGTATTGGACAAAAACAAAAGTGGTTTTTATTAGAATTAATATCTGATGCATCGGTAATTAACCTCAATACATCTTCAACTCCTGAATTTGATGATTGGAAATGGGTTAGTTATTGGTATCCTATTCGGCAAGTGATTGCATTTAAGCGAGATGTCTATAGAAAGGCAATGAAGGAGTTTTCTTTACCTGTGTTTGCTATACAGTCTGAAATAGAGACCTCAGTAACTAATACTTCTAAAAAGAAACAATTTAATTTCTTTGCTAATAAACGGAAAAATAAAAAGCGTATTAAAAAATGAATCAATATTTACACTTCCCTAATTTCGATCCAATAGCTATCTCGATTGGTCCTGTATCACTTCATTGGTATGGGGCAATGTATTTATTTGGAGTGCTGGGTGCACTTTATTTGGCTAAGCGTCGCGCAAATAAACCAAATAGCCAATGGACGTTACAACAAGTTGAAAATTTATTGTTTTGGGGGTTTTTAGGTCTTTTTATTGGAGGCCGTTTAGGTTATGTCTTGTTCTATAATTTAGAAGCTTTTATCAAAGATCCTATAATTTTATTTAAAGTCTGGGAAGGCGGTATGTCTTTCCATGGTGGTCTGATTGGTGCTATTTGCGTTATTGTCCTTTTTGCAAAGGGAACAAAGAAAACTTTTATGCAAGTAGGTGACTTTGTTGCTCCTCTTGTCCCTATTGGTTTGATGTTTGGGCGATTTGGTAATTTTATTAATGGAGAACTTTGGGGGAGAGTAACTGATTCATCGATTGGTATGTTATTTCCAACATCATCACATGCCGATTTTATGTTTGTTCAGTCTCATCCTGAGTGGTTTTCACTTTATTCCCAATTAAATGGTATTTTACCGAGGCATCCTTCACAACTTTATGAAATGGTGTTTGAGGGAATAGTACTGTTTATTATTTTAAATATTTTTATTCGAAAACCAAAACCTACTGGCTCTGTATCTGGCCTATTTTTATTTTGCTATGGTTTATTTAGATTTGTTATAGAATTTTTTAGACAACCAGATGAGCAGTTAGGCTTATTTTTAAATATTATCAGTATGGGACAAATATTATGTCTACCAATGATTATTGGTGGTATTTTAATTATTTTATTTGCGTATAGATTTAATAATAAGGCAAAAACACAATGAAACAATATTTAGCGTTAATGCGAAAAATTTTAGATGAAGGTACACCTAAGTCAGACCGAACGGGCACTGGAACGCTATCTATTTTTGGGCATCAAATGCGATTTAATTTACAAGAAGGTTTTCCTCTTGTCACGACTAAAAAGTGTCATTTACGTTCAATTATTCATGAATTGCTTTGGTTTTTGAAGGGAGATACAAATGTTAAGTATCTTCAAGATAATAAGGTAACTATTTGGAATGAATGGGCTGATGAAAATGGTGATTTAGGTCCTGTTTATGGCAAACAATGGCGGGCATGGGGAGCGGCTGATGGTCGTCAAATAGATCAGATTTCACAGTTAATTGATCAAATTAAAAATGATCCTGACTCTAGACGTATGATTGTTTCTGCTTGGAATGTTGGAGAATTAGATCAAATGGCATTAGCACCATGTCATGCTTTTTTCCAATTTTATGTCGCAAATGGCAAACTTTCTTGTCAACTTTATCAACGTTCTTGTGATGTATTTTTAGGATTGCCATTTAATATAGCTAGCTATTCTTTGTTAGTCCACATGATTGCACAGCAATGTGAATTACAAGTAGGTGATTTTGTGTGGACTGGTGGTGATACTCATCTTTATTCTAATCATATGGAACAAGCACATTTGCAATTAGACCGTGAACCAAGAGCATTGCCAAAATTAGTTATTAAACGTAAACCTCCAACAATTTTTGATTATAAATTTGAGGATTTCGAAATTGTTGGTTATGAACCGTATCCAGCGATCAAAGCGCCTGTTGCTGTTTGATTTTTTGTTAAAAAGTTTCCGGTAACTATGTGTTTAAGTATAAAAAATAGATAATTTTAAGAATGGATCATAGCTAATGGTTTTACTATGATCTACTTTAAATATAAATTGATAACTAATATTGTTACAGAATAATAATATAACGCCTTAGGCTTTGTTTGTTTTTATGCTCCCGAAAAACAAGATATAGTATATAATAACCAACTGTATTATTAATAATAATCTGATCTTAATATGAGTCAAAATCAAGAAATTCGTCCTATTTTTACTAAAAGTTTATTACACCCTCGTTATTGGTTAACGTGGTTTGGTATTGGTATTTTATATTTAATCGTTTTATTACCATATCCAATTATTTTTCAATTGGGAAAAGGGTTAGGATTGCTTTCGATGAAATTAATCGGCAAACGTAAAGAAACGGCTAGGCAAAATCTAAAACTCTGTTTTCCTGAAAAAATACAATCTGAACGTGATCAGATGTTGCGTGAAAATTTTATTTCAACGGGTTTAGCAATTTTTGAAACCGGTATGGCATGGTTCTGGTCTGATAAACGGCTTGCTAAAAAAGTTTCTATTGTTGACGATTTTCATATCACAAAAGTTCAACAATCAGGTCAAGGTGTTTTGCTCATTGGTATTCATTTTCTGACATTAGAATTAGGTGCACGTATCTTAGGAATGAACCATCCTGGAGTCGGAGTGTACCGTCCAAATGATAATCCTGTAATGGATTATGTTCAGCTTAAAGGGCGGCTCAAATCAAACAAATATATGTTGGATCGACATAATACTAAAGGAATGATCCGTGCACTAAAAGATGGTGAATTACTTTGGTATGCGCCAGATCATGATTATGGTCCTAAAAATAGTGTATTCGCACCTCTATTTTCAGTAAAAAAAGCGGCAACAACTGTTGGTACGCGTATATTGGTTAAATTAGCTCAACCTACCATTATACCATTTACCCCTAAGCGTGAGAAAAATGGTTGTTATACTGTTTATGTAACATCAGAGCTTGAGGGGTATCCAATTGATGATGATGTACTTGCGGCTACTTTTATGAACAAAGCCATTGAACAAGAAATTTTAAAAGCACCTGAACAATATATGTGGTTACATCGAAGATTTAAAACTCGCCCAAAAGGTGAAGCACCTTTATATACCGATAATGTTCAATCTGATTAATATGAATATTTTTTGTAGCTTCTGTTGAAAGAGTAAAAATTATATTATGCAAAAACTAAACAAAATTATTCTTTATTGCCGTTGTGGATTTGAAAAAGAGTGTGCTAATGAAATCACTGATAGAGCTGCTCAAAAAGAAGTATATGGCTTTGCTAAAGTTAAAGAAAATAGTGGTTATGTTGTTTTTGAATGCTATCAAGATGATGAAGCACAATTATTAATAAAAAATTTGGATTTCCGAACACTAATTTTTGCACGGCAAATGTTTGTAGCAGGTGACCTATTAGTTGATTTACCTACAGATGATCGTATTTCTCCAATCATTGATGCATTATATGGATGTATTGACAAAGCTGGTGATCTGCGTGTTGAAGTTGCTGATACAAATGAAGGTAAAGCTCTTTCTGGCTTTTGTCGTAAATTTACTGTTCCTCTTCGTCAAGCATTAAGAAGTAAACGTATTTTATTAAAAATTGAAAATCCATCAAGACCCGTTGTCCACTTATTTTTTATCAATAATAGCAGTTGTTATGTTGGTTATTCTCTGAGCCAAAATAATTCGCCTTTTTATATGGGAATTCCTAGGTTAAAATTCCCCTCTGATGCGCCAAGCCGTTCTACATTAAAATTAGAAGAAGCCTTTCATATTTTTATTCCTTATGATGAGTGGGAAGAGCGATTAGAAGGTGGTTTAAACGCTGTTGACTTGGGTGCTTGTCCTGGCGGTTGGACTTATCAATTGGTTAAAAGAAGCATGATGGTTTACGCTATTGATAATGGACCTATAAATGAAAAATTGATGGAAACTGGGCAAGTTAAACATTATCGGGAAGATGGCTTTAAATTTATACCTAAAAAACATAATATTTATTGGTTGGTATGTGATATGGTTGAAAAACCAGCTAAAGTGACAGAGTTAATAACTAAATGGTTAATTAATGGTTGGTGTAGAGAGGCTATTTTTAACCTCAAATTACCAATGAAAAAACGTTATGAAGAAGTAAAACAAAATCTATATTCCTTAAATAACGAATTAAATAATCAAAAAATCAATATACAAATTCAGGCAAAACAGCTTTATCATGATCGAGAGGAAATTACTGTTCATGTACAACGAATTTGGGGATAACAAAATTATAAGAGAATAGGTATGAACTTAAAACGCTACTTTTATACTATATTAATAATGCCATTATTTACGTTTTTGGTATGTTGTACTTTAGAAAAGTCAAAGAAATCTCTTAACTTTGATGATAACCAAAATTCTAATTATTATCTATCACAAGCAGATAATAGTTCCAGCTCAGCTAAAATTAATTGGCAATTATTAGCTATTCGCGCTCTAATAAAAGAAAATAAATTTTCACAAGCAAATACATTATTATCTAATTTACCACAAAATCTTGATGCTGAGCAGCAAAAAGAAAAGTTATTATCAGAAGGTGATATTGCTGTGAAAAAAAGGAAGTCATTTGATCTAACTCAATTAATTATCGGAACTTTGACTAACTCACAGCTATATCGTTATTACACTATTAAATTAGGTTTGGATATAAATGTGAAAGATATTGATGCTCAAGCCCACGATTATATTCAATTAGAAAAATATGTATCAGAAACTGAAAAAAAGCAACTATTAAACAATACATGGAATTTTTTCCGTAAGCTAGATTCAGATAAAATCGGTAAAGTTTTAGTTGACGAAAATGACAATACATTAAAAGGTTGGGTTGATTTGGCTTACGCTTATCAAGAAGCTCGTAAAGCACCTATACCGCAAGACGATACACCTGAAACCATTGATGAAAAATCTGAAAATGAAAAACGGCTATTAAAACAAACTGTTAACAATTGGGGTATACAATATTCAGATCATCCAGCAAAAGAGATTATTTCGATATTAATTGGAGAACAAACACTTTCTGTTGATGCGAATGCAAAAAAGATTGCCTTATTGTTACCATTAAATGGCTCCTCACGTATATTTGGTGAAACTATTCGTCAGGGTTATATGGATGGCATAAAGTTTTTTCCACAAGAGCCACAACAGAACGTGATTTTGCTTGATACAACTAGTGCACCTATGGATGCTTTAATCCAGCAAGCACAAGAACAAAATGTTGAGTTGATTGTAGGTCCTTTATTAAAAGATGAAGTAATTAAATTAAAAGAGCTTGATCCAGCTATTCCTGTTTTAACCTTAAATAAAGTTGATAATACCTCTGCTACTACAAATAAAATGTGTTACTTCGCTTTATCTCCCGAAAATGAAGCAAAAGATGCGGCAGATCATATTTATTCCCAACATAAAATAAAACCATTACTGTTAGTACCACAAACAGATTTAGGTAAACGTGTTGCACAAAGTTTTGCCGAACAATGGTCGCAATTGTCAGCAAATAGTTCCCAAGCTTATGTACAATACTTTGGTAATACTAAAACATTAAGAGCTAATATGAACCGTAATGTAGGCATTAGTCTTGCCGGAAATCCTATTTTGATAGACGAAACTTCGTCTGGGGGAATAGTATCTACTGAATATGATGCTATTTATGTTTATTCTTCATATGAGGAATTGACATTGATAAAACCAATGCTTGATATGGGTGCAAATAAAACTATTGGAAATTCGTCTGCAGTTACACTTTATTCAAGTTCAAAAAGTCATGTAGCTAATGCTTCTAATGACTTCAATTATGATATGAATAAAACTGAATATGCAGATATCCCTATGATTATAAATCAAACGGATAAGGTAAATACAAAAATACCTAGTAATATTCAGAAAGATTATTCATTAATGCGTCTTTATGCAATGGGTATTGATGCGTGGAGACTAACAAATCGTTTTAATCAGCTTAATTTTCATCAAATTAATTTTTTAGACGGTATGACAGGTAAACTATCAACAACAGATCAATGTGAAGTGACTCGAGCACTTTCTTGGCAACAATATATTTATGGCGAAGCTAAATCTGATTCAAAAAACGAATAAAAAACAAATTGGTGAGCATTATGAGAATATAGCTCGCCAGTATCTACTTAAGCAAGGGCTTAAATTTCTTGCACATAATAGTCATTTTCGCTTTGGCGAACTTGATTTAATAATGCTTGATAATAAATGTCTTGTTTTTATTGAAGTACGTTATCGAAAAAATGCAAATTTTGGTGACGCTGAAATGACTGTTACATTAAATAAACAAAATAAAATTAAGCAGGCTGCTTTACAATGGATGATGATGCAAAATTTGAATATTGAAGATACAGAGTTTAGATTTGATGTTTTTGCTATTACAGGTAACAGTCAAAAATGGATTATTAATGCATTTTAATTTTTAGGTGAAAAGCGTGCAAGATTTAATTAAAAATTATTTTACTGAAAGTATCCAAACTCAAATCGTGATGGCGGAATCACTTGGCCTTTCTATTGAAAAAGCAGCAAATATTATTGTTGAGAGTTTACTTAATGGTAATAAAATTATGAGTTGTGGTAATGGTCCATCCGCAGCTAATGTACAAAGTTTTACTTCACGTTTAATCACCAGTATTAATATTGAAAGACCAAGTATTCCGGCAATAGCTTTAGTAACGGACAATGTTTTATTAAGTGCCATAGCTAATCACGAGGAAATTTATGCTCGTCAAATTCAAGCATTAGGACAACAAAGTGATGTCTTAATTATAGCAACTTGCCAAGGGAATAGCCGAGCTATCATTCGAGCTGTTCAAGAAGCGGTAATTAAAGATATGAAAATTGTCGCATTAACTGCTTTTGATGGTGGTGAAGTTATTGGCTTATTAGGTCAAAATGATATTGAAATTAGGATTCCGTCTTATAAAAAAGTGATGGCATACGAAATGCACGCTATGGTTCTTAATTGCTTGTTCCAATTAATTGAGAATAGGTTATTTATTCATAGCTAATAAGTTGAAATAAAGACGGTTTAATTCTGCATTAATAGCGATTTTATGCTATAATTATGAACTATTTTGATGACTTAAATTAATAAGAGTACATGGTGTTATGACCGAACTAGCCAAAGAAATAACCCCCGTTAATATAGAAGATGAATTAAAATCTTCTTATCTTGACTATGCAATGTCTGTCATTGTTGGGCGTGCCTTACCTGATGTCCGTGACGGATTAAAGCCTGTTCATCGACGCGTTTTATTTGCTATGCATGAAGCGGGATATGATTGGAATAAGCCTTATAGGAAGTCTGCTCGTGTTGTTGGTGATGTAATTGGTAAATATCATCCACATGGCGATTCAGCAGTTTATGATACAATTGTACGTATGGCTCAACCATTCTCATTACGTTATATGTTGGTTGATGGTCAAGGTAACTTCGGTTCTGTTGATGGCGATTCAGCTGCTGCGATGCGTTATACTGAAATTCGTATGCAAAAGTTTGCGGGAGCATTATTAACTGATTTAGATAAAGAGACAGTTGATTTTTCACCTAATTACGATGGTTCAGAAATGATCCCTGATGTGCTACCAACACGAATTCCTAACTTATTGATTAATGGCGCGTCAGGGATTGCTGTTGGTATGGCCACTAACATTCCTCCTCACAATCTCTCTGAAGTTATCAATGGTTGCTTGGCTTTTATCGAAGACGAAAATATTTCAGTCGATGGTTTAATGGAGTATATCCATGGGCCAGATTTTCCAACAGCAGCATTAATTAATGGTCGAAAAGGTATCGAAAACGCGTATCGCACAGGTCGTGGTATTATCTATATTCGCTCTAAAGCTACCATAGAAGTTGATGATCATAGTGGACGTGAAACCATTATTGTTAATGAGATACCGTATCAGGTTAATAAGAAAAAACTGATCGAAAAAATTGCAGAATTAGTTAAAGATAAAAAAATAGAAGGTATTTCGGCATTACGCGATGAATCAGATAAAGACGGTATGCGTATAGTTATTGAAATCAAACGCGATGCTGTTGGTGAAGTTGTATTAAATAACCTTTTCTCTTTGACTCAATTGCAAGTTTCATTTGGTATCAATATGGTGGCTTTACATAAAGGCCAACCAAAACTCCTAAATTTACGCGAAATGATTGAAGCGTTTGTGCTTCATCGACGCGAAGTTGTAACCCGTCGAACCATTTATGAACTACGCAAAGCGCGCGAACGAGCCCATGTATTAGAAGGTTTAGCAATTGCACTTGCCAATATTGATCCTATCATTGAACTAATTCGTGCTGCTGCAACGCCTAATGAAGCAAAAACTAAATTATTGAGCCAAGCCTGGCAACTTGGGAATGTTGCTGCCATGCTAGAAAAAGCAGGTAATGATGCAGCTAGACCAGAAGATTTAGCACCAGAGTTTGGTATTCATGATGGACATTATTATTTATCAGAAGCACAGGCTCAAGCGATTTTAGATCTCCGCTTACACCGCTTAACCGGCCTTGAACATGAAAAAATTCTTGATGAATACAAAGAATTATTGGTTCAAATTGGTGAGTTATTGCATATTTTAGCTAGCTCAGAACGTTTAATGGAAGTGATTCGTGAAGAATTAGAAAGCGTTCGAGACCAATTCCAAGATGCTAGACGAACAGAAATTACAGCAAGCAGTGCAGATATTAATATTGAAGATCTTATTGCTCAAGAAGATGTGGTCGTTACTCTTTCCCATCAAGGTTATGTAAAATATCAACCACTTTCAGATTATGAAGCTCAACGTCGTGGTGGTAAAGGTAAATCAGCCACTAAAATTAAAGAAGAAGACTTTGTCGAAAAACTATTAGTTGCCAATACCCATGATACGATTCTTTGCTTCTCAAGCCGTGGTCGATTATATTGGATGAAAGTTTACCAATTGCCTGAAGCCAGCCGTGGTTCTCGAGGTCGTCCAATTATTAATTTGTTACCTCTTGAAGAAAACGAACGAATCACTGCAATTTTACCTGTTCGAGAATTTGATGATGAACATTGTGTATTTATGGCTACAGCACAAGGTACAGTTAAGAAAACATCTTTAATTGAATTTAGTCGTCCACGAAGTGGCGGTATTATTGCGATTAATTTACGCGATGATGATGAATTAATCGGTGTCGATTTAACTAGCAATGATCCTTCAGCTATTGTTGATGATGAAGAACTTTATGATGATGCTATTGTTGAAGAGATTGACTCAGAAGATGATAACCTGATTGGTGAAATCTCAACGACTGAAGATATTATGTTATTCTCTGCTAATGGTAAAGTTGTTCGCTTCCCAGCCAATAAAATTCGTTGTATGGGCAGAACGGCCGCAGGTGTACGTGGCATAAAACTTGATAGTGATGATAAAGTGGTTTCGTTAATTGTGCCTAGAGGTAACGGTGCAATTTTAACTGCAACTCAAAATGGATATGGTAAACGCACACAGCAAGAACTATATCCAACCAAATCAAGAGCAACTAAAGGTGTTATTTCTATCAAAGTTAGTGAGCGAAATGGTACTGTTGTTGGCGCAGTTCAAGTTGATGAAACAGATCAAATCATGCTAATCACAGATGCAGGAACGCTTGTTCGTACTCGTGTTTCAGAGGTAAGTATTGTTGGTCGTAACACTCAAGGTGTCATGCTTATTCGAACAGCTGACAACGAAAAAGTTGTGGGATTACAACGAATAGCTGAAACAGAAGATGACGCAAGTGAATTGGAAGCATCGGAAAATAATGAACGGCACGATTCACTTCAAGTGTCCGAGGATTAATTATTTAATAATCTAAAAGGATTAGTTTTGCTAATCCTTTTTTATTTTCAAGAACCGTTAAAAGGAATAGTATTAGATGTCATTTTTAATAAAAAAAATACTAACAAATCTTGCATGGCAAATTTTGATTGCTTTGATTCTAGGAATTGCCGTAGGTGCTTATTTATTTGAACTCTCTGCTACAAGCCACCCTTTGCATTCATATTATCAATTTTCAATAGTAAATATATTTCAACCTGCAGGCGATATCTTCATTCGATTAATTAAAATGATTGTGCTGCCAATTATACTTAGTACTTTAACTTTAGGTATTGCAGGTCTTGGTGGCTCAAAACGGTTAGGGACCTTGGGTTTTAAAACAATTCTCTATTTTGAAATTATTACAACTATTGCTATTTTATTAGGTCTTTCTTGGGGAAATATTTTTTCACCTGGCACGGGAATTGACTCCTCAACACTTGCAACGACAGACATTAGTAAGTATACCAAAGCAGCTGAAGAATTAAGCGGTAAACCTCATGGTTTAATTGTTATGATATTAGATATGATTCCAGCTAATATCTTTAAAGCTATGACAGACGGTTCTGTTTTACCTGTAATTTTCTTTTGTGTCTTTTTTGGTCTTGGTTTAATGTCTTTGCCAGATAAACAACGTGAACCTTTTCTTTTCTTTTTAAAAGTAATTTCAGATACTATGTTTAAAGTAACTAATATGATAATGCGTTATGCACCTATTGGTGTATTTGCACTTATCACGGTAACGGTTGCTAAATATGGATTTGAATCTTTACTTCCGCTACTTAAATTAATCTTAACCGTCTATTCGGCAATGATTATTTTTACGTTAGTGGTATTAGGGCTGGTTTGTAAAATTTGCAAATTTAATATTTTTACATTATTAAAAATCTTGAAAGAAGAATTAGTGATTGCATTTTCAACCGCAAGTTCTGAAACTGCATTACCTAAAATAATTGAAAAGATGGAAGCTTATGGAGCACCAAAATCGATAACTAGTTTTGTTATTCCTACAGGCTATTCATTTAATCTTGATGGTTCAACACTCTATCAAAGTATTACTGTTATCTTTTTAGCGCAGTTATTCCACATAGATTTAACTATTTTAGACCAAATTATTATTGTCATCACCTTAATGATTGCATCCAAAGGGATTGCAGGTGTACCTGGTGCTTCAATTCTTGTTTTATCGGCAACCCTAGGTAGTGTAGGTATTCCTCTTGAAGGAATTGGCTATATTATGGGGGTTGAACGTATTTTAGATATGGGCAGAACAGTAGTTAATGTGGTTGGTAACGCACTAGCAGCAATTGTTATTGCGCGTTGGGAACATGCTTTTGACGACAAAAAAGCAAGAGCTTATGAACAACAATATTTGAAATGATGAAATAATTATGTGGATTAATTTATCCAAAAAAACTACCTGGTTATCAGGTAGTTTTATGCAAAGTATATCTATTTAATTATTGATAAAAATAAGAAATATTTTGTCATGTCAAACTCAACTCTTTCACCATCGGGACCACTAATCAAAAAGAAATCGACTTCACAATGCTCTCTTTTTTCATAATTAGGTGTTTCATTAATTGCATAACCTGATACAGCATTTATCGATTCAAAAATAGAAAACCAAAGCTTAAGTAACTTCTGGAAAACACCTTGAGTTTTTAGAGACTATTTAACTTATGAAGTATAAACAGTTTGTTATTTTCCCATAAGTTAATGTTACTATTTATGACTAATACTAGATGCTTATAATATAAAGATAACAAGATATGTTTTATTGAAAATAGCGATAAGTTTGTTTACAAATCGATACAAAAAAACCCAGTATTTACTGGGTTTTTTTGTATTTATTAGATAACTATTTAATTTTAGCTTCTTTATAAATAACATGCTGACGAACTACAGGATCGTATTTTTTGATCTCCATTTTTTCAGGCATAGTTCTTTTATTTTTGCTAGTGGTATAAAAATGACCTGTACCAGCAGAAGAAACTAATCTGATTTTTTCGCGTACACCTTTAGCCATGATATGGTTTCCTTATTAGTACTTTTCACCACGGGCACGAAGTTCAGCTAAAACTGCATCAATACCCTTTTTATCGATAGTACGCATACCTTTAGCAGATACACGCAATTTTACAAAACGTTTTTCGCTCTCAATCCAGAAACGGTGAGTTTGAAGGTTTGGTAGAAAACGACGTTTAGTAGCATTCATCGCATGAGAACGATTATTTCCTACTAAAGGACCTTTTCCTGTTACTTGGCATACTCGTGACATGTCAATAATTCTCCGAAATTTCTATGCTTAAGCCCTGGGCGTAATATGTTAATGGAATTGACCTCGTCAGGCTTTTAGTTTACTGCAGTTCTATCTGAGAAGCAGCTTAACCTCTCACACTACACCCATAATAATGAGGTAGCGAAGTATACGCTGTTATGCGCAAATTCTCAAGTATTATCTTACCTATGCATAAAATTAGTTTACAATGGCATAACTCATATAATATTTATTTTCTTAGTTAAAACAACATTTCTAAAAATTATTAAAACCATTTTTAATCAATATGATAGATAAAATTTCTATAAAAATTTTTTGTAATAGCACTTACTTTTTTCTTATAACGAACAATTCATTATAAAACAATGTACTGTCTTTAACATCATTTTAGAAAAAATGATTTAATTTAATAATAAATATGTTTTAATAAGCTTGATTAAGATTTTTATTTATATCGTGTTAATTTTCCAATTTATAAGGAGATTATATGAACCAGTTCACGCCATATAGTATATATGGCATTATCGGTTATCCTTTAGGGCACAGTATGAGTCCACTTATTCATACTACGTCATTTCAAGATTATGGGATCCCAGCAGTTTTGGTTCCTTTTCCTACTCCACCAGAAGAGATACCGACACTTTTTAAATCAGTAAGATTACTAAATATCCGTGGATTATGTGTCACTATTCCACATAAACAGACTATCATCCCTTATTTAGATGAAGTGACAGATCATGTAAAAAAAGCAGGTGCTGCAAATTTGGTGTATTGGGATGGGGATAAACTTTGTGGGCATAATACAGATATTATCGGATTCATGGAGCCACTTCAAAATAAAAAACTGCCAGCAGAATTCAAAAAAGTGTTATTACTTGGAGCAGGAGGTGCTGCACGTGCAGCTGTAGTCGGATTACAGGAACTTGGTTATGCTGATATTACAGTAACGGATATTGCTGATGATTTACCTCAGGCATTAGCTAGTGAATTCAACCTTAAAACTGTTTCATGGGAAGACCGTAGCAAAGTTGAAGCTCAAATTGTTATTAATTCAACACCATTAGGTATGGCGGGTAAATTTGAGAATCAAACACCTTATAAACAAACTTGGTTTAAAGGTAAAGGATTGGCTTACGATATTGTTTATACTCCATATAATACTTGTTTTAGACAAGAAGCAGAAAAAGCTGGCTGGGAATCTATTTCAGGGCGCGAAATGTTTATTGGTCAAGCAAATGCTCAATTTAAAATTTGGACAGGAAAAGATCTTTCTGAACGAGCAAAACAGGTTGTAATTGATGCTTTAACTAAACATTAATTACCAAGCAGGCAAACATATCTAGTTAAATTGGAATTAGTCGTATTTTCTACTGTTTATACAATTAGCTGATATTGCCAACTATATTATGTTGGTATAGGTAAAGTTAATATATTAATTGGATAGATCAAGTGCATTATAATAAGGAGCATTTATGACTAACTTAGAATTGCAAGCGTATCGTCGTTTTCTTATGCTAAAAGTATCAGAAGCTAGTGAATATATTGGCAAAACAGATATTAATACATGGCATGAGTGGGAAAACGGTACAAAGCCGATTCCAGAATTTTTCAGAAAAACAATGCAAGAAATAAAAAAAATCCGAAACGAAAAAATAAATATTATTATAAATAGTATTAATGATCGTATTGGTAGTAATACAATCCGCTATTTTATGACATACGAAGAGTTCAAAAAGGTAAATTTAGATCTTGATGTGATTCAATGGTGATTACATCAATCGATTGCAACAGAGCTCTATTTCCGTGGTTTAGAAAAGTTATGTTAATTAACTTTATTAAGATGACTTTTAGGTTTTAAAAGCTTCCTTATAATTATTGTAAATATTTCATTACGGATGATTCTATAGAGGTTTTGTTTAATTATATAAAAAATATATAGTTATATATTTTTTATATAATATGTAAAAAATTTGTTGTAAAAATAAGAGCAAATCACTAGCATGGTTAATATATTCTATAAATCTGAAAAGATAAAACCCGATATGAATAAAACAATTTTTTTAGTTGGTGCACGGGCTGCTGGTAAAACAACGATGGGAAAGATGTTAGCAAATAAGCTATCGTTTTCTTTCATTGATACCGATAGCTATTTATTCGAAACTACCCAAAAAACGGTAGCCGAAATTGTTGAAAAAGAAGGTTGGGAAGGATTTAGAGCAAGAGAGAGCCAAGTGTTGATTGATACAACTAAACCTAATTGTGTCATTGCAACTGGTGGCGGCATGGTATTAGCCGAGCATAACCGGAATTTTATGAAACAAAATGGCACAGTCATCTTTTTATCCGCACCTGCGGCAACACTAGCTGCGCGTTTAATGAAAGATCCTAACATTGCTCAAAGACCGTCACTAACGGGTCTATCTATTTCTGATGAAATGGAAAAGGTATTGGCTGAAAGATTACCTTTATATCATGATGCTGCACACCATGTGATCAATGTTGATCAAGATGAAAGTTTGATTCTTGCAAAAATGTTTGAAATGCTTCGAAACTAATTTAACTTCTTTTAATAAAAAAGCCGCTTAAAAAGTGGTATTTTTATTAACAATAGAAAAAAATAAATTTTTACAATTTAACCAAGATTCTATATAAGTTTAATTTTGAATAAAACTTTATTGTTTTTTAGAACCAAATAAAAGCTAAGTAACAAATTTATACTTACTATCTTTCTGATTAATATTGATACTTGTATATTGAATAGAATTATAATTTTATGTTTTACATATGGAGTATGACAAGTGGATAATCGAAAGGTCAATCCTTATGGAATTGCTGGATCTATATATGCAAATTATATAATACAAAGTATTGCATTAATTGTGATCATGCAATTCTCAAATGATATATCGAAACAACTTAATATTGATCTAATCGGCATTGGTAAAATTGCTTCGGGTATAGGAATTGGAAAAATATTATTAATGTTTGTTGGTGGTGTATTGTCAGATAAATTTGGTCGCAAACTATTTATTTGTCTAGGTATGGCTTGCTATGCTATTTTTTTTCTAGGAATGCCTTTTTGTACTAATATAAATATTGCTTTTTGTTTAGCTATTGCTATTGGGGCTGGAAATTCTTTTTTAGATACTGGTTCAATGCCAGCATTAACAGAATGTTTTCCAAACTCATGTGGTACAGCTAGCGTATTGATCAAGGCTTTCATTTCAATGGGATCTCTTGTTCTTCCATTTATTGTTGTTTTTTGCCATCAATATCAAATATGGTATGGTTGGATTTTTTTTGGTTTTGTTGTTTATTTAATAGTTAATACACTATTTTTACTTCCTAAGCAGTTTCCACATATAGATGCCTCCATTAAAAGTAATGAATGCTCACAAAGTTATTTTATTGGAAAACCTAATTTTGGATTTGAAGGTATTTTATTAATTATTATGGGATTTACAACAACAGTAACATTCGTTATTGTTTTGCAGTGGTTGCCAACTATCGCTATCAGAGCTGTTAATATGAGCGAACCTGATGCTAATCAACTGATTAGTTATTATAGCACTGCCTCAATTATTTCTGTATTTGTTACGGCTTTTGTAGTCAAACATCTATTAAAACCTATCTTTTGCATCATTATTTTACCTGCCTTATCTGCGTTGGTATTAATCATTTTCTATTTTAATGTTTCACCTGCAATGTGTGTTATCGTCGCAATAGGAATGGGATTTACTGCGGCAGGGGGAGTACTTCAATTAACTTTGGTTGTTATGCAACAAATGTTCCCAACACGAAAAGGTCTTGCTGTAGGTTGTATGTATACTTTTAGCGGTCTATCGTTTGTTATCATTCCGCTTATAGTACCAAAATTAGCTATGTTCAATGTAAGTTATGCCATATTAATTGACTTTTTTATTGCGATATCAAGTGTAATACTTGGCTCAATTATCTTTTATCGTTTTAAAAAGGTAGTTGATATAACAAAAATATAATTTTATATATTTTAAGAATAATAATGTTAGAGGGCATGCCAATATGGCATGCTTTTTTTCGATATTAACATCTCATAAAATTTTAATTTATTTTCGTATTTAACAATTCAATATTTTGTTAATCCATTATTACTTAATCAAAAATCATTAAGCTTAAGTCATTAACTTTTATTAATAGCAAATTTTAAGATTATTATTAGATTCTTAAAATATTGCTTGCCATAAAACCAAAAATAAATAAAAATACATAAAAAGTGAATAAGTATTCAATTTGAGGTGGTTGTGAAAATGAAAGAACGTACAACTGAGTTAGTTGATGGCTTAAGACATTCAGTACCTTATATTAATGCACATCATGGTAAAACATTTGTAATTTTGCTCACAGGCGCAGTGTTAAAAAGTAATACTTATTCAAGTATTATCAGTGATATTGGTTTACTTTATAGTCTTGGTATTAAACTTGTTATTGTTAATGGTGCTCGCAATCAGATTGATGAATCTTTAAAAAATCATAATATCACACCTAAATATTATAAAAATACGCGTATTACCGATGCAACAACACTAGACATCATTAAACAAGTTACAGGTTCATTACAACTCAATATTACCGCAAGTTTATCAATGAGTTTAAATAATACTCCATTACAAGGAGCTCATATCAGTGTTGTAAGTGGTAATTTTGTGATTGCACAACCTTTAGGGGTAGATGATGGGATTGATTATTGTCATACAGGTAAAATCCGTCGTATAAACAACGAGGCTATAGCTGAACAACTAGATCGTGGCTCAATTGTGTTACTAGGCCCTGTTGGCGTTTCGGTTACTGGTGAAAGTTTCAATTTAGCGTCTGAGGATGTTGCAACCGAAGTTGCTATTCGCTTAAAAGCAGATAAATTAATCAGTTTTTGCGCTGAACAAGGAGTACTAGATGAAAACGGTCGTGTTATTACCGACCTTTATCCTGTTGATGCGAATAATTATGTCAACAAAAAAGAGCAGCAAGGTAAACTTTTATCTAGTGAAGCACGTTTTTTACGTGCAGCATCTAAAGCATGCCGTAGTGGGGTCAGACGAAGCCATTTGGTAAGTTATTTGGTTGATGGCTCAATTTTGCAAGAATTATTTTCGCGTGATGGGATTGGAACACAAGTAGCGATGGAACATTCTGAACAAGTGCGTTTAGCAACTATTAACGATATTGGAGGAATTCTAGAACTCATACGCCCACTTGAAGAACAAGGTATTTTGGTTAAACGTTCACGTGAACAGTTAGAAATGGAGATCGATAAATTTACCATTATTGAACGTGATAATATGACAATTGGTTGTGCAGCGCTTTATCCATATCCTGAAGAAAAAATGGGAGAAATGGCCTGTGTAGCTATTCATCCTGATTATCGCAATTCATCTCGAGGAGATAACTTAATTGAAAAATTAACAGAAAAAGCAATCCAGTTAGGGCTCGAAAAAATATTTGTTTTAACTACACGTAGTATTCATTGGTTTAGAGAAAAAGGTTTTAACCCTGCAGAAGTTGATGATTTACCGATTAAAAAGAAAAAACTTTATAATTATCAAAGGAATTCTAAAATTTTAATGCTTGATATTCTTTAGATTTTTATAAGATTAAGTCTTATAGATGGTAATATTGTTTACTAGTAACGAATATTATTTGCTAATCTTTTAGTTGAAAAATTAGTTAATTAATTGAGTGGCCATTTCATCACTAATTACTAATATATCAATATAATTTGCATTTAATGCTGCTTTTAAACTATTGATTTTTTCGGAGTCACCACTTGCACATATTTTTAGTGGAATTTTTTTTAGATTATCTAAAGTTACTCCAATAATTTGATTACAAAATGGTGTTTTTAATTCTGTTCCTTTATTATCGAAAAAGCGAGATAGAATATCACCTACAATTTTTTTATTAGCAATTGCTTGAAATAATTCTCCATAAAAACCGTACCAAATAGAACTTTTGGATATAGCAGGGCAACCGATGCTAAAAAGCGCTACGGTAATCTTACTCCACCAATCCTTTAATTCTTTCATATGTTGAGTTTTTTCAATTTCTAATTTCAATTGTTCAGTATCAACAATAGCAGGGTAATCAATAAGTATAGCTTGACTGTTTAATTTATTGGAAAGTTTATATGCAATATTATTAACATGATATTTTGTTTCAATTTTTCCTGATGGCCCACCAATCATCGGTACGATAATTGTATTATTAAACTGAGTATTATCATTTTTTAAACTACTAACAATATAATTAATTGTGCGCCCCCATGAAATACCAATGATATCGTCATCATGAATATTCTTAATTAATACATTTGCAGCGACATTGCAGACAATTTGATTCTTGCTGTCATTATCGATATTTTGATTAACAGGTACAACAATAACTTGTTTTAAATTAAATTTATTAAGAATTTTTTCTTCTAATGCAATATTGGGCAGCAAATCATAATTAATTGATATAGAAACAATGCCTAATTCACGTATAACTTTTAGCATTCGGCTAATGCTTGATCTATGTATATTGACGATTTTAGCTATTTCAGATTGAGTTTTATTTTCTTCATAATAGAGTTGAGCTATTTTTATTAATAACTTGTGTTGCTCAAAATCGTAGTTACCAACGTTATTATTGATCATGGCTATTTTATTTTATCAGTCATTGTTATTAAAAATTACTATTTGTTTTTAAGAATATCAAGATGCCATTGATAATAAATCTTATTATGGCATCTTGATGTTATTAAAGTATATCAAAATTAAGACTCAATATCAGGAAAATCATTCAATACTAAATCTTCGGCTTCTTTTGACCAAATACCATGACTTTTATTTAATATTTTCTTCAATGCTACATCATCAGCACTATCTGTTAGAGATTCTAAACTTTTAAGTCCAAACCGTTTGTGAGTGTAGACTAGTTTTTTTCCACCTTTAATTTTATCTTGTAATTGAGTTATTTCGCAGGCTTGATCAATTCCCATTATATGTGAAACAATCTTAGCAACATCAACCTTGCCTGACTCAATTAGTTTAACAGCTAAGCGCATGTCATCAGTATTTCCTCCTGATGTTCCTACAATATGTGTAAAATTATAATGTACATTATAAAAATTAATTTCGGCCTCAAAATTTTTATCTTGGGGGCCTGAAAAGAAATTTAGACAA
The DNA here is from genome assembly GCF_001690655.1 of Gilliamella sp. Occ3-1. GTDB lineage: Bacteria > Pseudomonadota > Gammaproteobacteria > Enterobacterales > Orbaceae > Gilliamella > Gilliamella apicola_P. The sequence continues at coordinate 20,920 of NZ_LZHQ01000001.1, forward strand.
CCGTCAAATGCCAATAATTGTGATGCTAAATGAATTAACTCTTTTGATGGTAAAAAAATAAAGATATCATCAAAACTATTTTTTGAAGCTTTGCTTTTCAATAGAGACAATTGATCTTCATTATCAGATATATCAACAAATTCAAGTTCAACCCCATTGCGTGATTGGTATAATGTTTTCAGATGTGCTATTTTTTCTTTATTTCGCCCTGTGACAACCACTTTATTCGGTTTGATTGGCCCATTTAAAGCATAGTCTATTGCAAGCATCCCCATAGGACCTGTTCCCCCTAATATGAGCAATTCTCCATTAGGTTTTATTCCCATAATATGATCATAACTATTTGTTTTTAAATGATAGTTAGCATTAAAAGCACCAATAATACAGGATAAAGGTTCGATTAAAGCTCCTTCAAAATAAGTTTTTCCATCATAAGGAATTAAACAATCTTGCTTTAATACGTCGTGATTAACTATCATGTAGGTTGCACACCCACCTGTATTCAAATAAGAGTAACCAACACAATAAGGGCTATTAACTAGCTGTAAATTAGCTTGTATGACATATTTTTGCCCTTCTTTAAATTTATGTTGCCAATTTTTACCTACTTGCAAAATATCACCGCAACACTCATGCCCAATAATGATTGGATTGTTTTTTAAATCTGGTGGTGTTTTTTTATGGTTTTCTCCTTGATTTACTAGCTTTAGTGAAGACATACACATACTGTCAACAATAACAGATACCAACACTTCATCATCAGTGATTGGTGGAAGTTCAAAAGATTCTAATTGAAGATCATTTTTCCCATATAATCTAACGGCTTTAGTTTTCATATATTCCTCTTTAATAAATTAAATTTGATACAAATTTATACTCAATATTGCTTACCCAGTTATACTGATAGTTGTAAGAAGAAATATTTATAACAAATTGTTTTGATGTTTTTTGTTTGCGTTTTAAGCGAGAATACCTAACCCATAACCAATAATACCTACAGCAAATAAAGCAAAAATTAAGATAATTGGGCTAACTTTTTTCTGAGTAATTTCATCATTAACAATGTTAAACCCAAAGGGAGTAAACTAGGTACTAGATCGTTGAGTATACCTTGTACTGTCATAATGATTTCATTACCATTTGTATCGGTAGTTTTAGATACAGTTAAAGGAACATTTATTGAGGTCCATTTGGTCACTAGTACACCCATAATAAATAGACCAAGAATAGAAGCACCTTCTGTCAGTTTGGGTAAAAGATTACCCGAAAGATCTTTAACAATACCTATTCCTTTTGATAATCCATAGGTTAAACCATACCATTTCATGGCAAGTCTGACTAAATTAAACAAAATAAAAAATAATAATGGACCTGCAATATTACCAGTGAGAGCTAAAGATGCACCAAGTGCCGCAGTGATAGGGCGCAATGTTCCCCATACAAGAGGATCACCCGCTCCAGCTAAAGGACCCATTAATCCAATTTTGAGGCTATTAATTGTTCCATCATTAATTGGTGCGCCATTTGCTTTTGCTTCTTCCATCGCTATGGTAACACCAAGCACAGGGCCACACATTGCAGGGGTTGTGTTGAAAAAGGATAAATGTCTTTTTAACGCTTGGCGTTGTTCATCTTTTGTATGATATACTCGTCTAATTGTTGGAATCATATCTACACAAAAAGCAAGTGCATGGATACGTTCATAATTAAAAGAAGCTTGTTGAAAATTAGAACGAATAAATGTGCTAATCACATCTTTTTTCTGAACGGTTTTTAACATCTCTTTCATAATAAAATTCCTATAATTAATCATCTAACTCATCATCAATGATTATTTGATTGGTATTTGCTGTCGAATTTATAAATTTGTCATTGTTTTTTATTACATTAAACTTTGGATTTAATTGAACATAAATAATGGCAAAAATAACCCCTAAAATACCAAATGAAAGTAAACTAAAATTTAAATATCCACCTAAGACAAAACCCAAATAGAAAAATGGTGCTAAATATTTAACAATCATCATGTTTAATACCATTGCATAACCAACTACAACGATAAATCCACCAGCTACTGAAAGACCACCAGTGACAATATCTGGTAACATATTTAATAAAGATTGTACGGTGTTTGCGTCAACGTAAATTGCAACAAGCGTAGCAGGGATAGAAACTCTTAATGCTTGCACAAAAAGCGCACTAAAATGAAGTAACTCGATTTTCCGAAATTGAACCTTTTCTGCTGCTTTATCGGCTTCATGCTGAAATATAACTGTAATAGTTCTTGCAAAAACAGTTAATATTTGTCCTGCTGCTGCAACAGGAAGAGCTATAGCTATTCCTGTTTGGATATCTTGCCTTCCGACAACAACTAATATAGTTGAAATTACACTAGCCAATGCTGAATCTGGAGATTGGGCTGCCCCTATATTCATCCAACCCAATGCTATGAGTTCAAGTGTACCGCCTAAAATGATACCTGTTTTTACATCACCTAATATTAAGCCTACTACGGTACATGCAATTAATGGACGATGTGTTTGAAATTCATCAAGTACACTTCCCATCCCTGCGATGCACGAGAAAATAAAAATGAACATGATTTGAAGTATTGAAATATCCATGTTTCCCTCCTGCTAATTATTATGTTAGTACGGATAACCCTGCTAAAGAATTTTAATAAAATCAATATCAGGATCGGTAATAACAACTTTTAAACATAAGTTGATGCCCATCTCATGCAATTTTTTAAATGAAGATATATCATTTTCATCAACAGAAACGGCTTTGGTAATTTGTTTTTTTCCCTCTTTAAACGACATTCCTCCAATATTAACCTCTTTAATGGGAACACCTGCATTGACTAATCGTAAAACATCGGTTGGGTTTGTAAAAAGATAAAAAACAGTGTCATTTTCGTATTTAGGATTTTTGTAGACTGCTGCGGCCTTATTAATACTTATCACTGAAACTTTAATTCCTGGTGGAGCCGCTTGTTTAACTAGTGTTGAACGTATTTCATCATTAGCAACTTCATCACTGACGATGATAATTCTTTCAGCTTTGGCTTCTTTTGTCCAAACGGTAGTAACTTGACCATGAATCAATCTATCATCAATACGAACTAAATTTATGATCATTTATAATTCCTCCCTTGTAGGTTCATTTTTAGATAAAAATTTGAAAGATTTAATAAAATTTAAGTTGGTTTCGTTTAATTGTTCAAATACGTTTTCAATATTGATAACAGAGAAATCAAGATTTAATAGCTCTAAGCAAAGAGGTAGAGATAATCCAGTAATTACTTCGATATTACCTAATTGCATAGCTAGAATGGTGGCTGCGTTATAAGGGCTACCTGAAAATATATCAGTGATAATGATGAACTATTTCGATACTGATTGGTTAATAATTTTTAGATATTTGTCTTTTAGACTATCAATACTATCCCCTGGTTCAAAAGTTATAGTATGCAAATTAGGGTATTGTCCTGCAATCATCTCAATGCTATTTTTCATTTCATATGCAATTTTTCCGTGTCCAGCCAAAATAATATTCATTTAACACCTCTCACAAATTCTCTTTTTTATTCACAAATGTTTATTTAAGTTTAAATTTACATTCACATATTCTCAAAGTAAATCACTAATGTGAATAATTGTGATGTAGATTTGATTTTTTGTGAAAATGAGCGGAAAGATGTTCTTTATTTTTAAAAGGAATTATGATCTATTGTCAAGAATTTTAATATTTAAAGAAGATTTGGTATAAAAAATATATAATTAATATGTTTTGGTTATGATCAAAGCGATTAACAAATTTAAGCTTGTAAAATTTGCATTGTAAATGTTTTTTTTAAGTAAAACCCACGTGGTCGGGTTAAAATAATATCACCATTTTCACCAATTGCTTCCGTAAGAGCTTGCCCATTGGCTGCTTTAGGCCTAATTTGTAAATAAGTACCATATCGAGCGGTAATTTTTTCAACATGTCCTAGCGCTATCATATCCATTAACTCTTCCCAGTCTTGTTTGAGCTGCTGTTCTTGTTCTTGAGTTGGTGTCCACATAATAGGTTTTCCAACTTTTCTATCTGCGAGAGGAATAGTTCTTTCACCTTCTATCGGGACCCAAAGTACTTTCGCAAGTTTATATTTAACATGGCTTGTCTCCCAAATAACGCCATGATTAGCCATTAATGGTGTGACACTAACGAAGGTTGTCTCAAGTGGTTTACCGTGTTTATTCACAGGAATAGTTTTAAGCTCTATACCAAGATTAGCAAAATCTTGCTCAGCTTTACTACCAGCATTTGCTCCTAAAAAAGTTTCAATAAGATTGCCTACCCAACCTTTTTGTTTATTTAGGTTATTCGGTATAGGTATATTTAAGTATTGTGCTATCTCGCCAAAAGTGTAACCTGCTGCTAACTGAGCTCGTTGTAATAATTCTTGTTCACTATTAGGACAAAATATAGGCATGGTAAAAATAGTTAACTTACTTGTTAAGAAAACACAGTCAATTATATTGACTGTGAATCTTAAAATAAAGAGTTATTAGCTTAACTTTTCAACCCAACTTGCATAGCTATTAATAATAAGAGCTAAGAATTCTTTACTTTTTTCAGTAATATTACCACTTTCATCAAAAGCAGAAGCTACATTACCAATATAAGCTTCAGGCTGTTGTAATGTCGGCATATCAAGAAATACTAATGATTGACGAAGTTGATGGTTAGCTCCAAATCCACCAATTGCACCTTGTGAAACGGAAACAATTGCAGCGGCTTTTTTAGACCAAACGCTCTTACCATAAGGACGAGAACCAACATCTATTGCATTTTTGATAACAGCAGGAACTCCACGATTATATTCTGGTGTCAAAAAAATAACACCCTGACAATCGGCTATTTCTTTGCGGAAACGAGTATAAGAGGCAGGAGGAGTATCATTATCAATATCTTCATTATATAAAGGTAAATCGCCAATTTGAATAATTTGTAATGAAAGTGATGGTGGTGCGATTTTTTGAAAAACTTTTGCTACTTTTAAGTTATAAGAGTCTTTGCGCAAACTCCCTACTAGTACAGCAATTTTTTTACTCATCTTAAATCTCCACTTAATTTAAGAGGTATTTTTAATACCTCTTAAATTAATAATACATTGTTAATGTCCTGATGAGTCGACTTTTCTGCCTGCTTCAAATAAGAACCACGCACGTTGTTCTGTTTGATCAATCCACTCTTCAATTAAACTGGCAGTAGCGGTATCATTGTATTTATCACAAATATCATGTGCAACACGCATACGTTCTGTTAGTTTTACATTATCTTGGCATAGCTCGGCAAGCATATCTGATGGTTCAACAAAATCTGCATCATTATCAGAAATACTCTGTAATTTAGCAATGTGACCAATTGAGCGTAGAGTTGTGCCACCTAACTTACGGACACGTTCCGCAATCGGATCTGTCATTGCAAATAGCTCTTCACCTTGATCATCTAGCATTAAGTGGTAATCACGAAAATGAGGACCACTAACATGCCAATGAAAATTCTTAGTTTTTAAATATAAAGCAAATACATCTGCTAAAACAGAATTCATTGCGCCAGAAATATCTTCTGATGCCTTTTGACCAAGATCAGTAGGAAACAAAATAGCTGATTGTTGTAGTTTTTTAGCAGAAGTCATACTTTTAGCCATGATATATTCTCCTTCAAATTGAATAATAAATACCCGTATTGACAAAATTACGCCAACTTAATGTCAATGTCCAATAAAAAACGTTAATTTTTTACTATCATTGCTATTTCAGTAACCTATGGTTTTTCTTATTTCTTTCTTTTTTCTATTTATTTGAAATAATAACTTTTAAGATAAAAGAGAATATTTCAAAATGTGATTTAGTTAAAAGTTTTCATGTTTCAAAGTTGATAGCATTAATACAAGATTTAATTCAATAGGAGACAATATGATTGATGCTATTTCATTTGGTGCTGAATGGTTTATTGGTTTATTCCAAGAAGGCGGCAAGGTATTTGTGGGTATGGTAACGAATATATTACCATTATTAATTTCATTACTCGTTGTGATGAACGCAGTAATTAAATTTATTGGGCAAGAACGTATTGAACGTTTAGCACAAGCTTGTGCGGGCAATCCTATTTCTCGATATCTATTATTACCACTTATCGGAACTTTCGTGTTTTGTAATCCAATGACATTAAGCCTAGGTCGTTTTATGCCAGAGTTTTACAAACCAAGCTACTACGCAGCTTCATCTTACAGTTGCCATTCAATGAATGGACTTTTTCCACACGTTAACCCTGGTGAACTTTTTGTTTATTTGGGAATAGCGGCCGGTTTAACTACCCTAAATTTACCTTTAGGCCCTCTTGCTGTGAGTTATTTTCTTGTCGGTTTAGGTGCTAACTTCTTTAGGGGGTGGATTACTGACTTTTGTACTGCCATTTTTGAAAGAAAAATGGGCATCAAGTTAGAAAGGAAAGTTCATCTATAATAAAAATAAGGAATATAAAAAATGGCAAAATTTATCTACCTTGAAAAAGGCGAAGCAGGTTGGGGTGGACCTTTGGAGTTTCCAGTTATTGCTGGTAAAAAAATTGTTTATATTGCAGCAGGTACTCGTCCAGCCATAGTTGACACTTTAGTTGATCTAACAGGTTGGGAAGCTATTGATGGTTTTAAAGATGGCGAGCCGCCTAAAGAAGAAATTGGTGTTGCTGTGATTGATTGTGGAGGAACATTACGCTGCGGAATTTATCCAAAAAATCGTATACCAACTATCAATATTCATGCCACAGGTAAATCAGGCCCTCTGGCTCAATATATTGTTGAAGATATTTATGTTTCAGCAGTAAAACCCCACAACATCAAACTCATTGAAAAAGAAGGCGATGTAATAAGCGAACCGGCGGTAAACGATAAATCGTCTGAATTTAAAGATTATGACAGCAGCAAAAAAATTACTGAACAAAGCGATGGTTTGTTAGCAAGAATTGGTATCGGTATGGGGTCTGGTGTTGCTGTTTTCTTCCAAGCGGGTCGAGATACAATTGACACTGTACTGAAAACAATACTTCCTTTTATGGCGTTTGTATCGGCACTAATTGGTATCATCATTGCATCTGGATTGGGTAACTTTATTGCGCATGGGCTAGTACCACTGGCAAACAATCCGCTTGGATTGGTTATCTTAGCCTTAATTTGTTCATTTCCATTACTTTCCCCATTCTTAGGCCCTGGTGCGGTTATTGCTCAAGTTATTGGGACATTAGTTGGTGTTCAAATTGGGTTTGGTAATATTCCACCACATTTAGCATTACCAGCATTATTTGCCATTAATGCACAAGCAGCATGTGACTTTATTCCAGTTGGTTTATCACTTGCTGAAGCTAAACAAGATACAGTGCGAGTAGGGGTACCATCTGTGTTAGTTAGCCGCTTTTTAACCGGTGCGCCAACAGTATTAGTTGCATGGGCGGTATCGTTATTTATCTATCAATAGATTGTCTAAAAAATGGGATGGTTCCATTCCATTTTAAGCTAACGTTAAAAACAAAAAGCTCGGATTAAATGAGAATAAGAAACAAGAAGGTTAATAATGTCAAATATTATCTATCAATCAAAAATTAGTCAAATTGGTGAGTTTGCTCAAGATGTATTAACTGATGGCATGTTAATCCTGTTTAAAATTGGAGCACCAGCAGATTTAGCGGATTACTGCTTTGTGCATAGTCATGATGATTTAAAACAAGATTTACAAGTTGGACAGACCATTTATCTAGGTAAACAGAGTTACAAAATTACCGCAGTGGGTGATGTTGCTAGCGTTAATTTCTGTGAATTAGGTCATATCACATTAAAATTTGATGGTAATAGCCAAGCCGAATTACCAGGAACCATTCATATAAAAGGTGAAACGCTAAGTCAGCTTTTTGTGGGTGATGAAATTAGAATTGTAAATGATTAAGGAACATAAAAAATGAAACAAGTAGCAGTTGTTATAGGCGGTGGGCAAACTCTTGGTGAATTCTTATGTAAAGGTATCGCTGATGCTGGATACAAAGTTGCCGTTGCAGATTTGAATGCCGATAATGCAAACAAAGTTGCAGATGAAATAAATCAAAAATATGGCTCTGGCACAGCAAAAGGCTTTGTTGTTGATGCAACCAAAGAAGATAGTGTTATCAAGTTAGCACAAGACGTTGAAGCTACATTTAAACTTTCTGACTTATTAGTCTACAGTGCAGGAATTGCACGTGCAGCTCCAATTACCAGTTTTGCATTAAGTGATTTTCAATTATCGATTGATGTCAACTTAACTGGTTATTTCTTATGTGCGCGTGAATTTGCAAAATTAATGGTAAAACATAATACCGCTGGTCGTATTATCCAAATCAATTCGAAATCTGGAAAAGTGGGTAGCAAACATAATTCAGGATACAGCGCAGCCAAATTTGGCGGAGTAGGATTAACACAATCACTAGCCCTAGATCTTGCTGATTGCGGTATTACTGTAAACTCATTAATGTTAGGTAACTTATTAAAATCCCCTATGTTCCAATCGTTAATACCACAGTATGCTAAAAAATTAGGTATTCCTGAAAACCAAGTGGAACAAGTTTATATTGATAAAGTCCCCTTAAAACGAGGTTGTGATTATCAAGATGTACTTGACGTATTGCTATTTTATGCAAGTGATAAAGCATCATATTGCACAGGGCAATCAATCAACATTACTGGTGGACAAGTGATGTTCTAGTTAAAATAAAGTGCGAAAGGTAATTTAAACTTATCGCACTTTTTATTTTAGCTTAAACAAAATGGAAAAATATTAAATATGACGACTACTCTAGTTGCTATAGCGCTTATTGCTTGGTGTATTCAAATTATTTTTAGTTGGTTTCAAATTTGTTGTTTCAATAAAGCGTTTCTAGCTTTAAAAAAAGGTTGCTATTTAGGTGTCGGTCGCAGTAAAAGTAAACAATTTAGACCAAGAGTATTAGTTGCAATTTCATTAGATGAAAATAAAGTTGTGATTGATTCTATTATAATGAAAGGGATCACGGTATTTGCATTGCCTAAATCTATTTCCCAGCTCCATGGCTTATCTGTATCAGAAATAATCCCAGAAAAAATATTTCCAAACGACCTAATATCACAAAGTGCGTTGATTGTTGCCTTAACAGCAAACAATTAATAATTATCTTTTATTTTGAAAAGTAATTTCTTTCATTATAAAGTATAATGGTTTGCAAAATAAAATTTCCTATATACTAATAATGATGGAATCATAATATGAAAGTAAGGCAACGACAAACAGCTATTTTAGAATACCTGCAAAATCATGGACAAGTTAGTATTGATGAATTAGTTGAGCATTTCAAAACGACTGGAACTACAATTCGTAAAGATCTTACTCAACTCAGCCAAAGTGGTCTAGTTTTACGTACCTACGGCGGTGCCATGTTAAACCGTGAAACTGGTGATAGAGCTATTGATCATAAAACTTACATCAACATTGGATCTAAAAAATTAATTGCATGCGAAGCAGTTAAATTGATCCACGAAGGTGACTCAATTATTTTTGACTCTGGAAGTACTGTTGCTCAGATGATTCCTATACTGACAAGTTTCAATAATTTGACTATTATGACCAACAGCTTACACATTGTAAATGAACTTGTTACACATAATAATGATCATACTATTATCTTATCAGGTGGTACTTTTCGCCGTAAATCGGCCTCTTTTCACAGTAACAGCGCATCAACTGCGGTCATATTTGAATCTTACACTTTCGATAAACTATTTATGGGGGCTGATGGGATTGATTTAATGGGGGGCGTGACAACATTTAATGAAAGCTATCACGGCAGTGTTGCCATGAGTAAGGCCGCGGCAAAATTAATATTATTAGCTGACTCAACTAAGTTTGGTAGGCGTAGTCCTAATGTTGTGTGTGACTTAAATGCTGTTGATACTATTATCACCGATAATAAATTAGATGACAAATATTATGAAGCACTCATACAAAGAGGCATCAAGGTCATTAAAGTAGATGTAATTGATAAAGAATAAAAAAATAGCATTGTTAAGATGTTGCATCAGCGGGAATTTATTTGAGTGACGCAAATTATTAGCAAAACAAATTTAATTTACTCAAAATTAAAAACCCGCTAAAGCTGAGTGGCTAACAAGCGTACCGACTTATCACCTTAAAATAACAATCTAGCACGAATTGTTCCTGGCACGTTTTTCAGTTTAGCTAACAATTCTTCAGCCTTATTTTGTTTAACTCTATCGATATCAATAACAACATAACCAATCTGAGGATCAGTTTGTAAATATTGTGCTGAAATATTAAGCCCTTGTTCAGCGAATAACGTATTGATAGCAGTTAGAACACCAGGTTGGTTACGATGAATATTAATAAAACGACTAGAGCCTTTAGCTGGAATAGGTAGAGAGGCTTCAGGAAAATTAACTGCTGAAAGTGTCGCACCAGTATCAGAATATTTAGCTAGTTTACTTGCGACCTCAATCCCAATATTTTCTTGTGCTTCGCTAGTTGAACCACCGATATGCGGAGTAATAATTACATTATCAAATTGACATAATGGAGATTCAAAAGGGTCGTTGTTACTAGCAGGCTCTGTTGGAAAAACATCAATAGCTGCCCCACTGAGTTTATTGGTTTTCAGTGCTTTAGTTAAAGCATCAAGATCGATAACTTTACCGCGTGAAGCATTGATTAAAATTGCGTCTTGTTTCATTGCATCAATTTCGTTATCACTAATCATTTTGATGGTTGTTGGATTTTCTGGTACATGCATTGAAACAATATCGCTTATCGCTAGTAATTCTTTCATTGTTGAAACTTGTTTAGCATTGCCCAAAGGTAGTTTTGTTTCAATATCATAAAAATAAACATTCATCCCTAACGATTCAGCCAAAATACTTAGTTGGCTACCAATATGCCCATAACCAATAATACCTAAATTTTTACCACGAGCTTCGTGTGACCCCGTCGCAATCTTATTCCATTTTCCTCGGTGTGCTTTAGCATTTGCTTCTGGTACTCGACGAAGTAATAATATTGCTTCGGCTAATACTAACTCTGCTACAGATCGTGTATTTGAAAATGGTGCATTAAAAACAGGAATACCTTTTACTGCCGCCGCATCAAGATCAACTTGATTGGTACCTATACAAAAACAGCCAATACCAGCAAGTTTAGGTGCTGCATCGATAATATCTTTAGTTAATTGTGTTCTTGACCTGATCCCAATAAACCGGACATCTTTCAGGGCTTGCTTAAGTTTTTCAGGTGATAATGCGCTTTTATGATATTTAATATTGGTAAACCCGGCGGATTTTAATATTTCAATTGCGCTAGGGTGAACTCCCTCAAGTAATAAAAACTTATTTTCATCTTTGGTTAAAGTTTGAATAACCATTATTTCCTCATTTCCTCTTTTTCCTTCAGCATATAAATTGCTACTTATAGATAAATACTATTTATTAACTTAATTGTAATAAATGATTTTATCTAAGCTCTTTTACACCCGTACTGCATCCAACAAGTGCGATGTCAGCGCCTTTATTGGCAAATAATCCAACAGTAACCACACCTGCAATGCTATTAATTCGATTTTCTAGCTCCATTGGTTTGGCAATGACAAGATCATGAACATCCAAAATCACATTTCCATTATCGGTTATAACGCCTTGACGATATATTGGTTTACCGCCCAACTTATATAACTCACGAGCAACATAGGAACGTGCCATTGGAATCACTTCAACCGGTAATGGAAATTTACCTAATACATCAACAACTTTTGATTCATCAACAATACAAATAAATTGTTTAGCAATGGCTGAAACAATTTTCTCGCGCGTTAAAGCTGCGCCACCACCTTTAATCATTTGCAACTGGTGATTGATTTCATCCGCACCATCGACATAAACATCCAAAAAATCGACTTCATTACAATCGAGAACAGGAATACCATAGCTTTTTAATTTTTGGGTCGATGCTTCTGAACTTGATACAGTACCTTTGATTTGATCTTTTATTGTTGCTAATGCATCAATAAAATGGGATGCTGTGGAGCCTGTTCCTACTCCAATAAAAGAATCAGGTTTAATAAATTTTAAGGCTGACCAGCCTACGGCCTTTTTTAATTCGTCTTGTGTCATAATATCACCCCTATTTTGAGGATAATTTTTCTTAAAAAAATAAAAATTCGAAAGCAAAATTGTTGAAGATATGGCATAGTACCCAATTAGAAAGCAAAAATCATTAGGATTTTAAGAATTAAGTCAACTTTGTGATAGGTTTAAAACTTATTACGATATTAAAGTAGATTGAATATTTGAGCAATGATCAAATCATTAATAAAGAGATTATGAAGCGTCCAGATTATAGAGCGTTACAAGCATTAGATGCGGTGATAAAGGAACGAGGATTTGAAAGAGCTGCTGATAAATTGTGTATTACACAACCTGCGGTTTCGCAACGTATCAAACAATTAGAAAGCTTTTTTGGTCAACAGCTGCTCGTTAGAACTATTCCTCCGAAAGCAACCAAACAAGGTGAGCATTTGCTCGGCTTATTACATCAAGTTGAATTATTAGAACAGCAATGGTTAGGTGATAACGAGCAAAATGCCACACCTCTGTCTTTATCTATTGCGATTAATGCTGATTCGTTAGCAACTTGGTTTTTACCTGCGTTAAAACCAGTTTTAGATAAAAATATTATACGTTTTGATATTCAAGTCAAAGATGAAGAACATACATTAGAGTTATTGCGTTTAGGCACTGTAGTTGGTGCGATTAGCATTCAAGCTAACCCTTTACCAGGTTGCCTGTCTGATTTATTAGGTGCTTTAGACTATATTTTTGTGGCTTCACCTGATTTTGCTAAAAAGTACTTTCCAAATGGTGTGACTAGATCATCTTTACTAAAAGCACCAGCTGTTGCATTTGACCATCTAGATGATATGCATCAGGCTTTTTTACAAGAAAATTTTAACCTTACGCCGGGTAGTGTAATTTGCCACATCACCAGTTCATCTGAAGCTTTTGTACAATTGGCTAAGCAAGGTTCAGCCTGCTGTATGTTACCAAAGTTGCAAGTTGAGCAAGAATTAAAAAATGCTGAATTAGTTAATTTAACTGGAGGGTTATATCAAAGGCGAATACTATATTGGCATCGTTTTGCTCCCGAAAGCAGTGTAATGCAAAATATCTCTGAAACCTTGATTCGTTATGCACAACAAACATTATCACAGCCTAAGGCTTTAGATCACGAATAATAGATAAATTAGATGATTTTTATACTCAAAAACATACTTTCCTGAAACTTTTTAACAAAATAAAGCCTATACATGAAGAGCTGAAGATATGAGCCAATTAAAAAATGATCGTTATTTACGTGCTTTGCAATGTTTGCCTGTAGACTATACACCAGTTTGGATGATGCGACAGGCTGGTCGTTATTTACCTGAGTATCGTCAATTAAGGTCAAAAGCGGGTGATTTTATGACGATGTGTCAAACGCCAGAATTAGCTTGTGAGGTCACCTTACAACCATTACAACGATTTGAGCTTGATGCTGCTATTATTTTTTCTGATATTTTAACAATCCCTGATGCTATGGGGCTTGGCTTATATTTTGAATCGGGTGAAGGACCTAAATTTAAAAAATCGATATCTTGCATATCAGATATTGAACAATTACCCATCCCAGATCCAGAGCAATCACTTAAATATGTGATGGATGCGATTCGATTAACAAAAAAAGAACTCAATGGTAAAGTTCCACTAATTGGTTTTTCGGGAAGCCCATGGACACTAGCCACCTACATGATTGAAGGAGGCAGTAGCAAAGCATTCACCAAAATTAAAAAGATGCTTTATAGTGAGCCCAAAGCGTTGCATCAACTACTTGAAAAACTCGCAAACAGTATCGCATTATATTTAAATGCACAAATTCAAGCGGGAGCACAATCGATTATGATTTTTGATACTTGGGGCGGCGTATTAAGTCATCAAAGCTATCAAACATTTTCACTTGACTATATGCAACAGATCTTATCGCAATTAAAACAAGGTAAAAAAAGTCAAGATATAACCTCGTACATTCCTGTTACTTTATTTACTAAAGGAGGAGGAATATGGCTTGATCGTATTATTAATACTGGTTGTGATGCGGTGGGAGTGGATTGGACTGTAAATTTAAGCCAGATTACTCAAAAAGGGAAAATAGCAGTACAAGGGAATTTAGATCCTTCCGTTTTATATGCAAGAAAGCAAACAATTGAATCTAACGTAGAGGCCGTTCTTAATGAATATGGCTATCACAATGGGCATGTTTTTAATTTAGGGCATGGTATTCACCAAGATATCCCTGTAGAGAATGTACAGCATTTGATTGAAGCGGTACATCGACTGTCAAAAAGGTTTCATCATGATTAAAAATCCTGTTCAATTAAGGCTAGAAAAGTTACCACAATGGAAACAACGTCTATTTATGGTCTGCTTATGCGAACGAATGTATCCCAACTTTGTTTTTTATTGTCATCAACAACAAAATGAAGATGATGCTAAAAATTACAAAAAAATACTGGATTTAGTTTGGGAATCGCTATTAGTTGAAGATGTAAAAATCAATTTTGATTTGCAGCTTGAAAAATTAGAACTCATTATTCCAACTGTAACAGATGACAGTCCTTATATGGTTTATCCAGCCATCGATGCTTGTCATGCGCTTGGCGAAGTTTTGCACTCTTACTTGAGTGGTGAAATCGCCGAACATACCGCTAAAGTCAGTAGCATATCAGCAACTACTATCGCTGAATTTGAAATGACCAGAACAAATGTTACTCTTTCAGAAGATGAACAGCAAACTTTACCTAGTGTTATTGATGAATTTGATTTGCAGTGGGAAATATTTCGATTGCTACGCGAAGAAAATAAAGAAATGATTGAATTGATAAAAGGCTTGAAAGAAGAAATACGAGCAGTGAAAATTAGCAATATTGGTGTTTTTTTGAGCGATCAAGGCGTCTAAAGTGTAATTTTTAAAATTTTTCTTTAATATTAGACAAATATAGACTACATTTAATAACAATGTAACCTAAGTAATGTTTACAGTAACGGCTCTAAAATATTAAGTTTTAGCTCCGTTTATAATGTTAACTTTAACAATAAAATAATATGTAAGGATATACCCATGAATAAAACAGAACTTGTCGACGCAATTGCTAGCAAAGCTGATATTACCAAAGTAGCTGCAAAAACGGCGTTGGAAGCTACATTAGCCGCCATTACTGAATCATTAAAAGCTGGTGAGCCAGTTCAATTAGTTGGTTTTGGTACATTTAAAGTTAATTCTCGTAAAGCTCGTACTGGTCGTAATCCAAAAACTGGTAAAGAAATTGAAATTGCAGCAAGTAAAGTACCTGCATTCGTATCAGGTAAAAGCTTAAAAGAAGCAATCAAATAAATTGCTTTTTCTTGCTGTCAACTTGATTGATAGATGTAATGGGTCATAGGGTGTATCTTTATGGCCTTATTGTTTCAATAAGAATACATTATTTTAAGACAAATTGTCTTCGCTTTTCTATCTTGTTTATAAGTAGTATTAGAACCAAATTAGAATTATATTACTAATAATTTTAAGTGGTTATTTCAACCCATTTCGCATGTAATATATCAATCAAATCTTGAGGTGCGATTTCAATTTCTAATCCTCTTTTGCCACCTGATACAAACATTGTCGCGTGCTCACTTGCACTTAAATCAATGAGTGTGGGGAGTTTTTGCTTTTGACCTAATGGGCTAATTCCTCCTACTAAATAACCAGTTACCTTTTGGGCTAAATTAGGATTTGATAAATCTATTTTTTTACAGTTTAATGCTTTTGCGACTTTTTTAAGATCCAAATGACTATCGACAGGCAATACACAAACCGCTAACGTCTTATTGTTACCGTTTAAACTCACAATCAAGGTTTTAAATACCTGTGTTGCTGTAACATTCAAACTGGGATCAAGTTTATCAACCGCTTCTTGCCCATAGTTAGTTTGGTTGGGATCGTGTTTATATTGGTGGATATTAAATTTGATTTTTAACTTTTTAAGTAAATCAATTGCTGGAGTCATAGCTTTTATCCAATAGATTTAGTTAAATCAAAATAGTATATGGCAAATGATATCCTTACCAAAATAGAGTTGGTAAGGATATGAATAACAATTAAAGAATTAACTTATGGTCTTCTTGATTTTTATCATCATTGTTAGACGGTGCTGCTGAGTTAGAGGCACTATTTGCTAGCGTATAAAGACGATAGAAAAAGCTAGTAACAAAAATATCAAAAAAGACACTACAGAAAGAGAGGATCGTATCAAGGACAAAATTGTCACTATCGAACGCAATAGTTAATTGAGCAAAAACCATCACAAATGCTAGGTAGATTAATACCATCAAAATAGCTGAGCGCCACTGTGTTTTTGATAACTGAATGCTTAATGAAAGTGAGTCAAAAATATTGTTTTGACTAGGTTCAACCAGCGAAGCAAAAAAGAAGTTACAAAAGATAATTAAAATTAGGATTGGAATTAGTAATACTAAAAAAATTAATATAAAAATAAGTACTTTAGGTAAAAGCAAATTTAAACTAATAAGCACTATAGATAACATAAATGAGACTAAAAATATAAAGACACCAATGATAATATAAAAAAAAATAATTTTTAATGTATTTGATAACGCTTTAGAAAGTAATAGATTTAAATTAAGTTTATCGCTGATATAAAGGTTAGAAATTGTTGCTATACTAATTGCTTTTAAAATAATTCCAATTAGTAATGTCAACATCACGAATAAAACATAGTTAGTTAAATTTTGTGAAAAATAGATTTGTTGAGCTAGATTTTGTTTGTCAAATAAAGAATTAAAAAACGTATGAATTAAAGCTAGCGTTAGACTAACAAGAATAAATTGCGTAATACGATTACGAATAAAATTGCGAGTTTGTGTAAAAGTTAAAGGAAAAGAGATTTTTTTTTGCATTTCCATATAAGTTCCTTACGTGTGGTAACCAGTGTAGCTACCACAATTATTTTTGAACGATTAAATTCGTAAATTAAGCTTGCAATAATGAAATATCAGCTACTTTTAAGAATAAGTTTTGTAGCTTTTTCAAAAGTGCTAATCGATTAAGCCTAATACCTTCATTGTCAACCATAACCATGACAGAATCAAAAAACGCATTCACCGTCTCTTTTAATGACGATAATTCAACTAACGCATCTTGATAACGGCTTTCACTAAAATACGGTGAAAGTTTATCGGTTAAAATCGCCAATTTTTTAGCTAATTGACCTTCTGCGCCTGTCTCTAGCAAGGCTGCATTGACCTGCTCAGGAATAGTAACTTCGGCTTTAGATAAGATATTTGACACACGTTTATTAGCTTCGGCTAGTGATGAGGCCTCTGGCAAGGTTCTAAAGTGAGTGACTGCCTTAACGCGTGCATCAAAATCAGCAGGTTTAGTTGGATTAAGCGCTAAAACAGCTTGAATCGTATCAATTGCAAAGCCTTGTTCTTGATACCAAGCTCGAAAACGACCCTGCATAAAAATAACAATATCTCCAACTACGTTTTTATTATTAAGCTTATCGCCATATAATGATGCTGCATAATTGGTTAATTCAACTAGATCTAAAGGCAGTGCCTTTTCAACAATAATACGCAAAACACCAATAGCAGCACGACGCAATGCAAAAGGATCTTTATCACCTTTAGGGTGCTGACCAATACCAAAAATGCCAGCTAAAGTATCCAATTTTTCAGCGATAGAAACTGCGCAAGAAACAGTAGTACTTGGTAATTCATCACCAGAAAAACGTGGTTTATACTGTTCTTCAATGGCGGTTGCAACTTCAATACTTTCGCCATCTTTAAGGGCTAAATAACGCCCCATAATACCTTGTGTTTCAGGGAATTCAAAAACAGTATTAGTCACTAAATCGCATTTTGTTAATTTTCCCGCTCGTTTGGCTTGCTCAATATCAGCCCCAATTTTATCGGCAATAAAGCCTGATAACGACTCTATGCGAATTGCTTTATCCTTAACTGTTCCAAGTTGTTGTTGAAATAAAACTGTTTCAAGGCGAGGCAAACGGTCTTCTAAACGTTGTTTTAAATCAGTTTGATAAAAGAATTCAGCATCGGCAAGGCGAGGGCGAACCACTTTCTCATTACCCGAAATTACAACTTGTGGATCTTTTGACTCAATATTAGCCACAAAAATAAAGTTTGGTAATAATTTGCCTTGTTTATCATAAACAGGAAAGTATTTTTGATCACCTTTCATGGTATAAACCAATGATTCAGCAGGAACCTCTAAAAATCGCTCCTCAAATTTAGCAGTTAACACAACAGGCCATTCAACTAGAGATGAAACTTCTTCAAGCAAATTATCTGTTAAATCTGCTTTACCATTTAATTTTGCAGCTTCTTCTTCAGCTTGTTGTTTAATGATAGATTTACGTTTATCATAGTCAGCAATTACCTTACCACGTTGTTCCAAAATTTCAGGATACTGGTCTGCATTATCAATAGTGAACTCTTGTTCACCCATAAAACGATGGCCACGAATAATGCGATCTGATTTGATCTCTAAAATCGTACCGGGCACAAGTTCATCCCCATACAACATGGTGACAGTATGACATGGACGAATAAATTCAACTTGGCGAGCCGCCCAACGCATTGGTTTAGGGATAGGTAATTTACTTGATGCGGTTTTAACCATATCACTTAACAAATTAACAACTGGCTGACCTTTTTGATTTTGAGTATAAGAAAGCCATTCACCTTTATCGGTTTGTATACGCTCAGCCTGATCAACTGTAATACCACAACCACGAGCCCAACCTTCAGCAGCTTTAGTTGCATTGCCATTGGCATCAAAGGCTGCGCTGACCGCTGGACCTCGTTTAACAATTTGGCTATCGGGTTGCGTATCATTCAAATTTAAAACTTTTAATGCTAAACGACGGGGCGATGCATACCAAAGCACTTCACCATGTTCCAAATTGGCATTATCAAGCTGTTGTATAAAATTAGCCGCAAAGCTCTCTGCTAACGTGCGGAGTGATTTTGGTGGTAACTCTTCGGTACCAATTTCCACTAAAAATGTTTTTTGCATAATCTTCTAATTCCTACTTTGATGCACTTTTGCTAGAGAGTAAATTTTTGCACATAGGGAATCCAAGTGCTTCACGTGATGCGTAATAGGCTTCCGCTACCATTTTGGTTAATGTTCTGATGCGCAAAATATAACGTTGTCGCTCAGTTACTGAAATTGCTTTACGAGCATCAAGTAAATTAAAACAGTGGGCAGCTTTTAAGATGCGTTCATAAGCAGGTAGTGGCAGTGGTTTTTCTAACTCAAGCAAAAACTTGGCTTCTTTTTCGTGTTGTTCAAAACAATAAAATAAAAATTCAACATTTGCATATTCAAAATTATAAGTGGATTGCTCAACTTCGTTTTGATGAAACACATCGCCATAAGTTGTTTTACCAAATGTACCATCACTCCAAACCAAATCATAAACACTATCCACGCCTTGAATATACATTGCTAAGCGTTCAAGTCCATAAGTGATTTCACCAGTAACTGGCTTACATTCAAGCCCACCAATTTGTTGAAAGTAAGTAAATTGGGTTACTTCCATACCATTTAACCAAACTTCCCAACCAAGCCCCCATGCACCAAGGGTTGGATTTTCCCAATTATCTTCAACAAAACGGATATCGTTAACAGTTGGATCAAGGCCTAATTGTTTTAACGAACCTAAATAAAGCTCTTGAATATTATCAGGAGAAGGTTTTAAGATAACTTGAAATTGATAATAATGCTGAAGCCTGTTTGGATTCTCGCCATAGCGGCCATCGGCTGGGCGGCGAGATGGTTGGACATAAGCTGCATTAATAGGTTCAGGTCCCAGTGCTCGTAGGCAAGTCATCGGGTGAGATGTTCCCGCGCCAACTTCTATATCCAAAGGCTGAATCACAGTGCATCCTTGATTAGCCCAGTAGTCTTGTAACGTAAGAATTAACCCCTGAAAGGTTTTGACATTAAACTTTTGCATGATGTTATCTTTATGGTTGAATTGATATTTTGATAATTTAAATAGTGCCATATATTATACTTTTTATCAGTACTTGTGAAATGCCTAATTACCACTTGTAAAAATGCTTTCGTTGTTTGCAGTCTTTCGAGAAAGTATTGTAATAGATATATATAAACTAACTAGTTATCATACACAAGGAATATAGCAACTATATCATAAAGAAAAAATAACATCATTGATTTTGCTAAATGTTTCTATGATCAATTATATAGTTATTTATAACCGGCTAAAGACAGTTCGATTAAAGTTGTTAGCACCTTTACTAGTAAGACGACAAATTAAGATCTATAACGGAATTTATCTTTGCGGAATGTAGCATGCTGACATCAAATGTTTATCTTTAAAAATAAATTAAACAATAATCTAGTGGATAATCAGCCTCAGTACTGATAGTTTTTTGCGTGACCTTTATATGGCATTTACTCAGATGAATTTTAATTTAGCATGTCACAGTTTTGACTAACTATATATTAGGTCAATGTCTTTATACCATTGAATGTATTAATTCTGATAGTAGTTGTGAGTATCAAGGAGAGGCATACTCCAATTTGTTAAAACGTGTAATAAACATTTTATCAATCAAAAAGGTTACAAAACCCACTAGCCTACAAAGAAGAGAGTAAGTTCAACTTTCCTAGTTCCAGCAATTATATATTGTGGAAAAAGCTTTACAATCCACCAAAGTTCCAACAACACAACAACCTAGCTTAATTAGAAATCTTTTAACCAAGCCAGACCATAATTTATTAATCAATAATAATACGACCATTCAAAGGTTGAATTGGGCGATTGTTATCGTGATGCATGATTGAATGGAATTTTTCGATTTGTTCAGTGGACATACTGGTTTCTTGTTCTAAAATAATCCATCTAACACCTTCTGTACACGGTGGCGTAGTCAAAGAACCACTAAAGCGGTAAAAATCTAATCTATTTGGCAATAATGCCTTAATATCAACCGATTGATTTAATTTTTCTGTGTTTCCTGCTTCTACCGGTATTTGTTGCCAAGCTTTAGCTAACTCTGGATTATGTTTTCCCTTCTTAAACATAAGGCCTACAACTGTTAAATCACCATTTTTGTTTTTATAAACAAAATGGGCTTCCATCGGAAAGTGCTTACCTTTAATTGTATTTTCGCTTGGTGTATGAAAATGAAATTGTTGTAGGATAAAAATTTCGTTATCTATTTCGAGTGTATTGCCTTCGTTAACATTGATTTGAATTGTGTGGCCGTTGTTGATGATGTCTTGTTTCCCTATTTTAAACATCAAGTTAAGATTATTATGGTGTGTTTTTAGTGCAGATTCAATATTGATTGGTGATTGATTTTTGCCATTTTCACAGGTTGAGAATTCTGGAGAAAGTTTTCCCCAATTTTCGGGTTTAGTTTCGCCTTCATAGTCCCAATGTTGAACCGACTCCGTAGCAGCACAAGATAGACTAGTTAACATTAAGGATGCAATTATTACATTAAGTTTCATCTTAATTTTAAACCAGAAAGTTGATTAGTGGAAAACAAATTATACGCCACAAAAAATCACCTTACTAGAATATCAATTATGATTTTTTGATATTTTTTATAAAAATACTTGTAGGAAAACACCGAATTGCTTATATTTTATAATTAAAATAATACTCTCAAAACTCATAAATATTTTAACCTTTTATTGTCTATCTTTTGAATCGGTAATTATTTGCTAATTATGCCACATCTCTATTTCACTTTATTGAAACTTTACTGAGCTAAATTGAGATTTATCCGAATAAATGTTTGGTCAATATTATGGTATTTTACACAGATAAGTTTTGTTATAGCGTTTAACTTGTCGTCTTATCTCCAATTTTTCATTATGTCAATGTTGGTTTAAATATTTAACCTGATGAGGTGATAACCGATATTTATTTTCCATTAGCATAAAAGAATCGATTATCAATTTAAAAGAGTGGAAAATTGATTATTTAGGTGAATAATCTGTACCAAAATAATGTTCACTAATTTTAGACAACTTGCCATTATTGATAATTTGTTGTATCCCTTGGTTAATATCTTTAATTAACTGTTCACCTTTAGCATCTTTACTGATCAATAAATAACTGTATGGAGAACCAATACGATCAGTATCATCTTGGTTTAATTCTATTATTTTTAGGTTAAGATTATATTCAGTAATCAATTGCGATAGCATCACTTTATCGATTAATTGAAAATCATATTGTCCAGTTTCAACATGCTGAAGTACAGGCAATAAATCAGCTTCACTATAAACAATTTTAACAGGATTATTTGGATGTTGTTCATTATATAACTCTAATGCGGTAGCATAATTCAGTCCTGGCGTCACTTCGGTTGATTTGCCATTAAGATCGGTAAACTGTTTAATATTGTTATTTTTTGTTGCAACTGCAATAGCATATTGATTTTTAAAAATAGGATCAGAGTAGAAATACTTTTCTTTCCGTTTTTCATTCATGGCAAAATTATTAGCACCTACCTGATAACGCTGCGAATCGAGGCCCGCTAAAACTGATGGAAATTCAGTAATTTCAAAGCTAATCTCATATTGAGGTAGATTTGCAAATATTGTTTTTACCACATCAATATCATACCCCATTAGCTCACCTTTCTTATCTACCATGGTGAAAGGGCTTGGGGCACCAGATGTTGCAATAATAATTTTTTCTTTACCTTTTGCTTGCGTATCTTTATTTTGATTATCACAGCCAGTTAAAAATAAAGTTCCTACTACTAAAATATTTAACCACTTTTTGCAATTCATAACACTATTTTCTCCTTAAATTTGGCTTAATATTGCCAACGGATTGATTGAACTGTTTTTATCTACATTTTAAATAAAACCCATGTTTCTCATTTCAGTTAGATGATCGGATTGATAACGAACCATGCCCGTTTTCATTACTTTAAAGCCTAAATTTTTATAAAACTCGACGGTTTGTGGATGGGTGTAAAGAATAATATTGCACTGTGTTACCTGCTCAACAAGTTTATCAACTATCAGTCTTCCATACTGTTGCCCATGTAGATGTTTTGCCAATGCAATGTTATATATAGCCGCCTGACAAACACCATCAGATAATGCACGCCCAACACCAACAATGCGTTCTTGGTCCAGTAAAAATACAACAGCATAGCTATTACGAAACACTAGTTCTTGCATTTTAGCATCCAATGAACTAAGTCCATAAAAAGCAAGTAAATCTGCGACGTCTTGCCAATTAATACCATCACAATGTTGTTGAATAATAATATTCATTCATACTCCATTTATTAAATTTCATAATCAACTGCCAGAATAATATCTGGCTAAAAAATCTTTGGTTCTTTGCTGAGTTGGATTTGAAAACACTTGCTGCGGTGAACCATCTTCAATGATTTTTCCTTTATCTAAAAATAGCACCCGAGTTGCAATGTCATGTACAAAACTCATTTCATGAGAAACTAAAATCATAGTGATACCTAACTTAGCTGCTATTTTTATTGTTGCTAACACTTCTCTCACTAGCTCAGGATCGAGTGCCGAGGTTGGTTCATCAAGCAACAAAACTTTCGGCTCCATAGCTAATGCTCTGGCAATTGCGACTCGTTGCTGTTGCCCTCCTGATAGCTGTTTTGGATAATGATAAATTCGCTCAGCAAGACCAACCTGAACTAGTTTGCCGTATGCTATCTGCTTTGCCTTATCTTTTGGGTATTTTTTTACAATCATTAGTCCTTCCATGACATTTTCTAATGCATTTTTTTGTTGAAATAAATTGAATTGTTGAAATACCATTGATGTTTGTTGGCGAAATGCTACAACTTCATGCCTTTTTCTACAGTTGACATCAAATTCAAAATTATCAATACAGATCTTACCTTGCTGTGGTTTTTCTAATAAATTTAGACAACGTAAAAGTGTCGATTTACCAGCTCCCGATGCTCCAATAACCGCAACAATTTCATGAGGAAATATGTGAAAGTTAAGCTTATCCAATATCAGGTTATGATGAAATGATAATGTTAAATTTTGAACATTAATCATAATAATTTTCCTCGGCGATAACTTGGTGTGTCAACACTTTCAGAAATGGTTAAATGCTTTTCTAAATATTTCATAATTAGCTCAATAATAATGGTTAATATCCAATAAATTAATGCTAATGAAATATAAACCTCGAAATAACGGTAACTATGTCCTGCTAAAGTTTTTCCTCTACCAGTCATTTCAGTCACCGAACAAACAAATGCTAATGATGTACCTTTTAGTAAACCAATCAGCGCATTCGCTAAATTAGGTAATGCTATGATAAAGGCTTCAGGGATCACAATTCTCCGTAACAACTGGCTATAAGTCATTCCTAATGATTGCGCAGCTTCAATTTGACCTTTATTCACAGATTGTAATGCTGCGCGGATTGTTTCTGAATTATAGGCAGCCTCGTTAAAGGAAAAGGCAATTAACACAAAAAACATTGGGGATATACCATTAATATTATAGTGAGTATCATAAAAATAATTTATATAACTCAATAGGATAGGTATGCCATAAAAGCTTAAATAGAGCTGTACTAATAATGGGGTTCCTCTTACAAAAGAGACAAATACCGCTGCTATTTGTGATAATATCGGTATTTTATTCATTTTGATGATAGCAATAATTAATCCTAACATTACCCCTAGTAGCATTGAGAAAAAAGTAATAAAAAGTGTTACAGGTAAGTAAGCCAGTAATGTTGGAATTTGGATAAAAATCAATCCAATATCTAATATATTTGGCATTATAATTACTCCCATCAATAAAATTAATTATTCGAACTGAACTGTTGAGATCGGTTGTGTGGAGTATGCCAATTACTGACATCTGGGCCTAAAGGTAAAATATCATAAGGATTATGGGAATTAACGCCCAAAAAATAGCCTTTTTTTATTGCTTCAAAATCTGTTGTTTCACCAAATGCAGGGATTTGATAAAGGTCTCGAGCATAAGCCCACAAGTTAGGGTAGTCGATAATTCGATTACGATTAGTTTTAAAAGCAGAATAGTAGGCAACATCAAATCGAGCCAACGTCACATAAAGACGAAGATCCGAATCCGTAATTTTATCACCGAATAAGTAACGTGATTGGCTCAAACGCTGCTCTAACTTATCTAATTGATTAAAAACAAGGTAGTATGCATCTTCATAAGCTTTTTGCGAGCGTGCAAAACCTGCTTTATACACACCATTATTCACTTCATGGAATATCACATCATTTAGCGCATCAATATCTGCTCGTAATTTTTCAGGATAAAGGTCAGGTGCATTAGCTTTATGAAAAGGTTTAAATGCAGTTGCCCAATAATAAGTAAGCTTAAAATAATCATTATTGACAACTTTTCCTGTTTTTACATCGACAACGGTTGGCACCGTTGCTCTACCATTATATTGAGGATCCGTTAAGGCATAAATTTCGGGTAAATAACGGATTCCAAGTACAGGATCTTTGCCGTTAGCATCAAGCGAAAATTCCCAGCCATTGGAGGTTCTAATCGGATTGACTTTTCCAACACTAATTACATCTTCTAATCCTAATAATTTTATAGCAATCATTGAGCGATGCGCCCATGGGCAAACAGCCGCCCAAATTAAACGATAACGACCTGCTTTAACGGGTAGCTGTCCAGATTTATCACCAAATTGTGTAACAAAACGATTTGTCTGGCGAACAAAAGCTCCATTTTTGTCAATCTCATTATTTTCAGTAGTAACGATCTTTCCTATAACTAAAGACATACGCTTACTCCTTATTATTTTGTACTGCAAAATTTTAACTATTTGGCAACTAGGTGGGGTAAATTTAGCATCAAATATTTTGCAGTTAAAATAACAAATAAGCATATTTATATAATTATCAATTATATATAAAATAAGCTATGATATGAAAACTTTCTTAATTAAGAAAACTATTTCCCTAAACGTTTATATAGCCTTTCTGGTCGTCCAATTTTTCCATGATTAAGTTCGACTGTTAATAATTTGATTTGTACACAATATTCTAAATATCGCCTAGCGGTTGTTTTGCTAATATTGGCTTTTTCGACTATTTCGTCAACAGTGAGTGCTTTATCGGTTTGCATAAATAAGTCTTTGACTTTTTGTAGCGTGATTTCTTCAATCCCTTTGGAGTGGCGGTTCATATCAACAAAATCTTTAGTTTGCAAATTGAAAAGTTCGTCTATTTTTCGTTGATTGACATGTTTTTGTAAACTTTGTCTATATAGAAAGAGTTCAAAACGCTCAAGTGAATGTTTTAATCGTTGATAAGAGACGGGTTTAATCAAATAATCAAACGCACCATAACGAATCGCTTTACTACAAGTATCCATATCACTTGCAGCTGTAATAAAAATAACATAGCAATCTAGATGATTATTTATGATGTATTCAAATAATTCTATTCCTTTGCCGTCAGGTAAATAATTATCGAGTAATATTAAGGTCGGTTTTAGTTTTTCTACCATTATTTTAGCTTCTTCTAGTGTTGAAGCTATTCCAATTACTTTAACTTTTGTGTCTTTTTGAATAAACTCTGCATTTAGTTCTGCTAAAATTGGCTCATCTTCAACAATAAGCACTTTGATATTATCTTCTTGAAATTGATTCATATAATTGCCTTTTTATTATTTAGGTATAAATACAGAAAAAATTGTTCCATAAGGGATATTATCTTCAAATGTAATATAACCATTGGCCTTTTTTATATAGGTTGAAACAAGGTGTAAACCAATACCATGTTCTTTACCTTCTTGCGATGTGACGCCAGGTTCGAAAATTGAATCGCGAATATTTTCATCAATGCCACAGCCTTGATCAGTTACCTCTAATACAACTTCATCTGTTGCGTCGCTAAGATAGAGATAAATAGTTTTATCTCCGTGCTCGTTTTTTAAGCTAGCGTTAAAAGCGTTATCAAGCAAATTACCTAAAATTGACATAAATTCAATTTCAGTGATAAGTGAAGGTAATGCATTTAATTGGCATGCTGGATCAAATACTAGATTTAAACCAATTTCATGTGCTTTTGAATATTTTCCAATTAATAAACCACATATAGCCGGCACAT
Source organism: Gilliamella sp. Occ3-1 (assembly GCF_001690655.1). GTDB lineage: Bacteria > Pseudomonadota > Gammaproteobacteria > Enterobacterales > Orbaceae > Gilliamella > Gilliamella apicola_P. The sequence continues at coordinate 48,263 of NZ_LZHQ01000001.1, forward strand.
TAAAATGTTCGGTGATAAAGTCTAAATTACTTTGATTATTGGCAGATTGCAATGCAATAAATGATTGCGCTTCTTCATAACGTTTCATATAAATTAACCCAGATAAAGTTGCCAACCAATTAAGATGCTCATGTCTTAATGCGCGTAAATTATCTACATATTGGGTTACTTGTGTTAATTGCATGCTTAATATATTAATATCATCAAAGTTACGAAAAGTAATTACCCAGCCTTGAATTTTATCATCAATGACTACTCGAACTCTGCTTGCTATGACAATCATGTTATTGAAATAGCAAATATGGTCATGTATATCTTCAGTTTGACTTTCTTTTTTATAAATGAAGTCGCTTGATTTAATAAATTCGCTTAAATCATATTCATGTAACTCATCGTCACTTATCTTAATATTTAACATTGTACGAGCAGATTGATTGATATTGATGATTTTATGATTAAGATCGATTGCGATAACACCTTCAAAAATCGATTCCATGATCGATTTCTGACTTTTTACTAGTAGTGCAATTGCTTTAGGTTCTAAATTAAACATCTGTTTTTTAATCGCTTTTGAAAAGCAATATGAAAAGATAAATAATGCTAAGAATAGCAAGGAGCAAAAAATGATAAACGGTATAAATTGTTGTATATGCAGTGCATAAATATCATCAATCATATAACCGACCGAGACAATGCCAATAACCTTATCATATTCGACAATCGGAGCTTTACCCCTTAATGCTAAGCCAAGAGAACCTTCACTAATGGTGATACTACTATTACCATTAAGGACCTCTTGATTATCATCCCCAACCATAGGGGAGTGTAAAGGGCTATTAGCTGTATGAAATAGACGATTAGCATTGGCATCGCCAATAACAATATAGCTCGCATCACTTTGTTTAAATATGCCTGTAATTAAATCGGCTATTTTATTGGTGTTTTTGTCTTTGACATATTCAATTAAACTTGGTAAAACAGATAACTCTTTTGCTTGAATTTGCGCTTTTTCGCCCAAGCTTCTATACAAATTTGTTTCAGTTGTGTTCCAAATATAGCTTTGTAATAGCGCAAGAACAATCAACGAAAAAAACAAAAGCGAGAAAAAAAGTTTTGTGGTAAATGATAAATAGATTTTTTTTCGCATTTTATATTTGCTTTTTTCAAAATAAGTTCAAATAAGTGTATCACAGCATTAAAAAACATATATCCTTTAAAACCATAAAAACCACAGTTAATTTATGATTTATATCACAAAAAAATTATTAAATTTTTGTAAAGATACGCACCAACAATTTCGAATAAATTAAGACATTTTGGAGAAAAAATTAAATGGTGAATTTTAACTCATCTGAAAAAATCATTAACGAAAAAGAATCGACAGGTAAGACTGTTACAGAAAATCTGACAGGTTGGCCGTATAATTGGTGGCGATTGATGGATAACTATAAAATTGGTGTTATCCCTCTTCCTTTATTTATTATTGCAGGAATTCTTATTTTTACTGAAGTGTTTGTAACAGGTAAATTACCTAGTGAAATCGTTGTAATGGTTGTTACTTGTGCTTTTTTTGGCTTTCTATGTGGTGAGATTGGTAAACGTTTACCGATCATTGGAAAAATGGGTGCTGCAGCAATTTGTGCAACCTTTATTCCATCAGCTCTAGTTTATTATGGTATTCTTCCTGAACCAGTTGTTGATGCAACAAAAAAATTCTATAAAGATACACATATTCTTTATTTATACATCTGTTGTATCATCGTGGGTAGTATTATGCATATGGATAAGAAAACACTTATCCAAGGATTCTTAAAAATCTTCGGTCCAATGGTATGTGGTGAAATAGTTGGTATGCTTGTTGGTGTTGGTGTTGGTTATTTGCTTGGTTTAACACCATTTGAAACATTCTTCTTCTTAGTATTACCTATTATGGCTGGTGGTGTTGGTGAAGGTGCGATTCCACTTTCAATCGGGTACGCTTCAATCTTAGGTATGGAACAAGGTGATGCGCTTGGTCGTGTGTTACCAATCGTAATGTTAGGTGGTTTAACTGGCATTATCTGTGGTGGTATTCTTAATCGTATTGGTAAAGCTTATCCACACTTAACAGGTAACGGCCGACTATTACCTGCAGACGATGAAGTCGCTGATAAAAAAGCAGCCAAAACTGAATCGATTATGGATGTAACAACATTTGCTTCAGGTGTATTATTAGCGGCTATTCTTTATATGGTTGGTATGATTGGTCACAAAGTGACTGGTATTCCAGCTCCAGTAGGAATGCTATTTGCAGCTGTTTTTGTTAAATTAGTATCTGGTGTTTCACCTAAAGTATTAAGTGGTTCACAAGTTGTTTATAAATTTTTCCAGACGTCTGTTACCTATCCAATTTTATTTGCAGTAGGTGTAGCAATTACACCATGGGAAAAAATTGTTGAAGCGTTCACTATTACAAACTTAATTGTTATTGTTTGTACAGTTGTTAGTTTGGTTACTACTGGTTTCTTTGTTGCTAAAAAACTTGGTATGTATCCAGTTGATGCTGCTGTTATTTCTTGTTGTCAAAGTGGCCAAGGTGGAACAGGTGACGTGGCAATTTTAACTGCTGCAGAACGTATGGAACTTATGCCATTTGCACAAATTGCAACTCGTATTGGTGGTGCTATTAATGTATCAATATCATTACTTATTCTCGGCAATTTCTTAGTATAGATTTTACATATTAAATGACAACCTTAGTTTATACTAAGGTTGTCATTTCTATTTGATATTTACAATTAACAAAATAGTTTTTAAGGAGTTTTCATGAAGCTTGTTAGTTATCTTGTCTCTGGTAGAGCAAGTTTTGGTCTTCTTACTCACAACGGTATTGTTGATTTAAAGCAAAAATTAGGTGATAAATACGCTGATTTAAAATCACTACTTGCCGATAAAGAAGGACTATCCGTTGCCAAAACCTATCTTGATGCCCCAAGTGACATTGATGAACAAGACATTACTTATTTGCCCGTCATTCCAAATCCAAACAAAATTCTATGCGTTGGCATGAACTATGCCGAAAAACGGGCTGAATTTAATGAAACCAGTTCAGCACCAACGCTTTTTGTTCGTTTCCCTGATTCTCAAACAGGTCATAAAACTAACATTATTAAACCAGCTATTACTAATGAGTTGGATTATGAAGGAGAATTAGCTATTATTATAGGTAAAGCTGGTTTTCGTATTAAGCAAGAAGATGCGTTATCATATGTAGCTGGTTATAGCTGTTATATGGATGGTTCTATTCGTGACTGGCAATACACTTGGTTTACTGCAGGTAAAAACTGGCCTAACACTGGTGCTTTCGGTCCATGCATTACAACAAGCGATGAAATCCCTGATCCAAAAGTATTATCTTTAACTACTTATTTAAATGGCGAACAAATGCAACACGATTCAGTTAAAAATCTTGTGCATACCGTGCCTGAATTAATTTCTTATATTAGTACTTTTACACGTTTATCTCCGGGTGATGTTATTCTTACTGGATCACCAGGTGGAGTTGGTAAAAAACGTAATCCTCCAGTATTTATGAAAGATGGCGATACAATTGAAGTCGAAATTACAGGAATTGGTCGACTAACTAATTATGTAGTAGCTGAATAGAGGTAAATTTATGTACGATTTAGTTGATTATGCCGTTGTTGATATTTCTAAAGCAGAACAAGATTATAAAGAAGTTAAACAGTTGCTATCTCGCTCTGATCTTGATCTGGATTCACAAGTTACTGTTTTTATGGTAGCTAAAATCAATGAACAAATTATTGCTTGTGCAGGTATTGATCGCAATATTATTAAATGTGTTGCTATTGATCCTAATTATCGTGGCAATCAACTAAATCTAACCTTGATGGATCATGCAATAAAATATGCCAATGAAAATGGCTATTTCCATCTTTTTTTGTATACAAAACCTGAAAATATAGATTTTTTTAAAGGATGTGGGTTTTATCCTATTGTTGAAATAACAGATCTTGTCGTCTTAATGGAAAACAATCCGGTTGGAATAAGACAATATTGTAAACAACTAAGCACGCAACAAAAAGAAGGGAGTAAAATCGGTAGCATTGTTATGAATGCTAATCCTTTCACTAAAGGCCATCAATATCTTATTCAATATGCTGCAAGTCAATGTGATTGGTTGCATGTTTTTGTTGTCAATGAAAATGCATCGCTATTTTCATTTGATACACGTTTGAAATTAGTTAAAGATGGTACTAAACAGATAAAAAATGTTACAGTACATGCAAGTTCTCCTTATATTATTTCAAGAGCAACATTTCCAACTTATTTTCTAAAAGATAAGACAAAAATCGATCAGGCCTATATGGGTATCGATCTGCTTATATTCCGAAATTATATTGCTCCAGCGCTTAATATTAACTATCGATTTGTTGGAACTGAACCCTATGACGAAGTAACTAAGGCTTATAATGAAGCAATGTCTTATTGGCTTGAAGATAAAGCAGTTAGTAACCACTCAGCAATTACTTTTGTTGAAGTTCAACGAATAACCGAAGGTGATACTATTGTATCAGCTTCATTAGTAAGAAAATTATTGGCATCAGGGCAATATGAAGAGGTAAAAAAACTAGTTCCATCTACTACATGGGATTACCTTTCAGCTAATTTGGATAAATTTAAAATTTAATACGTTTTAAAAGGTAAAAAAATGAAAATACAAAAAGAAGCCATGGCGGGGACTCTTGAATCTAGCGATTTGTTAGTCAAAGTCATGCCAAACACGGGAATTGAAATTGTTATTAATAGTGATGTTAATAAACAATTTGGCGATCAAATCCGTGCGGTTGTTGATCAAACTTTAAATGAGCTTAATGTAACCGACGGTTTAATCATTATTGATGATAAAGGTGCACTTGATTGCGCTATTAAAGCTAGAGTTCAATGTGCAGTTTTACGTGGCGCAGAAGAAGAAAACTTAGATTGGAGTAAATTACTATGAAAAAATTACGTCGAAGTATGCTATTTCTTCCAGGTGCAAACGCCGCTATGTTATCAACTTCGTTTGTTTATAAGCCTGATTCAATCATGTTCGATCTTGAAGATGCCGTTTCAATTAAGGAAAAAGATTCAGCACGTTTATTAGTTGCACAAACTTTACTTCTTCCTGTTTATAAAGAGCACGGAATTGAAACAGTAGTACGAATCAACGCGCTTGATACTCCATTTGGTCTAAAAGACCTTGAAGCAGTTGTAAGAGCTGGTGTTGATGTAGTACGTTTACCTATGACTAACTGTGCTGAAGATATTCATGAGTTAGAAGCTCATGTTGAAAGAATCGAAAAAGAGTGTGGGCGTGAAGTTGGTAGCACTAAATTAATGGCTGCAATCGAATCTGCTCAAGGTGTTGTTAATGCCGTTTCTATCGCTAAATCTTCTCCACGTTTAATCGGTATTGCGCTAGCTGCATTTGACTATCTTGTTGATATGCAAACTGAACGTGGCGATGGTACAGAATTATTCTATGCTCGCTGTGCAGTATTACATGCAGCACGTGTGGCTAAAATTGATGCTTTTGACGTTGTTTACTCTAATGTTAATGATGATGAAGGTTTCTTGAAAGAAGTCAGCTTAATCAAAAAATTAGGTTACAACGGTAAATCGCTCATTAATCCTAGACAAATCGATCTGCTCCACAATGCTTATGCTCCAACAGCAGCTGAAGTTGAACATGCCCAAAAAGTGGTTGAAGCAGCAGAAGAGGGAGAAAGAAAAGGCCTTGGCGTTATTTCTCTAAATGGCAAAATGATTGATGCACCGATTATTGCTCGAGCTAGAAAAGTTATTGAGTTGGCTAAGTATTCTGGTGTACGTAAAGAAATTTGATAGGATTGAAAAATGACTACTTCTATAAACAAAAAAATTGATGATTTGCTTAAACAGCACCCTGATCTCAAGAATATTAAGCCTTTTGTTGATGCTAACGCAACAACACCATATTTAAAAGATGAGTCTAAATATACGCGTAAATTGTGTGATTCTATTGAGCAAGCAATTAAAAAATGTGAATTGCGTGATGGTATGACTATCTCTTTTCACCATGCATTTCGTGAAGGCGATAAGGTTATCAACAAAGTTGTTGAGACTATCAGCAATTTAGGCATTAAAAATTTGACGCTAGCTTCAAGTTCTTTATTAAGCTGTAACTCAGCGTTAATTCCTCATATCGAATCTGGTGTAATTACTAAAATTTATACCTCTGGTTTACGTGGTAAATTAGCCGATGCGATTTCTCACGGTTTAATGGATAACCCAGTCCATATCCATTCTCATGGTGGACGTGTAAAACTGATCCAAAGTGGTGAAATTAACATTGATATCGCATTTTTAGCTGTATCAACCGCTGATGAACAAGGTAACGCTAATGGTGTATCTGGAAAATCACAATGTGGTGCTCTAGGTTATGCTATGGTTGATGCGCAATTTGCGAAGAAAGTTGTACTATTAACTGAGGATATTGTTGGATATCCTAACCATCCAGCAAGTATTCGCCAAGATCAAGTTGATTATATTGTTAAAGTTGATGAAGTGGGTGACCCAACTAAAATTAGTGTGGGCGCAGCGCGTATCACTAGCAATCCACGCGAGCTGATGATCGCTCGTTATGCAGCTGATGTTATTGAACACTCTGGTTATTTTAAAGATGGTTTTTCAATCCAAACTGGTTCTGGTGCATCGTCAACTGCAGCAACTCGTTTCCTTGAAAATCGCATGCGTGCGAAAAATATCACTGCATCATTTGCTTTAGGTGGTATTACAGCAAGTATTGTTGATCTTCACGAAAAAGGATTAGTTAAACGTTTATTAGATACTCAAAGTTTTGACGGCACTGCGGGGCAATCTTTAGGTAAAAATAAAGATCATATCGAAGTTTCAACTAATGTTTATGCAAATCCTGCCTCAAAAGGTGCAAGTGTTGATGAGCTTGATATTGTTATTTTAAGTGCGTTAGAAATCGACCTTGATTACAATGTTAATGTATTAACTGGTTCTGACGGTGTAATGCGCGGTGCTTCTGGTGGTCACTGTGATACAGCTGCTGGTGCAAACTTAACAATTGTTGTTGCGCCACTCATTCGTAGCCGTATTCCAACAGTAATTAAAAAGGTAACAACATTAGTTACTCCTGGTGAAAGCGTTGATGTGCTAGTCACTGACCATGGTATTGCTGTTAACCCTAATCGTCCAGAAATTGCTGAACGTTTAAAAGCAGCTAATTTACCAATTATGAGCATTGAAGAGCTTTATCAACGTGCTGTGTCTTTAACTGGTGAACCAAAACCAATCGAATTTAATGATAAAATCGTTGGTATCGTACATTTCCGTGATGGCTCTGTTATTGATGTCGTACGCCAAGTTAAAGATTAATTTTAATCTTTATTAATATAGTAATAGCCTGACATGTAAAAGTGTCATGCTATTACTTTTCTATTTGATGAAAAAAATGCAAATTAAATTTGATGATGGCACTCCTATTACCCTTGAGCAAATGCTACTAGCCAAGGAAAAGCGAGTTGAAAACCAAAAGCATGCAATGACATGCTATAAATATCCAATCATATCATTAAGCATAGTTATTCCTGGTCCTATAAAAAACAGTAGCGGAGCCCGTTATCTTTTTGACGAAGCAATTAAAGCTTTACATCTCTGTTTTTTACAAAACGATATAACAATAATCAATGAAGATCATTTCCATTACATTACTGGTTCAGAAGCAATCATAGCAATTAAATGTTCAGCTAAAACCCTTAAAAAATATTGTATTGAAGTCGAAAATAATCACCCCTTAGGGCGTTTGTGGGACATTGATGTCATTGACATTGTTACACAAAATAGCCTTTCACGTTCTCAATTCGAAAATCAACCAAGACAATGTTTGGTCTGCAATGAAGAGGCAAAAATTTGTGGTAGAGCTAAACGGCATTCAATCGATGAAATTTTTACCGCGATAAAAAAGAAGATAGAAAATTTCAGAAAGAATAAAACATTACTTTAATAAAAGTGCAAATAATAGGTTGATGAAATAACATTATAGCATTATATCATCAACCCTCTTTCAATCTAAAAATTCAATTAGATTGTTTCAAGTGCTTGCTGTAAATCAGCCAGTAAATCAGTAATATCTTCTAAACCAACTGAAATACGTAATAGCTGATCTGAAATACCCGCTGTTTTTCGTGCTTCAGCACTAATACCTGAATGTGTCATTGTTGCTGGGTGGCAGACAAGACTTTCAACGCCACCAAGTGATTGAGCTAAGGTAATAATTTTAAGCGCTTTTAAAAACTTCGGCATTACATCGGCATTTCCAACTAGTTCAAAACTTAGTAACGAACCAAACCCCTTTTGTTGTTCTTTAGCAATATCATGCCCAAGATTAGATGGTAAAGAGGGATGAAATACTTTTGCTATTTTTGGGTGATTAACAAGAAACTCAACAACTTTTTGGGCATTTTCTTGTTGTAAATTAACACGTGCAGCAAGAGTTCGTAACCCACGCAATAAAAGATAACTATCAAATGATGAAGTAAGCGTACCAATATTATTGGCCCACCATAAAACATCTGTAGCAAGCTGTTGGTCTTTGAAGACTAAAATTCCCGCTAATAAATCCGAATGCCCATTTAAAAATTTGGTACAAGAATGGCTGACTATATCAGCACCAAGCTCCAACGGTTTTTGTAAAATCGGCGTCATAAACGTATTATCGACTAAAACCAAAGCACCAACATCATGTGCTTGTTGGGCTATTTTTTTGATATCAACAACACGAAGTAATGGGTTACTTGGTGTTTCAATCAATACTAATTTAGGATGTAAATTAAGTGCTTCTTGTAAGGCTATTGAATCAGATTGATCAACAAATTTCACTTTAAAATAGCCTTTTTGGCTTAGACTATTAAAAAGTCGATAGCTACCACCATAACAATCATGAGGAGCAATAACTAAGTCATTTGGCGCTAATAAAGCAACACTGATAAGGTGAATTGCTGACATACCACAGTTTGTTAAGATAGCATCGGCACCACCTTCTAATTTTGCAACAGTTTCTTCTACTAATCGCCGACTAGGATTCGCTTTTCGGGCATAATCAAACTTTCTTGGTTTTGCAAATTCTTCATAACGATAACAAGTAGATGGTGTAATAACAGGTACGACACTACCATATTGCTCATCAGTATTAATCCCACCACGAACAGCTATTGTTCCTTGGCTTAAATTGTTGGTTTGACTAACCATAATAACATTCCTCTAAATAATACTTTGCTTACTTCCAAAACAGATTGTATAAGAATAACACATTCAATAAGGACGTCAACATGTCTAGACGTCTAACTATCTTGATGTGTAGATTGCAGAGAAATAAAAAAAACGTTAGAATTGCCCACATTATTTGTGATGTAATTTGGTGACAAGATGATGGAATGGAATGGCGAATATATAAGCCCTTATGCTGAGCATGGTAAAAAAAGCGAGCAAGTAAAAAAAATTACAGTATCAATTCCGTTAAAAGTTTTAAAAATATTGACTGATGAGCGTACTCGCCGACAAGTTAATAATTTACGTCACGCAACAAATAGTGAATTATTGTGTGAAGCCTTTCTCCATGCTTATACTGGCCAACCTTTACCTTGTGATGACGATTTACAAAAAGAACGCGAAGACGGTATTCCAAAACAAGCTCAAAAAATGATGCAAGATTTAGGTATTAACCCCGAATTTGATTGATCATTAACTAAAAGATTTATTCTAAAAAAACAAAAGGCGCGTTATGCGCCTTTTTAACTATTGTTAATCTTTTACATGGTTTTTGGGGAAATTATTTTTTACCACCAACCATAGCAAAACGTTGTTTAAACTTATCTACACGTCCACCAGTTGCAACATCACGTTGTTTACCTGTATAGAATGGGTGACATTCACCACATACATCAAGATGAATATCATGACCAACAGTAGAATGGGTTTTAATAACGTTACCACAAGAACAAGTTGCTGTAATTGCAGTATATTCTGGATGAATACCTTCTTTCATAATAAGCCTCTAAAGTTTTTCGTATCGCTATATAAATGGCTATAAAAGCAAAATCTATACACCATACGAATGTTAAAAAACATGATAAGACCGCAGATTATACAGTCAATGACTGTGTTAATCAAGAAATAAAAGAACAATTAAACAGGTAATTGACCTATTGTTACTTGCAGTTCAATCTTTTCACCATTTCGCAGAACTATAATGGGGACAATTGTACCTGGTTTCAACTCTGCTATTTGATCCATTGTTTCAACAATTGATTTAACAGGCTTATTATCTACCATAATCAGAATATCATTGGTTTGTATTCCTGATTGCAATGAAGGACCTTCCGCTTTGGTGACTAAAATACCTAACACCACAGGTATATCACTTGGATTTTGAGTTGGTGCAAATTCTAATCCATCAATACCTATATACCCTCTAATGACTTTTCCATCACGAATTAATTTATTCATGATTTTAACTGCTAATGCTGTTGGGATCGCAAATCCAATTCCCTCCGGAAAATCATTTCCTAAATTTTTTGCAAAGGTAAGAGTATTAATTCCCATTAATTCACCTTTAGTATTTACTAGCGCTCCACCTGAATTACCGTGATTTATTGATGCATCTGTTTGAATAAAATTCTGCCTTCTGTATGGACTCAATCCATCACGGCCTGTAGCACTGATAATACCTTGCGTAATAGTTTGTCCTATATTGTAAGGGTTTCCTATGGCTAAAACGACATCACCAATTTTTGGTTCGCGTTGAGGATTAATCAATATAGTTGGAATATTAAAGGCTTCTATTTTTAATACAGCAAGATCAACAAGTTTATCTGAACCTACAGATAAAGCTTCGAATATACGCCCATCTTGCAATGCAATAATAATTTGTTCCGCATCTTCAACAACATGATAATTAGTAACAATGTAACCTTGATCACTCATAATTACCCCTGAACCTAGCGGAGTTATTGGGTTATTTTGTGATTCTTGAGAAAAAGAATTAATTGAGCGACTATAGATATTAACTACTGCTGGAGCCGCGATTTTAACGGCACTAGAATAGCTTAATGGCTCGTTACTAAAAATTGAGGTTGGAAAATTTGATTGGGTTCCCTTTTGTAAAGAAGGAAAAACAATCAATAAGACAATAGCTAAAACCGTTCCAATTAATATTGGCCATAAAATTCTTTTAAGCATTACTTTCAGGATTTTAATGGGATGAATGGTAAAGATTTTAGCACATCTATATTAAGGTTAAAATTAGAGTTTTCGTCGATGCCAAGGCATCGACGATACAAAAGGAAACTAATTATCGTAAAATTAAATATAAGCGACTATCACCACGAATTATATTTAATGCAATTACTGATGGGTGACTATCAATAATTTTTCGAAGATCTGCAATATTAGTTACTCGTTCTTTATTAACACCAGTAATAAGATCTCCCTCTTGCAAACTGAGTCGAGATGCAGGCGAATTTTTAGCAATATTTTCTATTAAAACACCTTTTTGGCCTTTAATTTCCCCATTGCTAAGCGTTGCACCATCAAGAGCAGAATGTAGCGATTTCGCATCAGTTGCTGTCTCATCGCTATTTTTTAGTTTTACCTCAACAGATATTGTTTTACCATCGCGAATTAAGCCTAACCGTACAGTTCTTCCTGCTCCAGTTGTCGCTATTTTTGCACGTAATTCAGCAAAACTATCAACTGGTTTACCATCCATCGAAATAATAATATCACCAGATTTAATTCCTGCAGCTTGTGCAGCTGAATTTTCAATAACTTCACTAACAAAAGCACCTTTTTGAACATCAATATCAAACGCTTTTGCTATATCCGATGTCAATTCATTGCCTTTGATACCAAGCACACCACGTTTTACTTCACCAAACTCTATAAGCTGAGAAGTTAAACTTTTTACCATATTACTAGGAATTGCAAATCCGATTCCAACATTACCACCGCTTGGAGCAATAATGGCTGTATTAATACCTACAAGCTCACCTTTTAAATTCACAAGTGCTCCACCAGAGTTACCTTGGTTAATTGAAGCATCTGTTTGAATGAAGTTTTCAAAACCATTCATATTAAGTCCACTACGAGCCAAAGCTGAAATAATCCCTGAAGTAACGGTTTGACCAATGCCAAATGGATTACCTATAGCAACAACATAATCACCAACACATAAATTATCAGAGTCGGCTAATTTAATAGCTGTTAATTTTTTGGCATCATCGACTTTAAGTAATGCTATATCGCTTTGTGGATCCTTACCAATTAGTTTTGCTTTAAATTCATGGCCATCATTTAGAGCAACCGTAATTTCATCAGCACCATCGATAACATGATTATTCGTAACAACATAGCCTTTTTCGGCATCAATAATCACACCAGAACCTAAACCTGTAAACGCCCTTGATTGGCTATCTGGATAACCAAAAAAACGTCTAAACTCTTCTGGCATATTATTTTGCATTTGAGCTGTTCCTTCAACTTTAATACTAACAACTGATGGTAATACAGTTTCAAGCATAGGCGCCAAACTTGGTAGTTGCATATTATTATCGGTTGAGGCTGGAGGAAAAGCAGCATAAGTATTCGGAAGTGCAGACAAACTCATTCCTAAACTTAACGCTAAAATACTTAATAATTTTTTTTGTTGTTTTAATAAATTAATCATCTTAGAACTCTCGCTTTTACAAAAATTTACTCTCTATAAAATTGTTTGGAATTAAGTAACGGTCAACAAAATCATAGGTTAAGATTTATTTATATCCGTTTTAAATAAACTGAAGAATTATCAAGAATAATCTCTTGGTTGCTTATCAAGTGTAATTTCTTTTTTTTCGTCCAAATCTGAGTTTGAATCAAAATCTAAAGAGTGAACTTTATCACTATCCATAAATTGACTAGAGTTTTCTGCCATATGTTGATAAAGACGACGAAAATCTTTAGCCATATTATCCAATATCTCTGCACTGTGTGAGAAATGTTTAGCAATCATTTGTTTTTGCGCTATTAATTCATCTTTTGTTTGATCTAATTCTTGTTTAACTTTGGCATATTTACGTGCTTTAGGACTAATAAGGTTCGTGGAAACAAAACTAACAATAAAACCAATTAATAATCCGATTATAAGATAAGTAATCATATCTTTATCCATCATTCACTCCTTATATCTTTAAGATATACAATGTTATAAAATTTAATCCTACTTGCTTGCACTTATTTTGCATGGTTAGCAAGTTTTATCAATTGTTTTTTTAACTTGTCTGGTGCATTTTCTGCTAATGCATATAAAAACATCGCACTTTTTTGTGTTATCACGCTTGAAACTAAAGATGACTTATCACTTTGATAATTGTTGTGTGACCACCTCACCGAAATATCTGGATTAATCTGATATTGAATAGAAGATAGGGAGGGTAAGATATTTTTTCTTATCTCAGATATTAAATTGCTTTGTTCGTATTTTAATCTAGTTAACCAACTAGCTGTACTTACTTCTAAAATCATAACACCTTGACGATAATTGGCAACTCGGCATTGTTGATTCATCGGTGATTGCAACAAATCATTAACAACTTTAGCCAAGGAGTTTAATGCATTAGTTCTATCTTGAATTTTAGATAAACTAAAGTTTTGTGCCAAAATTGACGTCAACATTTGTGGCTCGTTATAACGCATATCTTGACTTTCACTCCTTTCTCAATAAAGAACCAGTTTTTTAAATTAGAATTGAGCTAATAATCTACCTCATTTATAATCAAAAGTCTTATTGAAAATAATTATTTACATTTTAATGAAAATCTCTTTACCAAAATAAATTTTTAAAATTTAATTAAATATAAACAATAAAAACGTGTAGCTGATTATGACACAAGGTTTATTGGAAATGAATAAAAAGATTACAATTAAGCAATAATGCTTATAATTAACACAACAACTAAACCAACAATTGAATTAATTAGTTCTAATAAGCCCCATGTTTTTAAAGTATCTTTGATCGATAAATCGAAGTAACCTTTAAACAACCAGAAAGAAGCATCGTTGATATGAGTTAATGTATTAGACCCTGCAGCAGTTGCAAGCACAAGTAAGGCTGGGCTCACGCTTCTCATACCCCCCGTAGTAGGATCGATAACTGCAGCACCGATAATTCCAGCTGCTGTCATAGCAGAAACAACACCTTGCCCTGTTGCTAAACGGATTAACACAGTAATTAACCATGCCATAATATAAGGAGATACCCCCCCAGTTGACATTAATTGACCAATAGTATCGCCAATACCAGTATCGATGATAATTTGCTTTAATGCACCACCAGCACCAATAATTAAAACAACCATTGCAATACCTTTTACCGCATTATCAAAAGACTTCATAATCCATTCCATTGAATAGTCAAGTTTTTTACCAAAAAATATAAATGCAGTAACCATAGCAATAAACATTGCAATTTGGGATGAACCAATAAAGTTGAAAACAGAATATGCAGTTGTTCCTTTTTCTAACCATATATTTGCTATTGTGGTTGCTATCATGATATAAGCAGGAATCAAAGGTACAGTAATTGATGTAAAAAAAGAAGGAAGATTATTTTTATCAATAGGTATTTCAGATTGTAAGAACTGTGGGGTAGGTCTTACTAAATTGCCGAGAAATTTAGGAAGAATTATACCAGCACAAATTACAGAGGGAATTGCGACAATAAGTCCATAAATATAAACCATTCCCATATCAGCCCCATAGGCATTAACTAAAGCTACAGGTCCTGGTTGTGGAGGAAATAATGAGTGGGCTGTGGTTGCTGCTGCAACTCCAGGAATAGCTAGTTTTAAAAATGGAATTTTTGCTTCTTTTGCTAATGCAATTACTAACGGAGCTAATATGATAAATGCGGCCTCATAAAACATTGCTAGACCAAATATAAGCCCCATAATAATGATCGCTATTTTTACATATTTAATCCCAAGTTTTTTTAGTAAAGCTTGAGCAATTTGATGAGCTGCACCTGAATCAACCATTAATTTGCCAATAACAGCCCCAAAAACAACAATAATAGCTAATTCACCAAGTGTTCCACCAAATCCTGATTTAATCGTTTTAAGAATACTCAATAAATCCATTTTAGCCATCAGACCAACAAATATTGCAGTAGCTAATAATGCAATCATTGAGTTTATTTTAAAGCGGATATTAAAAAATAACATTAATCCTATTCCAAGGATAACCCAAAGAATATTTAGAAACTCCATAAATATAAACTCCTATTTTGAATTTTATTTTTATTAGTTAAATATTATTTGATAAACATAATTCTTACCTGTTGTTTAGTACTAAATTTTATTAATAATAAATAACTTTGGTTATTCTGCTCTCAAAATTTGCATTTTTAGCGTACTTATATCATCAAACTTTTTTAAAGCTTAATGAAAAATTTTGTTTATTGGTTAAACATGTTTTCACTTACAAAATAAATTTTCATCATTATTTTTATAAATTTGTGATCATTCTCACTAAAAATGGTTTATTTTTAATTAGTGAACCATAGTGACATTGTGAAAATAAAAATTAGTATCCCAATATGATTGTATAATTAATTTGGCAAGAACATTAAACACTCTGATAAACAGGATTACTAATATATAACTTATTGTATTAATTAATAAAGTTTGTTAAAAATGGAAGCTCATTAAACTGTCTTTATTAAAGAATGGTACACATAAAATTATAGTTGGTTACCACCAGAAAGAGATATTACATAAACATTTTGATTGAGTTATACGATAGTATGCCAAGCAATTAATAATGCTATAGCTCAAAAAATTTAATTACAGTAAAAAGATGAGCTGATATTTATGTTATTGGTTCGCTAAATGCAATTTTATCTGATTAGAATAAACAGCTAGAGGAAAACTATTTTGAATTATTACAAGCAAGAAATTAATTCCGAGTAACATTGCTGCATTTATTGCTTTTTAGATAGTGAAAGTGAATAAAGCAGATATAGTAAAGCTCAGTGCTATCTTAGAATAACAATAACAGATCTTAAAAAATGGTGTACTTGAATACTATAGTGCATATGAAATGTTTCATATTACAATCGTGTCGGCTACAAAAAATACCACATTACAAGATTTTCTAAACGGTCTATGCCAGAAAGAAATTCATATATTGTAAATGTATACTATATAAATAGTATTTGTCCTTATGTATTATTTTTGTTGCCATTAGTTAAAAATTGACAAATTTCTTGTTGTGATTTGAGTGTTCTAATGTTTTGTAATATTTCTGACGCTTGAACATAGTGCTGTTTTAAATAAGCAAGCCATTGTTTGATGCGAGCAGAGTGATAAAGAGGTTTAGCATTATCAATAGGTGATATTGCATAGTGAATTAAAATTTCCATCACTTGTTGCCAATTTAATGCTGACTGTTTAGTTCGAATCATATTAGCTAGATTTGGAATAGTTAAAATACCTCGCCCTAGCATAATGTCATTAGTTTGGCTTTGGCTTATGCAATTTTCTGCATCTGCAATAGAGAAAATTTCACCATTAGCAATAACAGGAGTTTTTAAGTGCTGTTTGATTTGGCCTATTGTTTGCCAATCTATTTTTTCAGTTTTATAGCCGTCTTCTTTGGTCCTTCCGTGAATTGCTATTTCGTTGGCTCCGGCAAGTTCAATTGCGTTGGCAATTTCGTGGCAATGTGATTTATTATCCCAACCTAAGCGAATTTTGACTGATAATTTATTTGTTGCACCTATAGCTTGTCGTACTTGGCTGACAATATTAAATATCTGCTCTGGATATTGTAATAAATAAGCGCCACCATGGCTGCCAACTACAGTTTTGGCAGGGCAACCAAAATTGATATCTATGCCATAAGAACCTAATTCGATAGCTTTAACGGCATTTTCAGCCATCCACTCTGGCGACTGTCCTAAAATTTGGACACGAACTGGCGTGCCAGATTTGGTTTTTCCATTATTGTAAAGTTCAGGGCATAGGCGATAGAAAGTCCTATTTGATAATTTGTGATGGGTCACTCTGATAAATTCTGTAACACAATAATCAAATTGGTTAATTTCAGTTAAAAGTTGCCTGACTTGATAATCAAGTATTCCCTCCATAGGAGCTAAAATAATTCGATTAATTTTCATTGAGAAACCTGATTGGTATTACCATTACCACAAACAGGACAATTAGGTTGTTTGGTAAATTTAACTTGGCTGAACTCCATTGTCATTGTATCAATCATTAATACACGACCAATTAATGGTTTTCCATATTGAGTTAACACTTTTATCGCTTCTAAGGCTTGCATGGAACCAAACATTCCAACAAGCGGTGCCATGACGCCGGTCTCAACACAAGTGAGTTGATCTTTACCAAATAAGCGACTTAAACAGTGATAACATGGTTCATTAGGTTGGTATGTAAATACACTTAATAACCCCTCCATACGGATTACCGCTCCAGAAACTAACGTTTTTTTTACTTGAAAGCAACAGCGGTTAATTTGCTCTCGTGTCACTAGGTTATCCGTACAGTCTATGACAATATCATGTTGTTTAATAAGTGAAATAAGCTTATTATCATCAAGTCGCTGATTTACTGTTTCAATTAACGTATTGGCATTTATATTGGTTAAGGCTTCTTTTGCCACCTCGACTTTGTATTGATTAATAAAGCTTTCGGTATATAAGATTTGTCGATTTAAGTTGGATTTTGATATGGTGTCAAAATCAACTAACGTTAATTTGCCTAAACCTGATGCCGCTAAATAGAGTGATGCAGCGCAACCAAGTCCGCCTAAACCAATGATCAGTGCTGAACTGTTTTTCAATATTTGCTGTTTATCAATATCGAAATCACGCAATGTGATTTGTCTATCATAACGAAACAATTCTTGATCAGTAAGTTCTAGCATATTGTGCGACTATTATTGTGGTTAATTATGAAGAAGCATTATAACAGAAACTTGGCACAAGAATATGCCAAGCTATTAAGATTATTTGTCAAAGCCAGATAGAAAGGTTAAATATTCCTCTTTGGTCATTAGTGGTTTATATTCTGACATCAGCTTCTGTGCAGGTTTGGCATCATCATAAAGTAAATCAATAATTGTACATGCCATCATTTGTGCAGGACCGATGTAAGCCATTTCTTCATCAAATACCGTATAATCTTTACCATGTAAAACACCTCGAACTGAACCAATCCATGGGTGGCTAACAGGCATAATGTGAGATAAATCTCCAGTATCCGTACTACCTGTCATATGAGGCGCAATCCAAACATTATCAGCACCAATTAGATCTTGTGCATTACTTTGTAAAAAGTCATTAAGTGTTGGGTTGTTTTGCAAAGGTAAATAACCTGGTAGATCTTTAATTTCACACGTTGCCCCAACGGCCATTGCTCCAGCTTTTAATGCTTGATTTATTCGCTCATTGGCATCAATCATGGCTGGCACATTGCTTGCGCGCACATAGCTTTCCATTCTGACATCGCTTGGAACTACATTAACTAAATCACCACCTTTGGTAATAATTGGATGGAATCTAATGTAGTCTTTTTCTTGAAATGTTTCACGAATAGCATGCACACCCATCATTCCCATCATCGCAGCATTTAAGGCATTGACGCCAGCATGAGGCGCTGCAGCTGCATGTGCTGCCTCACCTTTATATTTAATTAATTTTCCGATGAAACCATTGCTAGTTGTTGATATTTCGATAAAACCATTTTGACGTTCATTAGGTACACTAGTTAAATGTATTTGTAATGCCATATCAATATCGTCAAACTCGCCACGTGAAATTAACTCTGGTTTGCCACCAATATATTTGATTTTACCTTCTTCTATTAAGCGATTTCGATAAGTGATTTCAACATATTCTTCAGCTGGAACAGCAAATGGTACGACATCGCCAGCTAAAAATTGCATAGCCCCTGAATCAATTAATCCCATCGTTACTGCCATCATATTGGCAATTTGAGCATTATGTCCACAGCAGTGCGCAGCACCAGATGTTTCGTCAGCAGCAGGGTGATCTGCACAAATAATAGCATCAAGCTCGCCGATAACGGCAATGCTATAGTTGCTACCTTTCCCCCCTTTTAAGCGACCTTTTACTCCTGTTATTGCTAATTTATTTTTAAATGGAACACCTAGTTTTTCAAAAGTTTGCTCAACTTTTTTGGCTGTTTTGTGTTCTTTATAACCAAGTTCAGGTTCTGCCCAAATTGATTCAGCAATTGCTTTAATATCAGCTTTACGGTTTGCAATTGCACTACAAACCTTTTTTTTAAGTTCTTCTTTTGTCATAAATTAAATCCTAGTTTAAATTAGATAACACCTTCCCAATGCAAGGTGATTTGAGCAATGATCGCTGCCAAAATAAAAGTGCCTGAAAATACAGCTAATGAAACAGGAATAATTCGCCATGAGATACTTTTAAATAATGCTAAATCTTTACCAATAGCCAATCCAGCATAAGCAAGCACTGGGGTACAAACCGCCAATAAAGACACCTTGTCAGTCAGTGAAACAACTTGTTCATGAAAAGGGAAAATAGGTGATGAAGCCACTGCGGCTACAATTGATACCCATAAAATGACTGGAAATTTGTTTAATACTGGAATTTTGCCAACAAAATAGCCAACAATTGATATAACAACTAAAATTGATAACGCTTCTAATGACAGTATAAAATCAATTTTGTAACCTACTGTATTACCAGCAGCCATAATAATGGCAACTAAGATCAGTAAAAATATTGTTTCTAAACTCTTCATTATAGTGCTCCTCCTTTGTTACGTCGTAAACGCGAAAAAATGTTATATAAGAAAGAGGCAAATGGTAGTGAAAATAATGTATAAATATAAATGCCAACAACACTCGACATTAAGTTTGCTGTTGTTGCATAGGCTTTGATTTCACTAGCCATTTCTGGATAAAGGTCACTTATTGGAGCAAGGGATGCCGCCATCATACTACCACTTCCAACCCCAGCTCCCATGGCTAAAGCATAAGGATGGAGAATATCTAGTTTTGCCATCACACTGGCTAGTATACTCATCCAAATAGCGCCATAAAGTGTGCCACAAACATACATCGCCATAACGCCTCGACCTTCAGCGGAATCCAATCCATATTTATCTGCAACAATTGCTATATTCGGTTCGCGAGCAACAGAATAAGTTGCACCAACAGCTTCACGTTTCATACCTAATATCATTGCTAGTGGTAGCCCCAATAAAATCGTACCAGCAAAATGGCCTAATTCCTGAAAAATTAATGCTAACTTAGCATCTTTTAGAATCATATCAATCTTAGGACCGATAGAAACGCCAAGCTTGGCAATAAGTAACATCAAAGTTACAATCATGATGGCGCTGGCATTATTCATATTTTTTAGTTTTAATATTTTTAATTTGGGAATACTTATTACTCCACCAATGATCATGGCGTATAACATCGGATACACAGCGATAATCCAAATAGACTGCTTACCGATAAACTCACATGCCAAAACAACGACTAATGCAAGTAAATGCACTTTATAATCTCGTAAAACTTCCATTCTTATATTACTCCTTAATTTATTTTAAATATTTTTAAAGTACCGTTGCACCTAAAGTATTTTTAAAATGATTTAAATCCTATTGATGACCGATTGGATCAAAGGTGGCCACTGCATCTTTCGTGTAATCGTAAATCAATATCTGACCCACAAAAAGCTGAATAGTAGCGCTTATTTATCCTATAAATATGATTAGAATTTTTATATTTTCGATAAAGGTTATCTAAACTACCAAATAATTGTTGTCTTAAAGTACCAATTATATTATGAGGCGGAAAAAAAGAATTTTCAGGATAAAATTTATTAGAGGGGTCATGGGTATCGATAACAAAAACGACAAAATTATTATTTTTTATAAATGATTCTGTTACGTTTAGCATTTCAGTTTCAATTTTTTGACAAGCTAGTCCTGTAGTTAAAGTCCCGTTATCAGCACCAAAATTATTCGTATAATCAATTGAAATTAAAGCTTTCATATCAAGTAAATAAATTATTAAATAATTTTAAAGCTTATTAATAAATATTTGATATGACAAGTTATTTTCAATAAGTAATTTGGTTATATTTTTTATAAAATTAAGATGTAATTGGTATCTTTTTGAATTTAATTTATTTTATAAAAACTTTTATAAAGTAAATTTATTATTAAAAAATAACATAAATAAAATAAATGATAATTAATTTAAATCATGGTCTTTATACCCTGATAAATTGCTCTATAATAATTATCATTTTGCTAATAGTACACAGGATATTTTAATGAGAACAATTTATTGCGGACAACTCAATGCAAGTTATATTAATCAAGAAGTAACATTATGTGGTTGGGTCAATAAACGCCGAGACTTAGGCGGTATGATTTTTATCGATATGCGTGATCGTGAAGGTATTGTACAAGTTTTTTTTGATCCTGATTATCAACAAGCATATCAACTTGCTGGTGAACTTCGTAATGAATTTTGTATCCAAATTAAAGGTAAAGTAAGAGCTCGTCCGGAGGGTCAAATCAATAAAGATATGGCAACCGGAGAGGTTGAGATTTTGGTAACTGAATTGACAATATTTAACCGTAGCGATGTATTGCCTCTTGATTTCAATCAAAACAATAGTGAAGAGCAACGTCTAAAATACCGTTATATTGACTTGCGCCGCCCTGAAATGGCAACGATCTTTAAAACGCGAGCTAAAATTACTGCATTTGTTCGTTCGTTTATGAACAAACATGGTTTTTTAGATATCGAAACGCCAATGTTAACCAAAGCAACTCCAGAGGGCGCACGAGATTACTTGGTTCCAAGTCGAATTCATAAAGGTGAGTTCTATGCGCTACCACAATCGCCACAATTATTTAAACAATTGCTAATGATGTCAGGATTCGACCGTTATTATCAAATTGTAAAATGTTTTCGCGATGAAGATTTACGAGCCGATCGTCAGCCTGAGTTTACGCAAATCGATGTTGAAACTTCATTTATGACAGCAGAGCAAGTGCGGGATGTTATGGAGAAGATGATTCGTGAGCTTTGGTTACATGTGAAAAATGTGGATTTAGGTAAATTTCCTATTATGACTTTTGCTGAAGCGATGCGTCGCTTTGGAAGTGATAAGCCTGATCTGCGTAATCCGCTTGAAATTATTGATGTGGCTGATTTGGTTAAAAATGTTGATTTTAAAGTGTTTTCAACACCAGCTAACGATCCGAAAGGACGCGTTGCTTTGCTTTGTGTTCCAAACGGTGCACAATTAACACGTAAACAACTTGATGAATATACGCAATTCATTTCAGTTTACGGCGCAAAAGGTATGGCTTGGATTAAAGTTAATGAACGTAGCAAAGGGTTAGAAGGTGTACAAAGCCCAGTTGCTAAATTCTTTAATGAATTGCAAATGGAAGCACTGCTTAATCGTGCCAATGCTAAAGATGGTGATATTTTATTATTTGGTGCCGATAGCTATAAAGTAGTGAGTGATGCGTTAGGGGCATTACGTTTAAAAGTTGGTAAAGATTTAGGTTTAACCGATGAAAGTAAATGGGCGGTACTTTGGGTTATTGATTTCCCGATGTTTGAACAAATAGATGAAGGTTTAAGTGCTATGCATCACCCATTTACGTCACCAAAAGATTATACACCAAAAGAACTTCTGAATAATCCTGAAAATGCTGTTGCAAATGCTTATGATATGGTAATCAATGGTTATGAGGTTGGTGGTGGTTCGGTTCGTATTCACCGTAGCGAAATGCAACAAGCTGTCTTTTCAATTTTAGGTATTAATGAACATGATCAACGTGAGAAATTTGGCTTTTTACTTGATGCATTAAAATATGGCACACCTCCACATGCAGGATTGGCATTTGGATTAGATCGATTAAGTATGTTATTAACTGGAACGGATAATATTCGCGATGTGATAGCATTTCCTAAAACTACAGCAGCAACTTGTTTACTTACTGATGCTCCAAGCCCAGCCAATGTTGCAGCATTGACTGAACTTGGTATTGAAGTAAGTAAAAAATAGTGATATTTAATGCGAAAATTCAAAAAACCTGAATCTGTTCTGGTGGTGATTTTCTGCCAGACAACGAACCGTTGCCTTATGTTACAGCGCCAAGACGACCCTTATTTTTGGCAATCAGTAACAGGTAGTATGGAAGATAACGAGTTACCACGAGAAACAGCAATTCGTGAGGTTTTTGAAGAGACAGGCATTGATATTATTGGGCAAAATCTTGAGTTAATTGATGCAATGCATTCCGTTGAATTTGAGATTTTCCCGCAATTTAGACATAAATATGCACCAGAAGTTAAGCTAAATAAAGAACATTGGTTTTATCTGCCTGTTATTAAAGAGATAACACCGATGCTTACTGAGCATTTAGCTTACCAGTGGTTAACCATTGATGAAGCAGCCAATCTTACTTTATCATCAAATAACAGTGAAGCTATTGATAATATTCATAGTTTGATTAAATCTAATTAAGAGGTTTGAAATGAAATTAAGCCTATATGCCGTTGCTTTGTCCTATTTATGATTTTTTATACCAACTAGTAATGCTAACATGGTTTTAAAAAAGTGCCAGTCCAATCAAAATGATTATATTGTTTTCGATGAGTATAACGTTAAAATAGCTGAAAAAATAATTGATTATAAATTACATGATCAACCAGAAAAACGTGAAAATAGTATTATTCAGATATTTGCTAATGAAAATAACGATGATCAAAATGACTGGATAGCTTCTTTTTTATTTGATGATCAATCTAAACAATTTTTATTTTATTAAGTTAATCAAGATAAATTTATTAAAATTTATAAAAAAAACAATATGATAGTTTATTTCCTAAAATTGTTGATTGTAATCAAAATAAACAAGTGCCTATATAGTGAAAACTTTGATGCAGACTAATTAAATACCAAAGCTACATTAGCATTTACTATTAAAAATGATTTTAGGATTTAGTTAATTCAAGCTTATTTAAGCAACAGGGAGTTGTAATAAATGAATTTTTCAGATTTTAGAGATTTCTTAGATTATCTTGAACAACAAGGTGAATTAAAAAAAATTACTTTCTCTGTTGATCCTTATCTCGAAATGACCGAAATTGCTGATCGTGTTTTACGCAATGGAGGCCCTGCTTTATTATTCGAAAATCCCATTGGTTATGATATGCCTGTTTTATGCAATTTGTTTGGCACCGCTAAACGTGTTGCAATGGGAATGGGGCGTGAAGATACTTCAGCTTTGCGTGAAATTGGTGAGTTATTGGCATTTTTACGTGAACCCGAACCGCCTAAGGGCATACGGCAATTTTTTAATGTGTTACCTAAGTATAAACAAGTACTAAATATGCCAGTCAAACATCGTTCTTCAGCACCATGCCAAGAGGTGATTTTTAAGGATGATGAGGTGGATTTGACTCGTTTACCTATTATGCATTGCTGGCCCGAAGATGTAGCACCTCTGTTATCTTGGGGACTGACTATTACTAAAGGTCCTTATAAAGATCGACAAAATGTGGGCATTTATCGCTTGCAACTTTTAGGAAAAAATAAATTGATCATGCGTTGGCTTTCACATCGTGGTGGTGCACTTGATTTTGCCGAATGGCAACAAGCACATCCAAACGAAAGATTTCCAGTTAGTATTGCTATTGGTGCTGATCCAGCCACCATTTTAGGTGCAGTGACACCAGTGCCAGATACTCTACCTGAATATGCTTTTTCTGGATTATTACGTGGTAGCCGAACAGAGGTAGTCAAATCGTTATCAAATGATTTAGAGGTTCCAGCTAGTGCAGAGATAATTCTTGAAGGTTATATTGATCCTAATGAGTTAGCATCAGAAGGTCCGTATGGTGATCACACAGGTTATTATAATGAAGTTGAGCAATTTTCCGTATTTACCGTAACGCACTTAACTCGCCGCAAAGATGCGATTTATCACTCAACTTATACAGGTAGACCACCAGATGAACCCGCAATTATGGGACTTGCTTTGAATGAAGTTTTTATTCCAATTTTACAAAAGCAGTTCCCCGAAATTGTTGATTTTTATTTACCGCCAGAAGGATGTTCATACCGTATTGCAATTGTTACTATTAAAAAGCAATATCCAGGTCATGCTAAACGAGTTATGATGGGAATTTGGTCGTATTTACGGCAATTTATGTATACCAAATTTGTAATTGTCTGTGATGATGATATTAATGCGCGTGACTGGAAAGATGTAATGTGGGCTATTTCGACACGTATGGATCCTCATCGGGATACAACTTTTATTGATAATACACCGATCGATTATTTAGACTTTGCTTCACCAGTCTCTGGATTAGGTTCTAAAATGGGGTTGGATGCAACCAATAAATGGCTAGGTGAAACAGACCGTGAATGGGGAAAGATAATTAAAAAAGATCCAAAAGTAATTACCCGTATTGATGAAATATGGGACGAATTAGGTTTATAGAATTGTATTTTTAGCTAATATTAATTGTATAAATAAAATAGCAACTATAAGAATTAAACAAAACTATTCCCTTTGCTTACAATTATGTATAATTATTTTAGATGTCATAATAATCATAAAAATATGAAAAAATTTGAAATATTATTAGTACTATTGTTATCTATTCCTTATAGTGCGATGGCTGCAGATTATAAGACGCAATCAGACGATACTCAATTAAAACTCAAAGAGTCAGATTCATTGCTTCCTTCTTTGCGTTTGTCAGCGGAAAAAGGGAATGCGGAAGCCCAATACTCATTAGGAAATATTTATAAACAAGGATTGGGCGTTGAAGTTAGTGATGTTCGTGCTTTTTTTTGGTATAAAAAAGCGGCAGAGCAAGGGCTTGCCAAAGCACAAAATAATTTAGCATTTATGTATCAAAAAGGTGATGGAACCAAGGCTGATTTAAATGAAGCATTTAAATATTTTAAATTAGCGGCAGATCAAAATTATGCATTGGCTAAATACAATTTAGCTTTAATGTATAAAGATGGTAATGGAGTAGAACAAAATATATTAGCTGCGATTGATTATTTTACTCAAGCTGGTGATCAAGGTATTTATGATGCTTATTTAAACCTTGGTATTATGTATTTTTTTGGTGATGGTGTAACAAAAGATCGCATGACGGCAGCTGATTGGTTTAGTAAAGCAGCTAAAGATAACATTCCAGAAGCGCAATATTATTTAGGGTTAATGTCTGAAAAAGGTGATGGTTTGACCCAAGATTATGTGGCTGCTAGCTATTTTTATAAACAGGCGGCAGAGCATGGTCATGTATTAGCGATGTATGATTTAGCTATTATGTATGCAACAGGTACGGGAACTAAACCTGACAATACGCAAGCGGCATATTGGTTCACTAAAGCCGCTGAAGCTGGTAATGCTGATGCTCAATATAATATTGGTGTGATGTATGATGTAGGTGGAGGAGTGGCTAAAGACGAGAAAAAAGCTGTTGAATGGTATCTAAAAGCTGCAGAACAAGGTAGTGTTGATGCCCAATATAATTTAGGTATTAAATATCTACAAGGCGAAGGCACGAATAAAGATCGAGCCATTTATTGGTTTACTAAAGCTAGCGAGCAAGGAGATCAAGACGCTAAAGCTTATTTAGATCAATTATTATCAGAAAAATAAAAAAGACATTAGCCTTTTTTATTTTATCCTGAGTTTCGCATGCCTGCTGCGATTCCTGAGATAGTGATCATTAACCCTTGTTCAACAATAATGTTTTCATGATTATTGTTTTTCCGAGAGCGACTCAGTAACTCTACTTGTAATAAGTTTAATGGTTCAATGTAAGTATTACGTAATGCTACCGACTGTGCTATCCAAGGTAAATCAGCCATTAAACTAATATCATCAGTGATAGTTAACACTGTATTGATATCTTGGGTTAGCAAATTTCTTAATTCTTCACCTAATGGCCATAATGCAGGATCGACTAAACGTTGTTCGTAATATTGGTGAATATTTGGCGCAGATTTTGCGTAAACCATTTCAAGCATACCTAACCGGGCATTAAAGAAAGGCCAATTATGGTACATCTCTTTAAGAATGTTTTGTCTGCCTTCTCCAATAACAGCTCTAAGTGCACTACCTGCACCGAGCCAAGATGGCACCATTAAACGGTTTTGTGTCCAAGCAAAAATCCAAGGAATAGCACGTAAACTTTCAATACCTCCACCTGTTCGGCGTTTTTGTGGTCTTGAGCCTAGTGGTAATCTGGCTAATTCAACCTCAGGTGTTACAGCTCTAAAATAATCAACAAATTCAGCTTGTTCTCGTACATAACTACGATAACAATGGCATGAAATTTCTGACATTTCGTCCATAATATTTTGCCATTCCTGTTTAGGTGCTGGTGGTGGTAATAAGTTGGCTTGTAAAATAGCTGAGGTATAAAGCATGAGACTACTGAGAGCAACCTCTGGCAGACCAAGTTTAAAGCGGATCATTTCTCCTTGTTCAGTAACTCTAAGTCCTCCTTTTAATGATCCAGGTGGTTGCGAAAGCAGTGCGGCATGAGCTGGTGCGCCCCCTCGACCAATTGATCCTCCTCGTCCATGAAATAACACCAAATTGATATTATATTTTTCAAATAAATTAACTAATTCCTCTTGTGAGCGATATTGTGCCCAAGACGCGGCAAGAGTGCCAGCATCTTTAGCCGAATCAGAATAACCTATCATCACCATCTGTTTACCTTGAATTTTATTGTAATACCAAGGGATATCCAGTAGTTTTTGCATGACAGATTTAGCATTATTCAAGTCCTCTAATGTTTCAAATAACGGTACTATGGGAATGTGTTTTTGGCAGTCGACGATTTTTAATAATAGATAAACCGCTAAAATATCAGAAGGTGCTTTGGCCATTGAAATTACATAAGAAGCAATTGATTCATCGCCCGCTTTTTTTATTACACGACAAGTGTCTAATACTTCTTGAACCATTTGATCTGGTTGCCAGCTGTAAGGTAATAATGGTCGATTTGATTGTAATTCTGCTAATAAAAACGCTTGTTTTTCTTCTTCAGACCATTGAGCATAGCTACCTAAATTAAGTTCTTTGGTTAATGCGTCGAGCGCTTCTGTATGTACTGAACTGTCTTGACGGATATCTAATCTGACTAATTGTAACCCAAAGCTTTTTATACGACGCAGTGTATCTAACAATGGCCCATGAGCAATTGTTGACATTCCATTATCAATTAACGATTCATAACATACATAAAGCGGATTCCATAACTGCTCATTTTTAGTCAAAATATCGCAAGGTGCTAATATAGGTTCATTATTCAATAAAGCTTCAATATAGTTGTGAGTTTTAATTAAACGTATTCGTAACTGCTTCATTACAGCTCGATATGGCTCTGAAACGTTTTTCTTTTTTCCATCTAACAGTTCAATGACCGAATTACTGCATTCCGTCATTGAAAGCTCACGAACAAGTATTTGAATGTCAGATAAAAATAACTCAATTGCCTTTAATCTGGCTTGTAACATGACTTTTTCTGTTACTTTCGCTGTGACATTTGGATTACCATCACGATCTCCCCCCATCCATGAGGTAAATTTAATAGGGACATGATCAACCGATAATTGCTCATCAAACGCATCAACTAATTGGTCATTAAGTTCACGTAAAAATAGCGGTACACCATTCCATAAGCTATCTTCAATGACTGAGAATCCCCATTTTGCTTCATCAATTGGAGTAGGTCGTTTTTTACGTATTTCGTCAGTATACCAAGCCTGACAAACTAATTGCTTCAAACGTCGCATAATACGCTCAATTTCGTAGTCA
Organism: Gilliamella sp. Occ3-1; assembly: GCF_001690655.1. Lineage (GTDB taxonomy): Bacteria > Pseudomonadota > Gammaproteobacteria > Enterobacterales > Orbaceae > Gilliamella > Gilliamella apicola_P. The sequence continues at coordinate 77,272 of NZ_LZHQ01000001.1, forward strand.
GCTAAATCATCATGGTCCAGTTGTGATAGACAGTTATTTATAGCTGTATAAGTATTAATCATCGTTCGGCGATTGATTTCGGTCGGATGTGCGGTCAATACTAATTCAATTGACAAATCATTAATTGCTTTTGTAATAGTTTGATTTGAAAAATTAAGGTTTTTTAGTGTGCTAAATAATTCGGTCATTTTTTTAGGGCTACTAGAAGCTTCCCCATGGGGTGAAATGCCATAATACTCAGCGGCTGTATTGACCAAATTCAAAAACTGATTGAATGCCCGTGCAACATGTAATAAATCGTCATCATTAAGGTTTTCAATTAATTTAAGTAACTCATTATGAGCTTGAATATCTCCTTGTTGAGCTGATTTTGATAATTGTCTTACCATTTCAACTAAATCAAATGTTTCATTACCGGTAGCACGTTTGATTGCGTTCCCTAGTAAAGTACCTAACATATTGACATTACTTCTCATTGATGAGTATTGGTTATTCATGATTTTCTCGTCTTCGATTTTATTATGCCTAAGCACCTTTAAGCTGTATGGATCAAAATGACAATTTAATGGGATAGGTATAATGTTGATTAATGTGCTTAAGTTATACTTTATTACAATTTAATTTTGAATTTAAATAATAAAATTTTATGGTTTTTATTTTTTTTAGTTGTTTTAATTATATCTAGCATGAAAAGTTAACTTTAAAATGTCCATTCAGTTTTGAAATATTCATCAGAAGGCTATTTAACAAAATTATTTTTTTGATGAACATAGTGGGAAACTGTATCTTGATATCAATTGGGTATATACTAGCTATATTATGAATACATATTGGATTATTTAATGATCGCTGTTTTCTATATTGCGTCGATAGTTGCTGTCGTTGCTAGTGTAAAGGTGATTAGTAGTTTACGGATTGATAAGGCAATTTTATATCTTGCTATTTCACTTTTTGCTTCAGCATTGATATTTATTCTGCTTAATACGTATTATTCTGCTGTTTTATATATCTTACTATTTATTGGTGGCTCGGTAACTATTTTTGTATTTGTCGCTTCAATTTTGAAAATTAGCGTTGATAATGTTGAAAATCCTAAACAAGGAATTAGCCCTAAAATTTGGTTAGGTCCACTCGTCTTAGCATTTATATTACTCGTAGCATTGATTTATGGTGTAGTAAGTACTGACTATTCAGAACTGACAGAATCTCATGAAGTAATGCATGAAATGTCCAAATATGCATACATTTTGATGGTTGGATTGGCTCTGTTTTTATTATTGGGCGCTGCTGTGATTGCTTATCATTTTATGCATAGGCTTATGTCGGAGAAATAATATGATTCCACCACTTATGCATTGTCTTATTTTTGCTTCTATTTTGTTTGTGATAGGTCTGTTAGGGGCAATGATCCGACGCCATTTCTATTTTTTATTACTTAGCCTTATTATTATGAATAATGGGGCAATAGTCGCGTTGTTTGCGGCAAGTAGCTATTGGCAACAATCTGATGGGCAAGTCCTTGCAATATTAGCGGTAATAACAGCCTTAGCTGAGGTTTGTGTCGGTCTTGCATTAATGATGAAACTATTCTATCGTCGAAAAATCTTTAATATTGATTTATTGAGTGAAATGAAAGGATGAATTTACTTTATTTAACTATTATTATTCCTTTGCTTTCTTTTCTAATATTGGTTTGCTTTGGAAGGCATATTCGATCAATTAATGTAATGATTATTGGTATTAGTACTATGTTAATAATTGCATTGATTACTATATTTTCTTGTATTGATTTTAGCTCAAATACAGTACCTGACATGACCTTAGTTTATAGCAGGCCATTATGGAATTGGTTTTCTGTTGGTGATTTTACTATACCTATTACTTTAACCTTAGATGGTTTATCGTTAACCTTTTTATCTTTAATTGCATTTTTTGGTTTTTTAATCTATTTTTTTACAGCTTGTTATTTAACATCAAGAAAGGATATTTACACCTTTTACGCTTATAGCAATTTATTAATTGCTAGCCTATTAATCATTATATTAGTTGATAATCTGTTTGTTATGTTAATTGGCTGGGAAGGTGTAAGTATAAGTACTTACTTACTTATCGGTATTTACTATAAACAGGCGCGCAATGGTTATGCTGCGGTGAAGGCATTTATCATTATGCATTTAACTGATATCTTTTTAATTATTGGCATATTTTTATTATACCAAACTTTAGAAACATTAAATATCAGTGATGTGTTGATGCAAGCACATGATAATTTGGCTATCGACTCAGATATCATTTTTTGGATTACCCTAATGTTATTCCTTGGTACAATGAGTAAGTCTGCACTATTTCCTATGCATTCATGGTTTGCTGAAACAACATTAGCTCCAATGCCAGCGATGGCTTTATTGCAATCTTCAACGGTGATATTGGCAGGGGTGTATTTAGTCTTAAGATTTAGCGGTTTGTTTATGATGTCGAGCGATGTTCTTGCTATTATAGCTATAGTTTCATCATTGACCATATTATTTGCTAGCACGATCGCTTTAGTGCAGTATGATATCAAACGAATTATCACTTATATAAATTTAACGCAAATTAGCTATCTATTTTATGCATTTTCAACACAGAGTTGGAGTTTGTCTCTTAATTGCTTAATTAATTATGTCGTAACAAGCACATTGCTGATTTTATCCTCATCAATTTTAATTAAAAAATGCCAAGGTGAACGTGATATCAGTAAACTTGGCGGTTTAATTAAAACATTTCCAATGTTGTATGCGATATTTTTGTTAATCATGCTATCACTTAGTGCTATGCCCTGGATTTCATCATCATTTTATATCAAAGGGGATATCATATTGGGTTTAATGACTCAAAATAAATTGATATCTGGAACTATTGGATTGCTTGGTATTTTGCTTTCTAGTTTAAGTATTTGGCGTTTAATTTCAATGACATTTTATCATAAACAAAGACAGCATGATTTTACAGAAACTAAACGGATAAGTTATTTCCCTATTTTCCTTTTATTAATATTTACTACAGCCTTATTTATCTATTTTCCATTACCAACTCAAGGTATCATTCCAATAGCTGATTTAGATACTAATGGGGAGTTATCTTTTCAGCTACTGTTAGCGGCGGTGACTGGTTTAAGTTTTCTTATTGCCTATATTTTATATGCTCATCCAAATAGCGAAGTAAAAGAAGTTCTTAATACGCCAATGATTAAATTCTTTTTACGTTTATGTAATAGTGATTGGCATTATAATTATTTGTTGCACACTCTATTTGTTAAACCTTATGTTTATTTAGCCCGTTTGTTGAAAAGAGATCCATTAGCTTTTTGGGATAACTGGATAATGTTAGGAATCAAAAAATTGAACTCGTTCATCGTTGACCTAGAAAATGGACAAATTCGGTGGTATATGGTTTCGATGGTTATAGGTAGCATTATCATATTAATGCTCCTGATTTTCATTTAATAAAGGTATAATCATTCATGTTGTTATGGCTTGTTTTTTTACCTGTAATAGGTGGATTTGTTGGTTGGTTATTCCATGTATGTTTACAAAGAGACGTTGTTTCTGCCAATGTCCAAATCCGTTGGTCAAGATTACCAATAATTGTGGCATTTACTACTATTTGCCTTACATTATTGATGGTGATAGTATTATGGATAGACGCCTTAAATGTATTGAATCAAGGAACAAACTGGTTAAAAGAAGTGAATTTAGAATGGATCCCTTTATTAGGAATTCGTTTTCATCTTGTCTTAGATGGCCTATCTCTGGTTGTTATCACCTCGACCCTATTTATTGGGTTATTGACTATTATCTATTCTAGTAAAGAAAATCTAAACAATCTTGGTCTATTTTACTTATGCTTATTATTTATGACATCAGCTATTATGATGTTATTTGTAATCACTGATTTATTTTTAATGTTCTTCTTTTGGGAAGCTGTAGCAATACCCATCTATTTTTTAATCTCTTTATGGGGACGACGAGATTCAAGTTCACAATTGCGTTTTAATGGTGCGAGTAAATTCTTGATTTATACTCAATTTAGTAGTTTGCTTATGCTAATTTCCATAGTCTCATTAGCTTTGATTAACTGGAACTTAACAGGACATTGGACTTTTGATTATCAAGAATTAACAAAAACACCAATTTCGAGTGATACCGAATTTTTAATTATGCTAGGATTTTTAGCTGCTTTTGTCGTGCGTATCCCTTTTGTTCCTTTTCATGGTTGGTTTATTGAAGCACATATCGAATCTTCAACGACTGGCTCAATGATGATTAGCGGGTTATTACTTAACACCGCTACATTTGGTTTATTGCGTTTTGTTATACCACTATTTCCTAATGCATCAATCACCATTACGCCGCTTATGTTAGCTTTTGCTTTGCTTACGGTTGTTTATGCTGCTTTACTTGCTTTCAACCAAAATGATATTAAAAAGCTAATAGCTTATATTCATATTGCTTTAATGGGATTTGTAACCGCAATAATTTATAGTGGTTCTGTTCTTGCTTATCAGGGTGTGGTTATTCAAATGATAGCCATCAATTTAGCAATAGTTGGTATGTTTATAATTAGTGGGTTATTGGTTGAATGTTATTCAACACGAAACATAAATCAATTTGTCGGACTGAAAGAACGCGTGCCTTATTTATCTTCATTTACCTTGTATTTTATATTGGCTGTATTAGGTATTCCAGGTACAGCTAATTTTATTGGTAATTATATGATGTTGTTTGGAAGTTATAACGCTTTTTCCTATTATACAATTTTGCTAGTATTTGGTTTGTTATTACTATCTATTTCATTTATTGTACGTATGCAACCTATTTTTTATGGTGTTGTTGATAAAGGTATTACAATAAAACATCTGCTTAGCAAAAAAGATCTTCTATTACTATCAAGCATTTTAATTGTCCTCATTTTTATTGGTTTGTATCCTCAAGTGGTTTTAGATATGTCTTATGCTGTCGTGAATCAAACACAACAATACATAACCACAGAGCGAGTAGGAGAGTAATAACCTATGATAGCTTTATCGCCAATTTTTGTATTAAGCTTTGCCATCGCTATTGTTTTATTTTTACTATTTGTTTTTAAATTAAGCACCAAAGGGTGTGCTATTTTGACCGTATGTGGTTTAACCTGTGCTCTAATTTGCTCAGTGATGGTTGGTTATAAAATTTCGTTTAATACCCAAGCTATTACTGATATTAGCAGTGATAATATGCAAATATCGGCGTCAATTTCGAACTCAACTAAAGAACCAAACCCTTCAAGTGAAAAAACTATTGCAATTGATACGGTATCTACAGAAACGACAGAATCATCACCCAATGAGAGTGAAACTACAAACATTGATGGTAATATAGACAATAAAAACATCGATACAAATTCTAATAGTATGAATAATTCGAATATTGATGAAAACTCATCAGATAAGTGGAAAGCACACCATATCACAGCACTTTTTACTTGTGATGGCTATGGGCTACTTTACACCAGTTTGATTTTAATGATATCTATTTCCATTGCATGTTTTGCTTATCGTTGGTTTAAACAAGAACAGAATCATCATGGATTATTTTATTTAATTTTACTTTTCATGGCATTAGGTGGCGTAACACTTGTTTACGCAAGCCATTTAATTGCATTTTTTATTGGGATCGAACTGTTATCTATTCCATTTGTTGGATTAATTGGTTATCAATATACGCAGACTCATTCATTGGAAGCAGCAGTTAAATACATGATTTTATCCGCTATCGCCAGCGTGTTTTTATTAATGGGGATTGCTTTTTATTATGCAACTACCGGAGAACTAACTTTTAGTGGTTTAAGTTACCAACTCTCAACGATGTCCTATCCAAGCACATTATTATTGATAGGCGTATGTTTAATGCTGGTAGGCATCGGTTTTAAATTATCGCTAGTACCATTTCAACTATGGTTACCAGATGTTTATCAAGGCGCACCAACAATAGTTGCCTTGTTGTTATCAACAGTCGGAAAAGTTGCGATTTTTTGTGCTATCGCAAGGCTATTTTTATTGGCACCTATTGTTAACAATGAAACTATCCGTATTATTTTAGTTATTATGGCGTTTTGCTCTATTTTGTGGGGTAACTTATTGGCGCTAATGCAAAGTAGTTTAAAGCGAATATTAGCTTATTCATCGATAGCACATTTTGGATATTTATTAACGGCATTAATAGCTGTGCAATATCAAGTATTAGCATTAGAAACTATTGGTGTTTATCTAATTGGATATATTTTAGCTAATATCTGTATTTTAGGCGCGATCAGTTTAGATTCACACTCTGATGAACTTCAAGATCATGAAAATGAAATTGACCTATCAGGACTTTTTTGGCGAAGACCAATTCTTGCTTTAACCATGGGGGTTGGGCTTTTATCTTTAGCGGGAACTCCATTAACTGCGGGATTTGTTGGGCGATTTTTACTAGTGTTGTTAGGTGTAACCGCCGAATTATGGTGGCTAGTCGCAGCCGTTGTTATTGGCAGTGCATTAGGCCTTTACTTCTATGCTCGCTTAATTATCAACCTTTATATAAGACCAGTTTGTCGTGATGATCTAATATCAAGCAAATCTTCAATTAAATTAAAATGGACTGATATTAGAATAAGTGAATTAATCATTGTGTTATGTGCTTTACTGACGATGCTTTGTGGAATATACCCTAAATGGCTATTTAATTTAGTTAGTATGGCGCAATATTTGACCACCTAATTAACATTTATCTGCCACATCGTTTTATTGGCGGAATTATATCGACCTAGGTAGTATTGAATGTTTCGTTTTTATACTAGAACGCATAGTTACCTGAAACTTTTTGACAAGAAATAGTTAATAATAGCTTAATTTATTATGTTATAATTCCGACCTTTAAAATTTATTTTAATCAAGAGGACCTGTATGGACTTTTTAATCTCTAATGCTTATGCTGTTGATGGGCAAACCCCTGAAAGCAATCCTTATTTTTTACCAATCATGTTAGTAGTTTTTGGGCTATTTTTCTACTTTATGATTATGCGACCTCAGCAGAAACGTGCTAAAGCACATCGTGATTTAATGGCATCAATTTCAAAAGGTGATGAAGTATTAACTAACGGTGGACTTATTGGTCGTGTATCAAAAGTTAACGAAAATGGTTACATTGCGCTAGAATTAAATGATACGACTGAAGTTGTGATCAAGCGTGACTTTATAACATCAGTCTTACCAAAAGGAACAATGAAATCACTATAATAGAATAGTATTTATTCGCTATTATTGTTCATTGTATTAATTACCTAATACCACAAGAGAATACGTCGTGTTAAACCGTTATCCTTTGTGGAAGTACATTATGTTGGTCGTCGTAATTTGCCTCGGCCTTCTTTATGCGCTTCCAAATATTTATGGTGAAGATCCCGCTATTCAAATTTCGGGATCAGATACTGCTGAAATTAACGTTGCTACGCAAGATAAAATCAAAAAACTTTTAACTGATAATCATATCGAACCAAAATCAATAGTTTATGAAAATAAGTCTATTTTAATTCGTCTTGGTGATAACGATACGCAGCTTAAAGCGAAAGAAATCATATCAGAAGCATTAGGTGAGCAGTATATCGTTGCATTAAATTTAGCACCAGCAACCCCAACTTGGCTTACGGTGTTAGGTGCAGAACCAATGAAGCTGGGGCTAGATTTGCGCGGTGGCGTTCACTTTTTAATGGAAGTCGATATGACAACCGCATTAAATAAACTCACAGAACAATCTATTGAAAACATAAAAACTGAATTTACTAATAGCAAATTAAATTATAAAACGATCAGCAAAGATGGTAATCAACAGATTGCAATGCAATTTGACAATACTGAAGATCGCAATAAAGCCATCACTAAGATCAGTGGAATACAAGATTTCAAAGTTGTTTCTCAGAGTGAAAATAGTATTGTAATCAATGTCAGTGAACAAAGGTTACAACAAGCCAAAAGCGATGCTGTACAACAAAACACTACAATTTTACGTAATCGTGTTAACCAGTTGGGAGTTGCTGAACCAATTGTTCAACGCCAAGGCGCAGATCGTATAGTTGTTGAATTACCGGGTATACAAGATACGGCATTAGCTAAACGTATTTTGGGGGCAACTGCAACACTTGAATTTAGACAAGTTAATGAAGAAAGTTCCCCTAACATGCCCGCAATCTTAAAAGGCGATATGCGTATTCCTTATGGTTCAGAAATTAAATATATGGAAAACGGTCGCCCAGTACTACTTTATAAGCGTATTGTATTAACAGGGGATCATATAACTGATTCTTCATATCGTGCTAATCAATATGGTCAACCCGAAGTTGCTATTACTCTTGATGGCTCGGGGGGGAAAAGAATGTTTGATTTTACCCAAAAAAATCTTCATAAAGCAATGGCAACATTGTTTGTTGAATACAAAGATACTGGCAAACGTGATGAAAACGATAAACCAATTCTTGAAAAACAAGAACGTATTATCAACGTAGCGACGATTCAAGGTATTTTTAGTGACCGTTTTCAGGTAACGGGTATTGGTAATATTGATGAAGCTAAAAATTTATCATTATTATTACGTGCAGGGGCTTTAATTGCTCCGATTCAAATCATTGAAGAGCGCACTGTTGGACCATCAATGGGGCAAGAAAATATAACTCAAGGGTTAGAATCTTGCGCATGGGGTTTAGCGATTTCAGTCATCTTTATGTTAGTGATGTATCGTCTGTTTGGCGTATTTGCTAGCCTTGCATTAGTTGCTAACTTAATTTTAATTGTTGGTGCAATGTCTTTACTTCCTGGGGCAACGCTAAGTATGCCAGGTATTGCGGGTATTGTGTTAACCGTTGGTATGGCTGTTGATGCCAACGTACTGATTAATGAAAGAATAAAAGAAGAACTTAGCAATGGACGCAGTGTTCAGCATGCAATTAATGAAGGGTATGCTGGTGCTTGGAGCAGTATTTTTGACGCCAACCTTACCACTTTAATTACTGCTATTATTCTTTATGCAGTCGGTACAGGCTCAATTAAAGGTTTTGCCATTACACTAGGCATCGGTATTGTAACATCGATGTTTACATCGATTGTCGGTACTCGTGCATTAGCCAATCTTATTTATGGCGGTCGTCGCGTTAATAAGTTATCAATTTAGAGGTTTATTGTGGTTATTAATAAAAAAGAAAATCATGATGTTAGAGATTTAAATCATGGTCGCAGAGTCCTCGACTTTTTAAAATTTGGCTTTATTGCTTTTGTGATTTCAATGTTATTGGTAGTCGCATCTTTTGTTGTTATTTTTGTTAAAGGATTTAACCTAGGACAAGACTTCACTGGTGGTACGACAGTAGAACTCACAGTAACAAAAGTGGTTAACCTTGATGACCTTCGTAATAGTTTACGCGATGCGGGTTATCATGAGCCGATAGTGCAATATTATGGTAGCAGTAAAGATATCATTATTCGATTACCTTCAACTAAACAAGAAGATGGCAGTACGTCATCAGCTATTGATAATGCACTAGGTACAAAAATTTCCAATTTAATACATAAAGATATTGATGCCGATGCTCAAATCAAACGTATTGAATTTGTAGGACCAACAGTAGGCTCTGAACTTGCCCAAGATGGTATATTGGCAATCTGTGCCGCATTAGTGTGTATTCTAATCTATATTGCCTTTCGTTTTGAATGGCGATTTGGTACTGGTGCGGTTGTTGCCTTAGCGCATGATGTTATCATCACCGCAGGTTATCTATCATTATTTGAACGAGAACTAGATTTAACTATCATTGCTGCAATGTTATCGATAATTGGTTATTCGCTCAATGATACCATTGTAGTTTTCGACCGAATTCGTGAGAATTTTAGAAAGATTCGACGAGCAGATCCTTACGATGTTATCAACATCTCGTTAACACAAACATTGCACCGTACTTTGATGACGTCAGGGACAACCCTTGCAGTAGTCATCATTTTGTATATCTTTGGCGGTTCAATGTTAAAAGGTTTCTCTGAAACATTAGGAGTTGGTATTGTGCTTGGTACAATCTCATCAATTTATGTGGCTGCGTATATGTCACTCAAATTAGGCGTAAAACGTGAACACTTTATGCCCCCTAAAATTGAAGCAGAAGGTGCAGATCAACCTTCAATATTGCGTTAATCATGTGAACTCTGCCATTAATTGGCAGAGTTTTATTAGACTGTTTTTCAAACAAATAGTACCAAACTAATTGACACTTATCGTTTAGTTGCATATTATTAGCCACAGTTTTATCCCTTTCATTTGGGGCCATAGCTCAGCTGGGAGAGCGCAACGCTGGCAGCGTTGAGGTCAGGGGTTCGATCCCCCTTGGCTCCACCAATTCAATAATCAGTAACATTCTTTTAAACCCTAAAAAGCACACCAAACCCAGTAATAACAAGCCTTAAAGTCTATTTTATTGCCCATTAAGTATCAGTAAGGTACATTTACAACCATAATTTTTAGGTATATGCTTAGGTATACAGACGCAATATACTTATATATCGTATACCTAAAATAATTATGGCAAGGAAAACACATCCATTAACAGACACCCAAATAAAAGCAGCCAAACCAAGAGATAAAGATTACTCTTTATTTGATGGCGGTGGTATGTATCTCTTAGTTAAATCGAATAATTCTAAAATCTGGCGTTTTAAGTATACGCGTCCATATACCAAAAAGGGCGCATTAATTAGCTTCGGTAGTTATCCTGAGGTTTCACTACAGCAAGCGCGAAAACAACGAGATGAAGCGCGAGAATTAATAAAGCAAGGTGTAGATCCTCAAGAGCACAAAGCAGAACAAGAACAACGTAAGCATGACGAAATTACTAGCACCTTTAAAAAGGTAGCCGCTGATTGGTTTAAAGTTACAAGTGGCAAAGGACTAACTGAAAGCACCTTAAAAAGAACGTGGGAATCGTTAGAGTTACATTTATTTCCTTATATTGGTGATAAATCAATCTTTAAATTAAAAGCAAAAGAATTTATTAAGGCCATGGAGCCACTAAGAGCTAATGGTAAATTAGAAACAATTAAAAGACTTTGCCAACGTATCAATGAGATTATGTTTTATGCGGTGAATATAGGCTTGATTGATGCTAACCCAGCAGCCAAGATAAAAGATGCTTTTGAAAGCCCTATAAAAGGGCAAATGCCAACAATAAACGCGCAAGAGCTGCCCCAATTTATGCAATCCCTTGCTATGGCCAGAATCGAATTACAAACGCGTTGCTTGATTGAATGGCAATTATTAACAATGACACGCCCAAATGAAGCGGTAGGGGCAAAATGGCAAGAGATTGATCTAGACAATTGCTTATGGGTTATTCCTGCCGAAAAAATGAAAATGAGGCGAGAGCATACTATTACACTCAATAAGCAGGCTATGGCTATATTATCCATTATGAAGCCTATAAGTGGGCATAGAGAGCATATATTCCCAAGTATGAAACCACCTTATACAATCCCGATGAATAGTAGTACTGCTAACATGGCAATAAAGCGCATGGGATATAAAGATAAGCTTGTTGCGCATGGCTTAAGAGCTTTAGCAAGCACGATATTAAATGAGCAAGGTTTTGACCCTAATATTATTGAAGCGGCACTAGCCCATGTCGATACTAATAGCGTCAGGCGAGCCTATAACCGTGCTACTTACCTAGAACAGCGCAGAATTATGCTTGACTGGTGGGGTGACTTTGTCGAGCAAGCAAGCCAAGGAAATGTCTCACTATCAGGTAACCGCAATTTAAAGCTAGTTAATCATTAACCATATCGCGCTATTCATACCGTGCCCCATATTTGGGTTATTCACTTCAATTCTCCATAATAACCACTCCTCATATCTGAGGGTGCTTTTTCAAATGTCATCCTTTAACTATACCAATTATTAAGTTGTTTTTATGCTTACCCCCCCATATTCTTAAACTTTTAATATAAAGTGTTCACTACTATTCACCAACCTAATATTAATTTATATATATCAATATATTATATACTTGTTATATATATTTTTTGGTGTTCACTAGTATTCACTACTGTTCACTACTATACACATTATTAAAATAATCTTGATCCTGTAATTAACCAATTGAAATATAAATATATTTATATAGCGTTATTTTCTTATTAAAATAAAATATTTATTAATCATAATGTTAAGTTAGGATGATTTTAAGGTTGATCCAGGGCTATTATTGGAGGAAAAGAATAAATGCTCTATGGTGATTTCCACCATGCAGGGAGAGTTACATAATTATATTACCTTATATATAAATGATTTAATCTTACATAGAGGATATTATTTTGTCATATTTTGCTATAGATTTAGATACAAAAGAAAAACATGGAATGGCAACACATTTTCAAACAAAAAAATTAAGGGTAAGTGTTTTTTAAATTCAACGGGAGGCAAGTAGCCTAACGAAGAATGTAATCGTTTATGATTATACCAATAGGCATAAGCCGAAAAAGCGCGTTGTAACTCAGCCGTTGAGTTGAAACGTTGGCCTTTTACAAATTCCGTTTTAATTGTTTTAAATGTCGCTTCCGCTACCGCATTGTCATAAGGACATCCTTTCTTGCTTAATGAATGCGTGATATTAAATGTCTTAAAACAATCCGCTAATAACCGATTATCAAACTCTTTACCGCGGTCTGAATGAAATAAATCTAATTTTGATAATGGTTGTTTAATTTGGCTTAATGCCGACATAACAAGCTATGCTGTTTTATGTTGACCAACATGGTAACCGACAATTTGCCTATCGGATAAGTTCACTAAAACACATAAATAGTTCCAACGTTGCTTAACTTGAATATAGGTTAAATCCGCAACAACAATTTGTTTTTTATCACCTACATCAAATTGTCGTTGCAGGTGATTTTCTGTGGCGGTTTCATTCACTTCCGTATTGTGAGATTGATAACGTTTAACGGTGTATTTTGATACCAGCAATAAGGCTTTCATCACCCGAGCAATGTAACGGCGTGACACCCAAATATTCTCTTTCTGTAAATCAAAACGAATTCGTCTTGTACCATAAGACTGATAGCTCTGATTAAATAGCGTCACGATTTTATCGGCATAAAGCCCTACTGATTTTTGTCTATTCAATTTACACTGATAATAAGCATAATGTCTTGATAATCCTAAATATTGACATAGTTTTGTTATGCTATAACGATGTCGATTTGCTTTTAGGATAGCGATTTTCGTCCTATTATCAGTGCTGCTTGCTTTAAAATATCGTTTTCCATACGGAGTTGTTTAAGCTCTTTACGCAATGCGATTAACTCTTGTTCTTGTGGACTGCGATTATCTTTTGTTTTAAATGAGCCGCTTTGGCTTGCTTGCGTTATCCAACGGTCCAATGCTGATGGTGTCAAATCATATTCTGCAACGATTTCACTACGTGATTTACCATGTCGATAAAGACTGACCATTTGCTGTTTAAAATCATCTGTGAATGTTCGTCTTTTGCGTTTAATCTTATTCATATTTGTTCCTTTTTTAGTTGTGATAAGTTTACCTTACCCCTTAAAAAAGTTGTATGAATTAGTGTAGCCGATCCAAATTTTGTAGGAGTAACGATATATACAATTCAGCCCTTGATAAAGGATACATTATCGTGGCATTAATTTTAACCTAGAGTTCACTTTTTTGGACGCAGTATGTAGTAAAAAAGAACAAAAAATGACCAGGAATGGATTAATTATATTAAAAATGTTATTTGATTAAGGAGAAATGATGAAAAAATATTTATTTACGTTATTAGGCTGTTTTTTATTAACTGGTTGTGGAGATGAAATGCCACCAAAATGTGATAGTAAGGATGCAGAAAATATATTAAAAGAAATTTACACAAGAGAAGGTTTTAAAAAGCCGACTATTGTTAATCAAAAAACACTCCGTACTGATAATGATAATAAACAGTATCTATGTCAGGCATATTTACAAGAAGCAACTTTAATGAAGTCAGGCTCGTTTAAATACTCTATTACTTGGCAAGATAAACAACAAAAAATATTTTATGTCCAATTAATCGATTAATAAAGTTTTATAAGGAATTGTCAAATGTCCATTCTACAAAAAATAAAATCCCAACAAGACAAAAGCAAAGAAGCGCATAAAAAAATTCATACAAGGAGCATATGGATTGGCCAAAACTTTTTGGCTATATTGGTTTCTTCCTGTTGCTTTTATAACTATTGCAGATTCCATTTTTCCCACAAGTAAAAATGGATTAATAACAAATGTAATGATAATTTTTTGGTCAGGTATTGTAAATACCCCAAACTTAATACACAACTCACGTAGAAAATTAAGCTGCCTGTTTTAATGTTTTATATTCGATCGGCGTCATATTATTTAGTGCTTCATGAGGCCTTTCGGTGTTATAAATCGTTAACCATTCTTCGGTTATTCTCCTTGCTTGCGCTAGGTTGTTAAAAAGATATAAATCTAACACTTCAGTTCGATAAGTCCGATTAAATCGTTCAATGTAACCATTTTGATAAGGGCTACCGGGTTTGATGTAATCTATAGTTATACCATGTGTTTTTGCCCAATTAGTAAACGTGTTTCCGGTGAATTCTGGTCCATTATCGACTCGTATTTTTAATGGATAC
>NZ_LZHQ01000003.1 GCF_001690655.1 Gilliamella sp. Occ3-1
CGTGAGGCGTTAGGGATTGATATTGCAATAAGCTTACCAGCAGGAAGGATTACCCGTTACTTAGATAAACTGGCCGAATATAATGGGTATCCATTAAAAATACGAGTCGATAATGGACCAGAATTCACCGGAAACACGTTTACTAATTGGGCAAAAACACATGGTATAACTATAGATTACATCAAACCCGGTAGCCCTTATCAAAATGGTTACATTGAACGATTTAATCGGACTTATCGAACTGAAGTGTTAGATTTATATCTTTTTAACAACCTAGCGCAAGCAAGGAGAATAACCGAAGAATGGTTAACGATTTATAACACCGAAAGGCCTCATGAAGCACTAAATAATATGACGCCGATCGAATATAAAACATTAAAACAGGCAGCTTAATTTTCTACGTGAGTTGTGTATTAAGTTTGGGGTATTTACAAAAATAAAATCAATGTTGTAATAAATTCTTTTAAAGAAAATATATTATTCTTTCATAATATACGAATATTACTAGTATTGATGTCTAAATGTGTTGGTAACAAAAAAAACAAAAATTAGCAATGTCAAAAATAAAATTATACGCACTTAATATAGTTTTCATCTTGCATCTTTACTTATTTATCTTTGTCGGTATAGTGACATTATGATTATTACTTGGTTATAAATTATAAATACAACGCCATGTCTATTTGTCAAAAAATTGTTATTATTGTTTTTATTGGATTAATGAAAATCAGTTTTTTGTATGCTGATGACAGTCAACAACTTCAATCTTTACGCCGCTCTATAGAAGAACAAGAAAAGCGTTTAACGCAGCAAAAAAAAGAGCGTATAAAGCTAGTTAATGACCTTAAACAGCAAGAAACTGAAATAGCTAAGATTTTGACATCAATTGAAAAAAATAATTTGTCGCTCAGAAAACTCGATCAAGAAATTAATAATTTAGTTAAACTAATTAATATATTAACTACAAAACTAAAACAGCAACGAGCTGTATTGGCAAAACAACTTGAAAGTGCATTTAAGCTAGGCAACATAACAGGGTGGGAGCTGATGTTTTTTGGCGAGAAAAGTAGACGTAATGATCGAATAATTACTTATTACAGTTATATTAATCAAGCTCGTCAACAGGAAATTCAGAATCTTGAAGATACACAAATTCAATTGAGCGAAAAGAGAGCTGAGTTACAAAAAAAGCTAACTTCGCAAAAAATATTAAAAAGTAAACTGAAAGAACAACAAGTTGGGCTTGAAAAAAAACGTCAAAATCGTCAAAAAACAATAATTTCTCTTGAATCATCAATGCAAGTTAATCAACAAAAATTGACCGATTTGCGTAACAATGAGGCCAAATTACAAGCTAAAATTGCCCAAGCAGAAAAGGAAAGCCGACGCCTTGCAGAAGAAGAAGTAAGGCAAGCAAAACATATTGAAGAAAAGCAAAAAAATACCAGTTATACCCTAAATTCGGATGAAAAGGCGCTTATGGCTCGTGTAAGTGGGATTGGTAAACCTCAACATCAGTTTAATTGGCCTGTTGAAGGTAGTGTTGCGCATCGATTTGGTGAATCACTTCAAGGTGAACTTCATTGGAAAGGAATGGTGATTAATGCTAAAGATGGTACTCAAGTTAGAGCTATTGCTGATGGTCGAGTTATATTGGCAAGTTGGTTACAAGGCTATGGTTTTGTTGTAGCTCTTGAGCATGGTAAGGGAGATATGAGTTTATATGGCTACAATCAGCGTATGTTGGTTGAGGTGGGCGATAAGATCCATATTGGTCAACCCATTGCGTTGGTTGGTTCAAGTGGTGGACAAAATACACCTGCTTTATATTTTGAGATTCGTCGTGATGGTAAGGCGCTTGATCCAAGAGGATGGATAAAATAATGCGTTATTTTATCAATTTATTTTTTATCATATTTTTGACGCTAAATATCCAACATGCCTGGGCAGCAAAACTTGCAATAGTTATTGATGATTTTGGCTATCGACAGCATAATGAAGAGCAAATAATCTCATTTTCGCCTAATATTACTATTGCAGTTCTACCCAATTCTCCTAATGCTAAACGTATTGCAACTATTGCTCATGATAGCGGTAATGATGTGATCATTCATTTACCTATGGCTCCATTAGGTAAACAACCTTTGGAAAAAGATACTTTATTTCCTTCTATGAATGAAGCTGAAGTAAATCGAATTGTCACAAGTGCGGTTGCAAAAGTGCCTTATGCTGTTGGTGTTAATAATCATATGGGAAGTTTAATGACATCAAATCTTACCGGAATGACAAATGTTATGAAAGCATTAAGTCATTATTCGATGTTTTTTTTGGATAGTAAAACAATCGGTAAAACGCAAGTAAAAATAGCTGCGGGCGATTATAATATTCCAGTGTTAACGCGTGATGTTTTTCTGGATGATCAGCAAAAAGAAAGTGCTATTAGCCAGCAATTTGATTTGGCTGTAAGATTAGCACGCAAAAATGGCGTTGCTATTGCTATTGGTCATCCTTATCCTCAAACAGTTAATGTATTAAGGTCGAAGATTGCTAATTTACCTGTAGATATTGAGTTAACTAAACTTAGTCAATTGGTTATGCCAGTATCAATACCAGCTCAAGCGCCAGTTAAACATAAAGCTACGTTGAAAGATATTTTGGGGAAATGTAAAAAACGCATTGAGGAAATATCAAATTTTAAAATTGAAGAAGAATAGTCATTACTTCTTTTCTAAAGTTCGATGGCAAATTTTTACTTGTTTGTTTTGTGCTTTAAAAAATGCGGCTAATTGTTCAGCAATAAAAACAGAGCGATGTTGACCACCAGTACATCCAATAGCAATGGTTAAGTAACTGCGGTTGTTTTTTTCTAATAAAGGTAGCCATTGATTTAAGTAATTGGCGGTTTGATAGATAAAATTGGATACTTCATTGTGTTGTAATAAATATTCTTTTACCGGCTCATCTAATCCTGTGAGTGGGCGTAGACTTACCTCCCAATGTGGGTTAGGTAAAAATCTGACATCAAATACAAAATCAGCATCAACCGGTAAGCCATGTTTAAAACCGAATGATTCAAAAATGATGGTTAATTCACGCTCTTTTTTACCTAAAATTCGTGATCTTAATATATCAGATAGTTCATGGACTGACAGGTTATCGGTATTTATAATAAGGCTTGCGTTTGATTTTAAATGTTCTAGATATTTTTCTTCAAGGTCTATTGCTTCTTCAAGAGAATAGTGTTGATTGGTTAATGGGTGTATGCGTCGTGTTTCACTATAGCGTCGAATTAATGTATTACGGCTACAATCGAGAAAAAGAATTTCAGGTGTCACCGATTCGGGTAAACGTTGGAATATATCGTTATTAAAATCAAATCGTTCAGGTAAATTTCGAATGTCAATGCTAACTGCAACTGGGGTGTTATGGTTTTTTAATGAGTCGGCTAATTGAGGTAATAAAACAACAGGTATGTTATCAACACAATAAAATCCCATATCTTCTAGAGCGCGTAGTGCGATTGATTTTCCTGAACCGGAGCGACCACTTACTATCATTAATATCACAATATTAACTCCAATATCATTAATGCATTAAGTATATACTGTTTACTTCTTGCTATGCAATTTCGCGTGTAAATAATATTGCTAGCATTGCTAAGCAGTTTTAATTTTTGCAATCAATTGTTTTAGTGCTTGGCCTCGATGTGATATTTGGCTTTTCTGTTCTTTTGTTAGCTGTGCTGCGGTACAATCTAATTCAGGTACATAAAAAAGTGGATCATAACCAAATCCCCCATCACCTTGTTCTTCATTTAAAATTAAACCGTCCCATTTTCCTAAGCAGATGATAGGTGTTGGGTCGTTTTCATGTCGCATAAAAACTAGCGCACAATAAAAGTAAGCGGTGCGTTTTTCTTTTGGAATATTTTGTAATGCTTTAAGTAATTTTTGATTGTTACTTTTGTCGTTACAGTGTTCACCTGCATAACGAGCAGAATAGATCCCTGGTTTCCCACCAAGTGCATCGACCGCTAAACCAGAGTCATCAGCAATGGCGGGCAGTCCAGTTAATTTGGCAGTGTGCCTTGCTTTTAAAAGTGCATTTTCAATAAATGTTAGGCCTGTTTCGTCGGCATCTGGTACATTAAATTGGCTTTGTGCAATAATATCAAAACCTGCATTAGCGAGTAATGTTTGCAATTCATTGACTTTGCCTTGATTATTCGTTGCTAAAACAATTTTTTGCATTTTAATTTCCTTTATATCAGTTGTTTATCTGACTGGCTTAAGCAGATTTTATATTCCTGTTTTTAAAAATCGGGTTCACAACTAAACGTCATACTTTCGCCTGTTTTAGGGTGGTTAATTGTTAGTAATTGAGCATGCAATAGCAACCTTTTAGACATAGCAAAGGCTTCAGGGTGGGCATAGAATTTATCGCCTAAAATAGGGTGACCAATGGCTTGCATATGTACCCGTAATTGATGTGATCGCCCAGTAAACGGAAATAATTGCACTCGTGTTGTGTTGTCTGGATTGCGTGAAATGACTTGATACTCTGTCAGCGCATGTTTGCCATTTTCTAAATCGACCATTTGCCTTGGCCGATTGGGCCAATCACAAATTAGTGGTAATTCAACACGGCCAGAATCTTGCTCAAGATGTCCATGCACTATAGCAATATAGTTTTTTTTAGGAATACGTTCACGAAACTGTTTTTTTATCTCTCGATCGGCGAGTTTAGAAAGTGCGGCAACCATTATACCACTGGTTGCCATATCTAACCGATGCACGGATTCGACATAGCTATATTTTTGTTGCAATCGGTGAATAATACTATCAATAAATTGAGGTTTATTGCCTGAAACCGACAAAATACCCGGTTGTTTATTAACAACCACAATGTGGTCGTCTTGATGCAAAATTGATAGCCAAGGTTCAATAGGTGGGTGGTATTCCAAAAGCATTTATGTGTGACGTTTTGTAAAATAAAATTGCCACACATTCTAACAAACTCAACAAAAAGTGCCAGTTTTATAAATAAAGTTATTTACTCCAGATTGAGCTTTTTGAAGATGGAAAGACCTGAGATATTAATACGGCCAAACCAACAATAAGATAGCAAGCAAAGATAATAATCATCCATTGTGACATTTCAATTGTTAAAAAAGTCCAAATTTTATCGGCGCATGAACCATAAGCATTAAACAAACTAGGAAACCACGAATCTAATGGTAGCCAAGCAGGAAAGTGTACGTTAATTGAGCAGGTATCATTTAGATTAGGTTCAAATTGTAGATGAGCATGAAATGTTGCTAATGAAAAGCCTTTATAGGCGCTAAAAAGCCAAATGAAAATACCTATTAATCGAACAATAATGTTGCGAGGAGCAATCAGTCCAACAATGCTAGCCAACATGATACCAAAAATAGCGCAACGCTGATAAATGCAGAGAGTACAAGGCGCTAGCCCTAAACCATGTTGAAAATAAAGTGCGGTTATTTCAAAAGCAAGAGTAGAAAAGAACAATAAGGTCCAAGCTAATCTAGCTTGTGAGTATTGATTAAGCAATGATAACATACTATTTTATTCCCTCATATTTCGATATAATCTTCTTTTTAATTATATTAAATATAATCTATCTTATTTTTATTACGATAGTGTAGTTTATTTTTGAGTAATGTAAAACGATTTTATTTATTGACGGCGGATTAATCATTCCTTATGCACTCAACGGTTCCACATACAAAACTACAAGTCTCATTTGTTACTATTTCTGAGGAAAATGCGACACAACGTATTGATAACTTTTTAATCACCTATTTAAAAGGTGTGCCAAAAAGTATGATTTATCGCATTTTAAGAAAGGGTGAGGTTCGTGTTAATAAAAAACGGATTAAACCTGAATATAAATTAAATATTGGCGATGAAATTCGTATTCCTCCTGTTCGTATGACTGAAAAATCCACGCCAGAGATTTCGACCAAGCTTAATAAAGTCGCTGATTTAGAAAAGGCAATCATCTATGAAGATGAGGTAATGTTGGCAATTAATAAGCCATCAGGTATTGCTGTTCATGGTGGTAGTGGCTTAAGTTTTGGCGTAATTGAAGGATTACGCGCCTTAAGACCTGAAGCGAAATTTTTGGAGCTGGTGCATCGCATAGATCGCGAAACATCGGGCGTGTTATTGATTGCCAAAAAACGTTCAGCACTAAAAGCGCTACATGAGCAGTTGCGCCTTAAGCAAATGCAAAAAAATTATTTGGCGCTTGTTAAGGGGAATTGGCCTTCTGAATGTAAAGTAATACAAGCCCCACTGCTTAAAAATGTATTAAAAAGCGGTGAGCGTGTGGTAAAGGTTGATAAAGAGGGTAAGCCTTCTGAAACGCGTTTTAAAGTTGAGGAGCGCTTCAATTTTGCCACTTTGATTAAAGCAAGCCCTGTTACAGGGCGTACACACCAAATTCGCATACACACTCAATACGCAAGTCATCCAATTGCTTTTGATGATCGTTATGGCGATAGGCAATTTGATGCGTTATTAGCTGATACTAAGCTTAATCGTTTATTTTTACATGCAGCAAGTGTAATGTTTATTCATCCTAAAAGTTTGCAAGAGATGCAATTAAATGCACCAATGGATGATGTTTTGCAGGCTTGCTTGTCATATCTAAGAAAAGATAAATATGAAAAAACAGAATCTTAAAATAAAAAAGGTAGTTAGTACGAATGAAAGATATTAATTTATATTTAATTAGACATGGTCAAACGCAGTGGAATATTAAAGATCAGATGCAAGGTTCTCAAAATTCACCTTTAACAGAGCAAGGTATTTTTGGTGCTAAAGTGACAGGACAGCATTTAAAAAATGTTCCTTTTATGCAAGCATACTCAAGTACACAACAACGAGCTATGGAAACTCGAGATTATATTGTTAAAGAAAATAATATAGTTATTCCTACTTTTGAGCTTGCTGATTTGCGTGAGATGGATTTTGGTATTTGGGAAGGCAAGAAAGTCCCTCAATTGAAAAAGGAGTTTCCAGAATTTACTACTTATTTGACAGATCCTGCTAATTTTGATGCTTCGGTCAATCAAGGTGAAAATTATTTTGATACCCTTTTGCGTATGAAGCAGGGGTTAAATACTATTGTAAAAAATGCACCTCAAGATACGGGTAATATTTTGGTTGTGTCACATGGAACGGTATTACGTATATTACTTTGTGTTTTAAATGGTGGTGATTGGCGTTTACATCGTGATGAGGATTATTTCCCTCGAATGTTAAATACTAGCATTAGTGTGGTTAATTATAAGCAAGGTAATGAACAATCTGAAGGGACATTTACTGTAAAATTCTTCAATAATGTGGATCATTTAGCTGATAAATAAGTATTTTGTTATCTTCTCGACTAATGGGTGCGTAAATAATTAGTCGAGAAGGTTTTGTTAATAAAATTATCGTTTATAAGCTGCATAACGTTTTTGTAGCTGTTTTAATTGATTAATTCTTGCATCAATTTTGGAAATCATTGTCTGATCGCCTTTTGTTTGATTCTTAGCATTTTGTAGTAGTTGAATGGATTGTTGAAATTGACCTTCTAATGCAATTAATTCCGCTCTAGCACTCATTTCTTTTGCTCTTGCATGTAATCCCCCGTAAGCAGTAACGAGTAATTCCCATCCATTTGAGTCATCATTATGGTCAAAAGTATAGCGATGTAACAAGCTTACGGCTTGTTGATAGTTTTTGTTTTTTATATACGAATTAGTCAAGTTTAGTTGCAATGCAGAACTGTTTGGTGATTTTTTTAATGCTGCTTGTAGGCGAGTTATTGCAGTGCTGCTATTGTTGAGCGCTAAATCAATATCAGTCATTAAATCAATATACCAAATATTATTGGGATCACTATCTAATAATGGCTGTAGTTGTTGTTTCGCTTTTTGATTATTTCCACTTAGATTATCAGCTAAAGCATTAGCATAAATAATAGCTGTTTTACTTTGTTCATTGTTTAGTTTTTTATAATCTTCAACTAATAGCTTTGCGGTATTTTTATTTTTAGCCATTAATATGGCCAATCGAGCTTTCGCTAAATAGTAGTTTAATGACGGAGATACATTTTTTTTGCTATATTGCAATGAACGATTTCGAATATCGGTTAATCGGCTGTTAGGTAATGGGTGAGTAAGTAAAATTTCGGGAGCTTTACTACTAAATCGGCTTTGATCGGCAAGTTTTTGTAGAAATTCTGATGAAGCATAAGGATCAAACCCTGCTTTAGCAAGCGTTCTTAAACCAACACGATCGGCTTCTTGTTCATTACTTTGCGTAAAACTAATCATATTTTGAGCTGATCCTGCCATGGTGCTTGTCATTGCCGCCATGCCAGCTTCGGGATTGGCTAATGTTAGTAGTAGAGAGCCTAATGTTGCACCCCAAACATAAGGGCTATTACGGTTTTGGTTTTCCATTGCTCTGGCTAAATGGCGTTGGGTGACATGGCCAATTTCATGAGACATAACAGAGGCTAATTGGCTTTCATTGTCGGTGTCTAATATTAGTTTAGAATGAATGACGACATTTCCACCAAAAAAAGCAAATGCGTTAAGTACGTCACTTTTCATAATATAAAAATGGAATGGCGTTTTTACTGATTCTGATTTTGATACTAATTTTTTGCCTAGATCATTAATATATTGGTTTAAAACAGGGTCGTTTATTATGGGAGCACTTGCTCGTAACATTCGCATATAATAATCGCCCATTTCCATTTCTTGGCCAATGCTAAGCGTTGTGGCTGCCGCAGTACCAATATCAGGGAGGTTAATATTATCAGCATAAACGATAGATGTACTTTGTAATAATAATGAGGTGGATAATACCAATTCGATTGTTTTTTTTAACATTATTCTAACCAATTAAAATAAGAGTTGCGTTGATTTATTCTAGCTGAAAAAAACAACAATATCACTTTGAATTTATAATTAAGGGTTTAACTTATTTGATGTAATATGTGTTATGAATAATAATGTTTATTCTTGAATTGGTAAAATAACAACAACTATATTAATACGTTGTTGTTATTTTGATTTTTATGCTTGGATTTATTATGCTTTTTGACGGCGGCTTTGGATAAATTCAATGATTTTGTTAACTTTCACCATTTCTTTATCACCACCGGAACGGTGTTTGTATTCCACTTCTCCATTATCGAGATTGCGTTCACCAATTACGATAGTGTGAGGGATCCCGATTAGTTCCGCATCAGCAAACATCACGCCAGGGCGCTCTTTTCTATCGTCAAATAAAACTTCAATGCCAGCAGCTTGTAAATCAGCATAAAGTTTTTCGGCTGTTGCTTGAACTTTTTCGGATTTGTGCATGTTCATTGGAATAATGACAACGCTAAATGGAGCAATCGCTTCTGGCCATACAATACCACGATCGTCATGACATTGTTCAATTGCAGCAGCTACAATGCGGCTTACTCCAATGCCGTAACAACCCATAATCATAACGTGGTTTTGTCCATCTTCACCTTGGACTGTTGCTTTCATTGCTTGTGAGTATTTAGTACCAAGTTGGAAGATATGTCCCACTTCAATACCTCGTTTAATTTGTAATGTGCCTTTGCCATCAGGGCTAATATCTCCTTCAACCACATTACGGATGTCTTCAATGCGAGGTAAAGCAGTGTCACGTTCCCAATTGATATTAAAATAGTGTTTATGGTCAATGTTTGCACCAGCACTAAAGTCGCTCATAACAGCCACATCACGATCGATAATAATTGGCATGTTTAGATTTATTGGACCTAGCGAGCCTGGCCCTGCATTCACAATCGTACGGATTTCTTCTTCGGTTGCAAATTCAAGTGGTGAGGCAACGATATCGATTTTTTCAGCTTTGATTTCATTTAATGTATGATCACCTCGAACCAGTAAAGCTACTAATTGATGACCACTCTCTTTCGTGGCTTTAACCATCAAGGTTTTTACGGTTTTTTCAATCGGTAAATTGAATTGTTCGACTAATTCGTCAATAGTTTTGGCATTAGGAGTATCGACTAACTCCATTGCTTTTGTAGGTTCAGCGCGTTTTTGTGTTGGTGCTAATGCTTGAGCCATTTCTATGTTAGCCGCATAATCAGATTCGGTTGAAAAAACAATATCATCTTCGCCACTGTCGGCTAATACTTGGAACTCATGTGACCAGTTACCACCAATTGATCCTGTATCAGCACGCACCGCTCTAAAGTTTAAACCAGCACGTGTAAAAACTGCGCTATAGGCTTTATACATTTCATCATAAGTTTCTTGTAATGATTCTTGTGTAGTATGGAAAGAGTATGCATCTTTCATAATAAATTCACGTGAACGCATCACACCAAAGCGAGGGCGTACTTCATCTCGAAATTTGGTTTGAATCTGATACACGTTAAGTGGTAATTGTTTATATGAGCTAACTTCATTACGTAGTAAGTCTGTAATGACTTCCTCATGAGTTGGGCCTAGAACAAAATCACGGTCGCCACGATCTTTAATACGTAATAATTCAGGGCCATATTGTTCCCAACGTCCGCTTTCTTGCCAAATATCAGCAGGCTGTACAACTGGCATTAATACTTCTATTGCACCGGCTTTATTCATCTCTTCACGGACAATATTTTCTACTTTTTTAAGTACGCGGTAACCAGTGGGAAGCCAGGTATATAATCCAGCAGCCACTTTGCGGATCATGCCTGCACGTAACATTAATTGATGGCTAATGACTTCAGCATCAGCAGGGGTTTCTTTTAACGTAGAAAGAAGATATTTACTGGTTCGCATAAATTTATCCTAAAAAAATTTATTTATAAATATATATGATAAAAATGTGAGCTAGTTTAGCAGTACCAAGCGTAACACTAAAGTAATTTTATTGTTATTTTTAATATGGAATTCTTGTAATACCTCCAACTCAGCATTAATAAAGTATGTTTTTAAATTATAGTCGCTAAATACAGATTATTTGGCTATAGAATGGCAGTATGTTTTACTTTTTTGTATCAATATTAATACTTTATTAATTTTTATTTTGCTAGGTATCAAATTGGATATTTTTCATCATATTGATTATATTTAATTTTTTGTTTTTTGTGTGATAAAGATCACTTTGTAAAAGTTATTAAATTGATATCATATGCGCAGAATTTTAGATTGAGGAGTAGTTCAAAATGAGTACGTTAATGACTAACGAAAATGTAATAGATTCATGTAAAGAATCAAAATTACCTAAATGGCGAAAAAGTGATACGTTATGGATACTTAGCCTTTATGGTACAGCGATTGGTGCTGGAGTACTTTTTCTACCAATTAATGCAGGTGTCGGTGGGTTAATTCCGTTGCTGGTTATGTTGGTTCTTGCCTTTCCTATGACATTTTTTGCTCATCAAGCTTTGTGTCGATTTGTATTATCAGGTAAAAGTCGCGATGGCGATATTACCGTTGTTGTTGAAGAGGCTTTTGGGCGCACAGCAGGAAACTGGATAACTGTACTTTATTTTTTTGCAATTTACCCAATATTATTAGTATATAGCGTTGGTATTACAAATACAGTAGATAGCTTTATGGTTCATCAATTAGGAATGGAGTCATTACCACGAGCTTTACTTTCATTTGTTTTAGTTGCATTTTTAATGTCAATTGTTCACTTTGGCGAAGAACTTATTGTTAAAGTTATGTCAATATTAGTTTTTCCATTTATTGCCGTTTTAATGATTTTAGCGTTATTTTTAATTCCTGAGTGGAATGGTGAAATTTTTACCAATTTGTCTTTTGGTAGTAGTGACGGAGAACAAAGTATTTTAATGACACTTTGGTTAGTTATTCCTGTTATGGTTTTTGCATTTAATCATTCACCAATTATTTCATCTTTAGCGGTAGCTAAACGTAAAGAATATGGTGACGTTTATGCTGAACCTAAATGTACTAGAATTATTGCAGCAAGCAATATCATGATGGTTGTAACAGTGATGTTTTTTGTTTTTAGTTGTGCGCTTTGCTTGTCGCCTGCTGAACTTTTAGATGCAAAAGCTCAAAATATCTCAACGTTGTCATATTTGGCTAATCGATTTAATTCACCTGTTATTGAGTATATTGGTCCTCCAATTGCATTTATTGCAATGGCTAAATCGTTTTTAGGTCACTATCTAGGTGGTAAAGAAGGATTTAATGGTGTTGTTAATAAATTTTTGCGTAGCCGTAATAAAACAATTTCAGAAAACAAACTTGATAAATTAGCTATTGCCTTTATGTTTGTAACTGCTTGGGGGGTTGCAACATTAAATCCAAGTATTTTAGGTCTTATTGAATCACTTGGTGGTCCAATTTTAGCTGTGTTGTTGTTTTTAATGCCAATGTATGCAATTCATAAATTACCTGTACTAGCAAAATATAAAGGAAGGCTAAGTAATGTGTTTATTGTTGTTATGGGATTAGTTGCAATTTCAGCCGCTATCTATAATTTATTATAAAATTTAATTCATGGGTAATTACCACTTACTTGTTTATTTAATATATAAAACCTACTGGCATTCGTTGGTAGGTAAATACAGCTACTAGTAAAATAATCTACCGATATAGCAAGAATTAACTATTAATGGGTATTAAAACTTATTTTCATAATCTCAAAAGTGATACCTAGGTATCTGTATGGGGTAAGTGGCAAGATGATTATTGGCTATTTTATTAGCAAAAGTTAATTCGTAAAGATATCACTAGGATAGCAGTATTAATTTAAGTTTTGCATCAAAAGGGAAAAATATGAGTTCGGTATTTGAAATATTTAAAATTGGCATTGGACCTTCAAGCTCACATACAGTAGGACCAATGAGGGCAGGGAAGGCATTCATAGATCAACTAATCAGTAATAACATGATGGCATCAGTAACAAAAATTGTGGCTGATGTTTATGGCTCTTTGTCGTTAACAGGCAAAGGTCATCAAACAGATATTGCTATTATTATGGGATTAGCTGGCGAAAAACCTGATTCTGTTGATATTGATAGTATTCCAAGTGTTATCGAAAAACTTAGCCAAACTCAGCGGTTATCTATTTACAATGATCGTTATGAAATCGATTTTCCGTTGGAAAGTTGTATGGTGTTTCATTCTAAATTTTTACCATTACATGAAAATGGTATGACTTTGAGTGCATATAGCGGCGATAAATTAGTTTTTCAGAAAACTTATTATTCTGTTGGCGGTGGTCAGATTGTTGAAGAAGAGCAGTTTGGTCAACAAGAGCAGGATTCAGTAAAATTTCCTTATCCATTTGCTTCAGCTGAGCAATTATTAAAACATTGTGAAGATAACTCATTATCAATTTCTAGTATTATGATGAAAAATGAGTTGCAAATACACTCTTATGAAGAAATTGAATCCTATTTTTCTCGTGTTGGGCAAACTATTTTGGAATGTATCAAACGAGGTATGAATACAGAAGGGCTATTACCAGGACCACTTAAAGTTCCTCGTCGTGCGTTTTCGTTATACCGTCAATTGTCTACCACTAAGGATAAATTTATTAGTGATCCAATGGTGATTATTGATTGGGTAAATATGTTTGCGCTTGCAGTTAGTGAGGAAAATGCAGCAGGAGGACGAGTGGTTACTGCGCCAACAAATGGTGCATGTGGTATTATACCTGCTGTGCTCGCTTATTATGATAAATTTATTAATCCAGTTACACCTGATATTTATATTCGTTTCTTTCTAACTTGTGGCGCAATAGGACAACTTTATCAAATAAATGCTTCTATTTCTGGTGCAGAAGTGGGATGTCAAGGGGAAGTTGGCGTTGCTTGTTCTATGGCTGCGGCAGGACTTGCTGAGCTTTTAGGCGGTAATCCTCAACAAGTATGCATGGCGGCAGAAATAGCAATGGAGCATAACTTAGGCTTGACTTGTGATCCAGTTGCAGGCCAAGTTCAGGTTCCTTGTATTGAGCGAAATGCCATTGCCGCAGTAAAATCGATAAATGCGACAAGAATGGCTTTAAGACGAATTACTGCAGCAAAAGTATCTTTAGATAAAGTTATTAAAACAATGTATGAAACAGGAAAGGATATGAATGCAAAATATCGAGAAACATCGCGTGGTGGGCTAGCAATTACGGTTCATTGTAATTAGGTTGTTGCTATTTTTCTGTCGAATTCGCCGATTGTAAAATCGGCGAGACATTAGATTGTATTTAATGTTTCCAGTGCATAGTATTAACTTTAGAGCGCAAGAAATCATTTTCAGTTAGTACATCTACCCGTTCAGTTTTTACTTTTCGTTGTTTTCTTTTTCGTTTTGGTTGTTCTGCTGAGGCAATATGGATAACTTCGTTATAGGCAAGTAAATTATTAAGTTGATCAAGTTCGCCTAATCCACGGAGGACGGAAATTAATGTTTGTAATGTAATTGATTCGCCTTGTTCAATACGTTTTATTGTGGCAATGCCAATTTTGGATTTTTGCGCAAGTTCTAGTTGAGATAAATTTTTCTCAATTCTGGCTAATTTTATTCTACGACATAGCATAGCAATCATGTCGGTAGTTTCATTCATGAAGTACCCTTTTTGTTTGATATGCCACATGATGGGCATATCTCATATTGCTATTTATATTGTTTTTAAACTAGTGGTTCTTGATTTTTTATTTGTTTGTCTTTTAATCTTTCTAAAATCTTTTTATGGATACCATTAAAGCTACCATTACTCATAATTAAAATTGCATCGGTTGGTTTAGCTGATTTTGTGATCATTTCAACTAATAAATCGATATCGCCAGTCCAGTAAGCAGGTTGAATACAAGCATCAACCACATCGGCTACTAACCATGGCAATTGTTCAGGTTGAAACATAAAAATTTCATCAGCACGGCCAAGTGATGGGGCTAGTTCATCTTTAGATACCCCTAATTTCATTGTATTTGAGCGAGGCTCAAGTACAGCTAAAATGCGACGATTAGCTCCTATTTTACTACGTAAAGCTTCTAAAGTGGCTACTATTGCAGTTGGGTGGTGAGCAAAGTCATCATAGATTTCAATATTATTAACATCACCATAAAATTCTAACCTTCTTTTAGCATTGACAAAGGAACCTAATGCTAAACAAGCATCAACAGGATCAATGCCTACATTATGAGCTGCTGCAATTGCCATTAGTGCGTTATGCATATTATGTTCGCCAACTAATGAATATTTTACTTCGCCAACTTTTTTATTATTAAAGTAAACCGCAAAATGGCTCGCATCATTATTCATACGTTGTGCTAGCCAGCCATTTTCAGATTCAGTAAAAGTTTTTTGGCTCCAACAACCTTTAGCTAATACTTGTTTTAAATTTACATCTTCTTGTGGTGAGATAATTAATCCATTACTTGGCACTAAACGAACCAAATGGTGAAATTGTTTTTGAATAGAAATGAGATCATCAAAAATATCAGCATGATCAAATTCTAGATTATTCATGATAAGTGTTTTTGGGCAGTAATGCATGAATTTTGAACGTTTATCAAAGAACGAGCAATCATATTCATCTGCTTCAATAACAAAATAATTGCCTTCACCTAATCTTGCGGATACATCAAAATTACCCGGTATACCACCAATAACGAATCCTTGTTTGTAATCTTGTTTTTCTAAAATCCAATTGACCATCCCAGCAGTTGTAGTTTTACCATGAGTTCCTGCAATAGCAATGACCCAACGATCTCGTAATACATTGTCATGTAACCATTGAGGTGCTGAAATATAAGGAATGTTATTATCTAAAATATATTCAACACAAGGATTACCTCTTGATAGCGCATTGCCGATAATGACTAAATCAGGTCTTGATGTTAGTTGTGATGGATCATACCCTTCAATGATATCAATGTGTTCTTTTTGTAAAAGTGTACTCATTGGTGGGTAAACATTTTTATCTGAACCCGTTACTTTATGACCTAGAGAACGGGCTATCAAGGCAATCCCTGCCATAAATGTGCCACAAATTCCAAGAATATGAATATGCATTTTGAATCCTTAACGTTGTATAAATTTTATATCACTAGTATTAGGCCAACCATTACTTATTTGATTGGTAAACAGATGTAAATTCAGCTCAACTCTGTAATTATAATCGATTCTGATTGTTTATGCGAGAGGCCATAGATGTTTAACTATTAATAGAGGGGCTTTGTTGCCGCGGTATTCATCTACATCTAAATGGTAAACTATTTTCACATTTTTTATCGATTTATCAGGCCATTGCTGTCGATTTACATTAAAAACTATCCCTTCAATAAGTGGACCTCCGTTTTGGGATTCTAGCACTAGTTTTAGGTGCTTGTCTGAAAGTAGTCGCTGTTGATGAATAATAAATTCACCATCAAAAATGGGAGTGTAGAATCCTTCTCCCCATGGTCCTGATTCTTTTAATCGCTTGGCGATTTCGTAAGTAAGATCTTGGCTATCTATTTCACCATCAGTTTCAATAATTGATTCTAGCAAATCAAGCTTTAAGTGTGTATCTAAAAGTGTTTCAAAGTTATTTTTAAAATGTTCTAAATTTTCTTCCCGAATAGTTAATCCAACAGCCATTGCATGACCTCCAAAACTGATTATTAAATCAGGATTTTGCTGATTTAATTCATCAAGAAGATCGCGTAAATGAACGCCTTTAATTGAACGTCCTGAGCCTTTTAGAAAACCATCTTCTGTTGAGGCGAAAGATATGACTGGTCGATGATATTTATCTTTTAAACGTGAAGATAAGATCCCAATAATGCCTTGATGCCATTCTGGATGATGGAACACGAGTAAATTAGGAATTGTGATATTTTGTTTTTCAATTTCTTGAATAAATGATAAGGCCTCTTTATGCATCATTTGCTCAATTAACTTTCGATCACTATTGAGATTATCCAAATCTATAGCTTTGTTGATTGCTGAATCAGAATTATCACAAAGTAGTAATTCAACTCCCAATGACATATTGTCCATTCTGCCTGCTGCATTTAATCGTGGCGCTATATAAAAAGCTAAATCGGTAGATGTAAGATTAATAAGATCTTTTTTAGATACCTGTAATAAGGCTTTGATACCATCACAACAATAACCAGCTCGTATTCTGTTTATACCCTGATGAACTAAAATACGGTTGTTATGATCAAGCCTAACCACGTCAGCAATAGTGCCTAAAGCAACTAGATCTAATAAATTTGCTGCATTATATTCAGCTAAATTATTGTCGGAGAACCACTTTTCTTGCCGTAATTTTGCTCGTAAAGCCAGCATAAAGTAAAAAGCTACACCCACCCCAGCTAAATGCTTAGATGGAAATGTACAATTAGGTAAATTAGGATTGATTATGGCATCAGCATTAGGTAGTAGCTCAGGGCATAAATGGTGATCAGTAATAATGACTGACAATCCTGATTGCTTGGCAAAATCTACAGCTTCAATAGCTGATATTCCGTTGTCAACGGTAATAATAAGTTGTGCATTTTGTAATATAGCTTTTTTAACAACTGAAACACTTAATCCATATCCATCATCAAAGCGATCAGGAATGATATAATCAACAAATTGGTACCCCATATTTTTTAGGGCTCTGACGGTTAAAGCAGTACTGGTGGCACCATCAGTATCAAAATCACCAACAATCATGATTTGTTGATTATTTTTCATTACTGAATAAAGAATTTCGACTGCCTTTTCAATACCATCTAGTTTATCGTAATTACATAGATTGCGTGTGGTGTAATCAAGATCTTGCATGCTAGTAATACCACGCAATGCATAAATCCGTTGTAATAATAACGGAATATCATCAGAAAATTTTGGAAGTACTTCAGGTAATTTGCGATGTTTTAATTTACTTTTTTTCATAATTTATATGCTAGCGCATTCGCGCTAACATGTGTTTTCATTTTATATTTAAATTTTAGCAACAATAACTGCTAATTTTTATTTAGTTTTTGTGATCAAGAAATTCAATTAGTTTATCTGCAGGCACGTAACCTGAAACAAGTTGACCGTTAGGTAAAACAATTGCAGGTGTGCCTCCAATCCCTAACTTTTTACCGACGTTAAATTGTTGTGTTACATAAGGTATCATGCTGCTTGCTGGAGAAATTGTATTACCTTTGTATGCATTGTCAAATGCAGCTTTGCGATCAGCCATGCTCCAAATAGATTGCATGTTTTTGCCAACATCACTGTCAGCACCTGCACGAGGGAATGCAAAATAGTGAACTGAAACACCCGCTTCTAAATACTTATCAATATTTTCATGTAACAGTTTACAGTAATGGCAAGTATAATCAGTAAATACTGAAATGATGTATTTTTCATTTTTAGCTTTATAAATAATGGCATCTTTTTCAATTGATTTTATTAGACTAAGATTGATGCTGTTAGCAATGTTTTCTGGTTCATCACCTTGTAAATCAAAAATAGAACCTTGAATTAAGTATTTACCATCTTTACTAATGTATACAATACCTTCTGGCGTGCTAACGCTTTTAAAATCTTTAATTGGACTATCAAAAATTTTTGATTCTTTGCTATCGTAACCGAATTTATCTAAAGATTTTGCAATTTCATTATTACTTGCTAATACTGAACTTGAAATTAACGCTAAGCCTAAACATATAACTAATTTTTTCATTCAATTATCCTTATTTTTGTCAACTCTATGCTCGAGGATGATGTTTACTATGTAACTGTTTTAACCTTTCTGTTGCAACGTGTGTATAAATTTGTGTGGTTGATAAACTGCTATGCCCAAGCAACATTTGAACGACGCGCAAATCCGCTCCGTGATTAAGTAGATGTGTTGCAAATGCATGTCGAAGCACATGGGGAGAAAGTGCTTCAATGTTGATACCGATTAGTATGGCATAATATTTAATTCGATGCCAGAAAGTCTGTCGTGTCATTTTTTTTCCTAATCGGCTTGGAAAAAGCACATCAATAGGTCCATTTTTTAAAAGCTCATTTCTGGCATATTTAAAATAATATTCAAGCCAATAAATTGCTTCTTCTCCAAGTGGGACTAAGCGCTCTTTATTACCTTTACCAATTACTCTTACTACGCCTTGACGTAGACTAATATTGCTAATTTCTA
This sequence comes from Gilliamella sp. Occ3-1, assembly GCF_001690655.1. Classification (GTDB taxonomy): domain Bacteria; phylum Pseudomonadota; class Gammaproteobacteria; order Enterobacterales; family Orbaceae; genus Gilliamella; species Gilliamella apicola_P. The sequence goes on from NZ_LZHQ01000003.1 coordinate 19,149, forward strand.
AATTTACTAATTCAGATACGCGTAAGCCGGTGGCATAAAGTACTTCCAACATCGCTTTATCCCTAAGTTCAATGGGGTCTTCTATGCTTGGCGACCTTAGTAGCGCATCGACTTGCGATTCAGTTAAGTCTTTAGGTAATTTTTTAGGAAGTTTGGGGGATGATAATACTGCAGAAGGGTCATCAGTGCGATAATTTTCTTGATATAAATACTGAAAAAAACGTTTAGTTGCACTAAGCAAACGTGCTGAACTACTTGCTTTATACCCATCTTCTACTCGTTGCATTAAAAAGTTTTGTAAATTAAACGTTTGAGTTGTTAGGAATGTGACATTTTGTTGTTGTAAAGATTGACTTAGTGCCAACAAATCAAGTCTATAAGAAGCAATGGTATTTTCAGCTAAGTTCCTTTCTAGCCACAATGAATCTAGAAAACAGTCTATTAACATTTTATTTTGGGTAGGTGTATCTTGGCTAGACATCAAAATTATCTCTACATTACGTTTATTCTTTATATTATATACTAGCTGTCAATAAGTTGCAGTTTTAGTCAATAAGTTACTTTTTATAATAACCGTAAAAGTTTATATCGTGGTATTTTATATTTATATAACTCTTTATTAAAAATAATTTTTATACTTAAACACTATCTTTCCTGAAACTTTTTGACAATTTTTTCGAAGAATTGATTTTGTGCATTATATTTTCTATTAATTGCTCTACTATATACAGGGGTTTTTAGATGTTTTTTGTCCTGTCTATGTTTTAGCAAAGTATTAATCTTTTTATTGTGCTGTTTGCTATTTCTATTATTGCTATGGAAACTTATATTTATTGGCATACAAAGTTTCGTCCTTGGCAACCAAATTCTTCCATAGGTCGATTAATTTATTATTATAGCTTTTTTACGGTGTTATCAAATTTGATGCTGGCATTAAGTTGTTTGTGGCTATCTGTTAACCCTAATTGTAATCGATATAGTTTTAAAGTTATTCGTTTAAATGGTTTGGCTGGTGTGATTATAACGGCTATTGTGTATAATTTAGTGTTAAGAGGTATCCATACCCCGCCTAATGTATTAATGAAAATCACTAACGAAAGTTTACATGCTGTTATACCTGCTTTGGGTTTATTAAGTTGGCTGATTTGGGGGCCATTTAGACGCATCAACGTTCATGTCATTATAGGATCAATATTATCAATGCTATCTTACGGCATTTATATTTTTGTCCGAGGTTATTATACTAATCAATATCCATACCCTTTTATTAATGTTGTACGAATCGGTTATCCCAAAGCTTTGTATGCTTCAAGTATTGTTTTTTTATTATTTTTGGGGTTAGTTTTTTTATTATGGGCGGTTGAACGCTTAAGGAAGCGAAAATGAAACTGTATATTTATGAGCATTGCCCTTTTTGTGTTAGGGCTAGAATGATTTTTGGTCTAAAAAATATACTGGTTGAAAAACAGGTATTATTGAGTGATGATTTTCAATCGCCAGAGCGTATGATTGGTGAAAAAATGGTGCCTATTTTACAAAAAGATGATGGTAGCTATATGCCTGAGAGTTTAGACATTGTTGATTATGTTGATAACAATTATGGCGATAAACCCATTTTAACAGGTCCTAGATCGCCAGATATCACAGATTTAATAAAACAGTTGCAACAATATGATTATAAGTTAGTGTGTCCACGTTATATAAAACTAGGTTTAGCTGAGTTTGCGACACAAAGTGCTATCGATTCTTTTGTTAATAGTAAATCAAAAAAAATGGGATCGTTTGATGAATGTTTGATGCAAACGGATTCATTAGTGTCTGCCGTATCTGCTATATTAAATAAACTTGAGTTATTGATTGTGTCACCAGATGCATGTAATGGACAATTATCTTTAGATGATATCTGTTTGTTTCCAGTTTTACGGAATTTGACGTGTGTTAAAAGCTTAACTTTTTCATCTAAAATTAAGGATTACCTACAATCAATGGCTAAATTTAGTAAAGTTGATCTATTTTTTGATAAAGCTATTTAATGATTAAAAATGCGGATCTTGCTATTTTTGTTTGATATTAAATCATGGTTCTAAAACGAGGTATTAAAAAGAACAGGAAAAATAGGAATAAACCTGTTCTTTTTTGTTTTAGCAATTAATTACCTAATTTAACATCAATCACTTCAATATTATCTTTACCACCATAGATATCGTACCAAGGTGTTGCATATTGTTTTAATATCTTATTGAGATGCTCAACATTTTCACGACCAGTTTGATCTAACCAAAGTTTTAAACCTTCTTTGCCTCCATTAGCATAGGCCGCAACACCTTCAAACCATGTTGCTCTACCTCCAAGGATGCCGCTATATTTAGCGCCATTTTTACCAGCAAAAATAAGTTCTTGGTGGAAGGTCTTTGTTGGTACGCCAGCACTTAAATAGATAAAAGGGCGGGTTGCTACTTCACTTGCTTGTTTAAAATAGTCAGCAGCTTGTTTTTGTGTGTAAACAACTACATTGTTGTCGTTAAAGCCTTCTACATTCTTAAACAATACGGGAACTTCGACTTTTAAAATATCAATATAATACTGCTCTTTAGTGAACTCTTTTATTGTATTGATGACTTTTTGAGGTTTAATTTTTGCAAATTCAGGACTTTTATCATCGGTTATCACGTTATCATATACAATCGGTTCAACAAATACAGGAATATCAGCAGCTCTAGCTTCATTGCCTAAACGTTCTAAAAAAGCATGTTTTTTGTCTAAAATATCTTGAGGATCATCTGGATTATAATAAACCAATACTTTTGCAGCATCGGCACCTTTTTTTATTAGGCGTTGTAATGAATCCTCAGGCAAAATATCGGGTAATCGTCCTGGAGTACTAGCATCATATCCTGTTTTTTCGTATGACATGATTAATCCAGCATTGCTATTTTTAGCTGCCATGCCTTTAAAACCATATTCTTCATCTAACAATATTGCACTAACATATTTAGTTAATTCTTGAGAGATAAGTTCTTTAAATTCATACACCATATCGATATGATAACGATCTTTCCCCACAGCAGATTCCATCATTTTAACCATTGAACCGCGTTGATCGATCGCTAATGCTGCAATAATACCATCTTGGTTTGATAACTGCTGCATACGTGTAAATTTACCACGAGAAATACATTTTTTCGCCATTTTATAGCTCTCCGTTTAGTAAGATGTGTTATTGTAGTTTTTTTATTTGGTTGTTTATTAATCATTTGTGCTAGTTTTAACGATATGCATAATTTTAATAAATTCAATTGTTGTGTAATGGTATTATTGATCAAATAATTCATGTATGAGCTATCGATTGTATCTTATTTTTTTAATTCGATAATTTCAAAATAGTCGATTACTATTTTAATGGTTAAATTATTCTTATTTTGTAAGAAAGTTTTATTAAATTGTACATTTCAGTGTGGATGATTAAATAATCAATGTTATTTAATGAAATTGTGAAATTACTCATATTTTTCAAAAATAATTAGTTTAGAATGATAAGTAATCATGTTTTAACTTTAAAATTATTTAGGAGAAAAAATGAAAGCGGCAGTTATTAAGCAAGAGTGCGATGGTAAAGTCGAAATCAAAGATATTTCTATTCGTTCTTTAGAAGCAGGAGAGGCCTTAGTTGATGTTGAGTATTGTGGCCTTTGTCATACTGATCTTCATGTTGCAGCTGGCGATTTTGGTAAAAAACCAGGTCGTGTTATTGGGCACGAAGGTGTAGGAATTGTGATTAAAGTTGCCCCAGATGTAAAAAGCTTAAAAGTTGGTGATCGGGTTAGTATTGCTTGGTTCCATGCTGGTTGTGGTACTTGTGAATATTGTATTTCTGGGCAAGAAACGTTTTGTCGTAATGCATTAAACTCAGGATATACTGTTGATGGAGGCATGGCAGAGCAGTGCATTGTTAAAGCTGATTATGCGGTTAAAGTGCCAGAAGGGCTCGATCCTGCACAAGCAACAAGTGTAACTTGTGCTGGTGTGACTACCTATAAAGGTATTAAAGTGGCTGCTACTAAACCAGGACAATGGCTTGCAGTATTTGGGATTGGCGGTTTGGGAACACTTGCTGTCGAATATGGTAAAAAAGTGTTTAATAATAAAGTGGTTGCTATTAGTAACAGCGATAGCCAATTAGAATTATGTAAAACACTAGGTGCTGATTTGGTCGTTAATCCTAAAAAAGTTGAGGATGTGGGCGTTTATATTAAAGAACACACTGGAGGAGGAGTGCACGGTGCTGTTGTAACTTCTGTGACTAAAACAGCATTCAATCAGGCCATCAATTCAGTAAGACCTTTAGGGCGTGTGGTCGCCTTAGGTTTACCTTCAGAAAATATGGATTTAAGTATTCCTAAAACCGTGTTAGATGGTATTCAAGTTTTAGGTTCATTGGTTGGAACTCGTGAAGATTTAGCAGAAGCATTTCAGTTTAGTGCAGAAGGAAAGGTCGTGCCGATAGTTGAAAAAAGACCGTTGGAAGATATCAATGATATGATCGACGAAATGAAAGCAGGTAAAATTCGAGGTCGTATGGTTGTTGATATGAAAATGCAGAAGTCTAAATAAATTAACCTTATTTGTAATTCAAAAAGCTGGCTATATGCTGGCTTTTTTATAAATAAAAAAATTATTTATTTGATTTATCGGTGTTTTTATGTAAATGATGTTAATCTTTTCTTGTTATTTTATAAATAAATCCATATCATAATCAGATTTTGCTAATTAATTTTATATGTTTCAAGAGGAACTTCATGGCAGATCATAATTTAGAGAATAATTTGCGCAAGGATCTTGGTTTAGTTTCTGCATTATCACTAGTCGTTGGAATGGTTTTAGGTGCAGGAGCTTTTATGAAACCTCCTGCTGTGTTAGAAGTTGCTGGTGATTATAATTTTGCGTTGCTAGCTTGGGTAATAGGTGGTGTATTTTCTATTTGTGGTGGTTTAACTCTTTGTGAACTAGGAGTCATGTTTCCTCGAACTGGTGGAATGTTAGTATATTTAGAAAAAATTTATGGAGCAAAAGTTTCTCATCTTTATGGTTGGATGATAACTGTCTTATTTGCGCCTTCACTTATTGGAGCACTAGTCGGGTATTTTAGCTCAGTATTTTGCTTATTATTTCATATCAATGATGCTTATCGAATGGCAGTGAGTGCTGGCGTTTTAGTGTTTATTGCAACAATCAATGCAGTTGGCATTAAACAAGCAGGTTATTTGCAAACCATTGCCACTATATGCAAACTCATTCCAATACTATTATTAGCTATATTTGGATTATGGAAAGGTAGTGGACAAGTGGTATTGTTCAGTGCTAGTGGGCAAGGGATTGAAAGCTATGCGCCTTTTGCTGTTGCTATTTTAGCTACTTTATTTGCGTATGACGGTTGGGCGCAAGTCGCATCGGTAGCTGGTGAAATCCGTAATCCGTCGAAAGTTTTACCCCAAGCCATAATTTTAGGCATAATCTTCCTTGTTGTAGTTTATGCTTGTATTAATATTGCATTATTCAAAATTTTTCCTGTTAAAGAAATGGTATCACTAGGACATGATGCTTCAGCGGTTGCTTCACAGCGGATGTTTGGGCATTTTGGTGGTAATTTAGTTGCAGTTGGTATTATGGTTTCCATCTTAGGTGGTATTAATGGCTATATTATGACGCTATCTCGTACAATTTTTAGCATGGGAGAACGAGGGACTATTATTGGTGCTAGTTATTTAAGTACTATTGATGAAGAAAGTCGCTCACCAGTTAATGCGATTATCGTTTTAGTTATTTTTTCTTTTTTATATTCAACGCTTCTTGATGCAGATCGCTTATCAGAAATATCAATGTTTTCAATTTGGGTGTTTTATTTACTAACGTTTATTGGTGTAATAATTGCTCGAAGAAAATACCCAAATGTGACTAGAACTTATAAAATAATTGGTTATCCGATTATTCCTATCATCGCTATGTTAGGTGCAATATATGTTATTTACGGAATGTTAATTTATCAAACCGTAAATGGTATAGCTTCAATAGTGGTCACCTTAATTGGTTTGCCTGTGTATTACTATTATCATATAAGAAATAAAAATAAAGAGCTATCACTTGGCGAAATGAAAAAATATGATACTAGCACTAAATATATGATCGTTACGGTTTCAATAAGTATCATTTTGGGATTAATTGTTTATGGTTATATCGTTAGTGGCAAATGATAAGAATAGTTAATTATTAATTTAAATTCTAAAATCAATACAATAAATAGGCCGGCTAATGTCGGTTTATTTTTTTAAATAAAAAGTTAAATATAATTTGAAACCAAGCTATAAATATTTTGATCATGAAAAATACCATTAAGATATTCAGCTTGTTTTAATCGCCCTTCATAACTAAATCCACATCGTTTAGTGACTTGCTTACTTTTTAGATTAGCTACTGAACACTTTATAATAAAGCGTTTAATTATTCGTTCTTGGGCATAAAATTGGGTAAGTACTTGGATTGCTTGAGTCATAATCCTTTTTCCTTGTGCTCTGCTATCTAACCAATAACCGATATAAGCAGTTTTATTCGCTTTATCGATTTGATTGAAGGAAAGTAATCCAACAGGAATACCTTCGAGTAAAATCACATAAATTTTTGATTGATCTTGTCGATGTTTAACAAAGCAATCATTTAAAAAATTTGCTGTATCAACTTCTTATCACGAAGTTAGGCCATGCCATAAACTGACTAAAATAATTTCGATTAAAATTAATAATATTGAATAATTCTGTTGCATAATTTTTTGTCGCAGTTTTTAAACAAATATGTTCATTAACACTGATAAAGTCTTGGTTATTACTAATCATTTTTAACCGTTTAAAGTACATCTACGAGAAAACTGCAATTGTAAATGATGCCAGATCTATCTATCTGGCATAATGATATTATAATATTAATGACTAAGCATTATTGTTTTTTAGGTTTGACCCAATAATTATAAGCAACTAATAAAGCAAAAATACCGATTATAATAATCATTATTGCATCTTTATTTAACCAGTTAGCCATATTACCAAGAATAATTCCTATTCCACAAAAATCTACATCCGAAAACGTGGTATTTGCAAAACCAAGTGCTCCTAATACTGGTAATAAAATAACCGGTAAAAATGTGACAAGTAAACCATTAGCAAATGCACCAAGCATTGCACCTCGGCGACCACCCATAGCGTTACCAAACACTCCTGCTGTTGCACCACAGAAGAAATGGGGAACTACACTAGGAAGTATAAGTACAGTATTTAATTTACCTAAAATAAATAGACCTACTAATCCGCCAAGAAAGCTAAATAAGAAACCGATCAAAACAGCATTTGGTGCATATGGGAAAACAACAGGACAATCTATGGCAGGTTTGGCATTTGGAACTAATTTTTCCGAAAAACCAGTAAATGCAGGTACAATTTCAGCAAGAATAAGTCTAACACCCTGCAGAATAATAAAAACGCCTGCTGCAAAGGTAATAGCTTCTATAATAGCATAAACGAGATAATTATCGCCTTTACTTAAATTTGTTTGAACATAATCAGAACCCGCAAATATGGAAAGAATTAAATAAATGATCATCATCGTTAATGATATAGAAATTGAACTATCACGTAAAAAGCTTAAATTTTTAGGTAAATTCATATCTTCAGTTGAACGAGAATTTTTACCGAATAATTTACCAATATAACCAGCTAGTATATATCCTAAAGTACCAAAGTGACCAAACGCTACATTATCATTTCCTGTAATTTTACGCATTTGTGGTTGAGCTAAAGCAGGGAAGAAAGCCATAATTAGACCTAATACCAATGAACCAGTAAATACTAATTGCCAACCATCAAAATCAGCAACTTTTAAAATAATACTGATCATACAAGCCATGTAGAAAGTATGATGGCCAGTTAAGAAAATAAATTTTAAACGTGTAAATCGAGCCACTACGATATTGGCAATCATACCAAAAGCCATAATTAATGCAGTTGCTGTACCATACTCATTTAAGGCCATAGAAACAATGGCTTCGTTATTAGGTATAATTCCTTGTAATTGAAAAGATTGTTCAAACATTATACCTAATGGAGTTATAGCACTGATAAGTACATTAGCACCACCGCTTAATACTAAAAACCCCAAAATTGTTTTGACAGTCCCTTTTACCGTATCAGCAAATGATTTGCGTTGGACAATAAGCCCTGCCATAGCAATAAAGCCAACTAGTATTGCTGGCGTTTTTAGAATATCAACAATAAACTTTATTATTTCTTGGATCATAGTAACACCCCATCATTTGATTAGTGTTTTGCAAAAAATTCAACAAGTTTATTTTCTAAATCATTGATATCAATAATGTTATTAAGGATAACTAATTTGTCAGCAGGAATTCCCGAGCTGGTTGCTAAATCTTTTGCTATGACAAATACATCAGCTTGATCTGGAGTTGCAGAAGCAAGATCGGCATGAGTTACTTCTGCATCAATATTTAATTTTTTTAATACTTTTTTTATATTCATTTCAACCATAAAACTACTACCAAGACCTGAACCACAAACTGCCATAATTTTCATTTTGTTTATCCTTCTATTGAGTTTAATTAAATTTAATAGTGATTGATAACAGACAATATTTGAGCAGGGGTTTGTGCATTGAAAATTTTCTGGATATCATTTGTTTCACCAAATAGTGCTGCCAATTTAGTTAATATTTCAATGTGGCTAGTACTATCACTTGCTGCTAATAAAGTAATTAAATACACAGGATCATTTTCTTCTGAATTAAATTTGACTCCTTTTTTTACTAATAGCATTGATAGGCCTAATTGGTTTACGCCTTGTTCTGGTCTAGCATGAGGCATGGCAATACCTGGAGCCAATACATAGTAAGGTCCAATTGATTCATGAAGATGAAAAATTGCTTGAATATAATCAGGTGAAATATTTTTATTTTTTAACAAAGGTTTTGCACAAAGTTGTATTGCTGCCTTCCAATCATCGACTGAATTAACAATGTTGACCGTTTGACTTGTTAACCATTTTGCTAACATTTTTTCTCCGCTAAATTATATCTTACTAAGAAACTAACACACAGCGTAATAATAGAAATAAAAAAAAATAAGAAATGTGATAGCGCTATCAAAATTGATAATTTTTTTAATTATTATGTGATGTAGGTAACATTTTTAATGAATTAATCAAATAATATTATTTAACATAGTTGTATTATTTAATTAATTGTGATTTAAAAGGATAGATACCTAATTTCATGTATAGTTATTATACCTCTTGTTAATTTGCCATTGTTGAAAGTTAATTAGGATGAAAGATGCAGGATATAAAAAACGTAAAAGTAATGGGCAGATTATTTTATTTGATGTTGCTAAATATGCTGGTGTTGGAACTATGACAGTATCTCGTGCTTTAAAAACACCAGAGCGAGTCTCTAATAGACTTCGGGGAAAAATTCAATTAGCTGTCGATGCTTTAAGTTATAAACCAAATATCGTAACTAGTTTGTTACATTAGCATCTGTTAATCAAGTTATTGCAGTTATAACAATAAGATCCATGATCACACAATTCAAATATTAATTAATACGTTACAAATAAGCCTAGCAAAAGAAGGACATACCGTATTGATCATTGAGTCTTATCACTACTTTAAATGTGAATCATAATTATTAAATACACTATATAGCCATAACATCGAGGCAATTTTGCTTTTTTATATTGAAAGGGATGATTTTATTCGACAGGTGGTTCTGAAAAAAAACTGTTCCTATTATAAATATTGGTAAGCAATATGATAAATTAATCAATATGAATGTTGAACTGGATGATAGTTTAGCAATGTATATGTTGTCGGAACATGTAATTAAAAAAGGTTATCGATATATTGGATTGCTTTGAGCTAACGAGCAATACTATCTTTTTCAACAACTTTTACATGGCTGGCACAAAGCAATGCTAAATAAAAAATACTCAAATTGACAGTTTTTTCACAAAATTGGTCGGCGAGAGAGGATTCGAACCTCCGACCCACTGGTCCCAAACCAGTTGCGCTACCAAGCTGCGCTACTCGCCGTTGGAAGCGCATAATACTGCGCTTCCTAAAAAGTGTCAATACCTACGATAAAAATTTATTCTGCTATGTCCTTATTTCGGTAAAGGTGCTGGTGTTTTACCAATTCGTTGATAAAATTCAATGACGAAATCTTCGTAACGTTTATTCGCAACAGCTTCACGAATTTCAGCCATTAAGCGTTGATAATAACGTAAATTGTGGATGGTATTTAAACGTGCACCTAAAATTTCACCGCACTTATCTAAATGATGAAGATATGATTTAGTATAATTTTTGCAAGTATAACAATCACAATGAGGATCAAGCGGAGTAGTGTCGTCTTTATATTTTGCATTACGAATTTTAATCACCCCATTTGTGACAAATAAGTGACCATTACGTGCATTACGGGTTGGCATCACACAGTCAAACATATCAATACCTCGACGAACACCTTCAACTAAATCTTCAGGTTTACCCACGCCCATTAGGTAACGAGGTTTATCGGCTGGTAATTGTGGGCAAGTACCCTCCAAAATTCGATGCATATCAGCTTTAGGCTCTCCAACAGCTAATCCACCAACAGCGTAGCCATCAAAGCCTATTTCGGTCAATCCTTTAATTGAGATATCACGTAATTCTTGATGTATTCCGCCTTGCACAATACCAAAGAGTACATTTTTGTTGCCTAATTCATCAAAACGCTTTCGGCTACGTTTAGCCCAACGTAAAGACATTTCCATTGATTTTTTGACATAATCCCAATCAGCAGGAAACGGGGCACATTCATCAAAAATCATCACAATATCAGAACCAAGATCATATTGAATTTCCATTGAAACCTCAGGTGATAAGAAAATCGAATCACCATTAATTGGATTACGGAAATAGACACCTTCCTCTTTGATTTTGCGAATATCACCTAAACTAAAGACTTGAAACCCTCCCGAATCGGTTAAAATTGGGCCATGCCACTGCATAAAATCATGTAAATCACCATGCTTTCGCATGATTTCTTGTCCAGGTCTTAACCATAAATGGAATGTATTGCCTAGTAATATTTGCGCTCCAGTTGCAGTAACCTCTTCTGGGGTCATGCCTTTTACTGTGCCATAAGTGCCAACAGGCATAAATGCAGGTGTTTCAACAGTATATTCGACTCCACGACGATCGAATTTCATACGTCCTCGACGAGCAAGTCCATCGGTATTGTCTAATTCAAATTTCATTTTTTAGTTAACCTCTTGCGACCAAATAAACAGTTTGGCGAGAATTATTGTTATAATACGTTATAGTATCATTAATTTGCGGTATTAGTTTATCGTGCTAGTTCTCAATAAACAATATTTGATAAGGATTTAAGGCTTTTGAGGTATATTGATTTATTTTTAATATCATGTTTTTCAATTATTTTATTAGTTGGTTGTCAAAATCAAAATAACGAGGTTGTACTAACTATTACATCAGAGCAAATTAAACATTTATCTGAACAAGATATAGAGGCTATTGGCGCACAAGTGTGTGCTGATTCAGATAAACGATCTGTTATTGCTAATGATAATAGTTGGCTCAACCAAAAACTTGAAAGGTTAACCGGAACGCTACCTAAAAAGATTAATAATATTGAAGTAAATTATAAAGTTTATTTAAATACAGATCCTAATGCATGGTCAACTGCTAGTGGCTGTATTCGCATAAACAGTGGGTTAATAAAATTATTAAACGATAATGAATTACAGGCAGTTTTAGCTCATGAACAAGCACATATTGCTCTTAAACATGCTATAAAATCATTTAGACTAGCCCCTTACGTTGAGATAACCAATAATGATGTAGTTATTCTTGTAAAAAAAGAGGTTGCTCAACAATATGAGTTTGAGGCCGATCATTATGCTTTGGAGTTATTAATGAGCAGAAATATAAATCCAACAGGGCTTGTAACTATGTTAAAAAAAATGCCCATTCATTCAACAAATAATACAACAACATCACATCCATCAAATATAAAACGTATTGATCGTATTTTAGAAAAATTAGGTACTATATAAGTATTTATATAGATAGGTTTAATATAGCCAATAAAGTTTGAGCTTAGTTTGATTTTATTGACTACTTTCTTGATATTTAAAATATTTTTAATTTTGTGCTGTAATAAACATAGCATCACCATAACTAAAAAATCGATAGTTTTCTTTAACGGCATGTTGGTAAGCCTTCATGGTATTTTCGTAACCAGCGAAGGCAGAAACAAGCATAATCAAAGTTGATTCAGGTAAATGAAAATTGGTTATAAGTGAATCAATGACCTTAAATTGATAGCCAGGATAAATAAAAATTTGGGTATCGGCAAAAAAAGGTGCTATTTTCCCTGTTTTTTGTGCTGCACTTTCTAAAGCTCGAACAGAAGTTGTTCCCACAGCAATAACTTTTTTGTTTCGTGCTTTACATGCTAACACCGCTTCCACAACAGTTTCCGGCACTTCAGCATATTCAGAGTGCATAATATGGGTTTCAATGTTTTCAACCCTAACTGGTTGGAATGTTCCTGCTCCAACGTGTAAAGTGACAAATGCCATTTCGACGCCTTTCTGTTTTAGTTTTTCTAATAAAGGTTTATCGAAATGAAGACCTGCCGTGGGTGCAGCAACGGCTCCTGGCACTTTACTATACACTGTTTGATAAACTTCCCAATCTTGTTCATTATCAGGACGATCAATATATGGCGGTAATGGAATATGACCTATTTTATTTAAAATACTAAGAACATCATTTGGAAATTGCAATTCAAATAAAGCATCGTGACGTGTTAGCATGGTAACCTTAATAGGGTCATTTTCACCTAATATTAGTTCAGCACCGGCTTTGGGTGATTTGGATGCCTTAATATGCGCAAGGGCTCGGTTATTATCTAATATTCTTTCAATTAATACTTCAATTTTTCCACCCGAAGCCTTTTTTCCATATAGGCGAGCAGGAATAACTTTAGTATTATTAAAAATAAGTAAATCCCCAGGATTGATTTTATCAATAATATCAGTAAAAACATTATCTTCAATTTTACCTGTGTGACTATTAAGTGATAAAAGTTTACATGCACTTCTGGTTTCTGAAGGATGTTTGGCAATTAGCTCTTTTGGAAGATAAAAATCAAAGTCGGATAGCTGCATAATCATGTTCCTCAAAAATGAGGCACTAGTCTAAATCCCTGATAATGTCTAATCAAGTAATTATTTGTTGATTATTAAGAAAGTTGCGTTAGAATTTAGCCGCCTAACGGAAGTTAGGCTATTTAAATTTGTATTAATGTAAGGAAAGAACTATGAATAAACATCAAAAAACATTGTTAGCTGCATTTCCTTTAGTTGCTGCAATGTCACTAGTTGGTTGTAAAAATATGAGTGTAGATGACTTAACTAGTCTTGGCATGAAAGGTTTGAAAGCTGCTACTCTAAGTGATAATGATGTGAAAGCATTAAGTCAACAATCATGTGCTGAAATGGATGCACAATCAAAAATTGCTCCAGCAAAAAGCGCTTATACTAAACGATTAAATAAAATTGCTAAAGCGATTGGGAATAATTTAGATGGAACAGCAATTAACTATAAAGTATACATCACTAAAGATGTTAATGCATGGGCAATGGCTAATGGTTGTGTTCGTGTTTATAGTGGTCTAATGGATATGATGACTGATAACGAAATTCAAGGCGTTTTAGGTCACGAATTAGGTCATGTTGCTTTAGGTCATAGTAAGAAAGCAATGCAAGTTGCTTATGCAACCGAAATTGCACATGATGTAGCAGCGTCATCAGGTAATGCTGCAGTAGTCTCACTATCAAAGTCTAAATTAGGGGCTTTAGCATCAGCAGTAATTCACTCTCAATTTTCACAAAAACAAGAACAAGATGCGGATAATTATTCATTCGATTTCTTAGTTAAGAAAAAAATTAATCCAGCAGGACTTGCATCTGCATTTGATAAATTAGGTGGTGGTGACGCTTCAATCTTAAGTAGCCATCCATCTTCAGCTGATCGAGCAAACAATATTCGTAAAAGAATTGCTGAACTTAAAAAATAAGTACAGTAATTTTTAATCTAAAGCGCTATTAATAGCGCTTTTTTATTTGGTACCAAATAACTTAAATTGACAAGTTAAGGTCAAATCTTAAGGCGTGGAACAAATGGATGAAATTAAAAGGCAGTTTTGGAACAGTCAATTTTTCTATTCTTACCGCGACAATTATAGAGGGCGTATTTAGTAACTAATCAAGGACATTAACAATGCTGTTTAGTTTGAAAATATGAAATTTTTAACCATAACGTTAGGTATTTCGCCAGAGTTATTGCGTAATGCACAGCGTTTCTATCGATAAGTTGCTCATATCCATGATGAAATGGCTAAAGGTAGTATGGCTATTTATATAGGTGTAAATAAATTGCAAGAACAAATAGACATTATAGAAAAAGAACTTCTACCTGCATTAGAATCAAAAACTAAAAAGATTGAGAAAAGTTTTGAAGATACATGTATAGTTTTATAAATCTATTCTGACTGAGTTATTGGAATTATCCCAGTTGAAACTGGGGATTCATTAATAAGCGATTTATTGCTTATAGGAAGATAAAAAATGAGCAAATCTCCCAATAGCGTCTTCTAGTTGACCGGAATGAGGTAAAGCAACAATTCTAACGTGATCCGGTTTATGCCAATTAAAGCCGGTTCCTTGTACAAGTAATACTTTTTCTTGTAACAAAAAATCTAATACAAGTTTTTGGTCGTTATGGATGTTGAATTTTTTCTGATCTAATTTTGGAAATAGATACAAAGCACCTTGTGGTTTAGTACATGAAACCCCAGGGATTTCATTAAGTAAACGCCATGCCAACATACATTGATCATATAAGCGACCTCCAGGAACAATAAATTCATTGATGCTTTGGTAGCCTCCTAGCGCTCCTTGAATAGCATGTTGTAATGGCACATTGGCACATAAACGCATTGAAGCTAGCATATTTAAGCCTTCAATATAGCCTTTTACATGGTTTTTTGGACCACAAAGCGCCATCCAGCCTTGCCTAAAACCAGCAACTCGATAAGTTTTTGATAGGCCACACATGGTAATGACAAATAAATCGGGTGCCAATGCGGCAATTGAATAATGCACTGCATCATCATATAAAATTTTATCGTAAATCTCATCAGCGAAGATGATTAGATTATTTTGACGAGCGATTTCAGCGATCTCAAGTAATACTTCTTTACTATAAACAGCGCCTGTCGGGTTGTTAGGATTAATAATTACTATTCCTTTAGTGTTTGGAGTTATTTTCCGTTTAATATCTTCAATATCAGGTGACCAATTTGCTTCTTCATCGCAAAGATAGTGCACAGCGCTCCCTCCAGACAAACTAATAGCCGCTGTCCATAATGGGTAATCGGGCATAGGTACAAGTACTTCATCACCACTATTTAGTAAAGCCTGCATGGATTGAACGATTAATTCTGATACACCATTACCGATGTAAATATCTTCAACATCTAAACTATTAATTCCGCGAGCTTGATAATACTGCATGATTGCTTTACGGGCAGAATAAAGGCCTTTAGAATCGGAATATCCTTGTGAGGAAGGTAAGTTTCTAATCACATCAATTAATAATTCATCAGGCGCAGCAAAACCGAAAGGCGCTGGGTTACCAATATTGAGTTTCAGGATAGTTTGACCTTCTTCTTCCAGTCGTTTTGCATGCTCTAGAATTGGACCACGGATATCGTAACAAACATGATCCAATTTTGTGGATTTCGAGAAATTTACCATAAGTTGCTCTTTTTAGTTCTTGTGTTTACATTTTTACTGAAAAAAACAATCTACTCCTATTTCGATAATTTTTGAAGATGCTATTATAGTTAGCTCAATAAATATTATTTAATTGTCTATTTTTTGTGCGGAGTAGTGTTATGAAAACCATTTTAACGGTAATTGGTAAAGATCAAACAGGTATTATTGCTGGTATTAGCCAAAAGTTATATGAATTAGATATTAATATTTTAGATGTCAGCCAAACTATCATGGATGAGTATTTTACGATGATTATGTTACTTGACCTATCTAAAATTAATGTGTCATTTGATGAAGTAAAAACTGTGTTGATGCAAACAGGTGAAAATCTAAAAGTTAAAGTTAATCTTCAAAGAGAAGAAATTTTTGATGCTATGCATCGTTTATAATATTAATTCTATATTTTAATAAAAGGATAATACTAATGGAAACAAAACAGATCCTCGAAACCATTAAAATGATTGAGGAAGAAAAACTTGATATCCGCACAATAACCATGGGTATTTCTCTTCTTGATTGTATAGATAGTGATGGTGAAAAAGCACGCCAAAAGATTTATAACAAAATTACACGTCTGGCAAAAGATCTTGTTAAAGTAGGTGATCAGATTACTTCAGAATTCGGTATTCCAATAATCAATAAGCGTATTTCTGTTACGCCAATATCTTTAATTGCCGGTGCTAGTGATGATAAAGATTATGTAGCGTTTGCTAAAACTTTGGACGAAGCGGCCAAAGCAGTTGGTGTTAACTTTATTGGTGGATTTTCAGCACTGGTACAAAAAGGTTACCATAAAGGGGATGAAATTTTAATTAAATCAATTCCCCAAGCACTTGCACAGACTGAACGAGTTTGCTCTTCGGTAAATGTTGGCTCTACACAAACGGGGATCAACATGGATGCAGTAAAGCAAATGGGAAATGTCATCAAAGAAGCCGCGCAATTAACAGCTGATAATAGTAGCATGGCCTGTGCTAAGTTAGTTGTGTTTGCTAATGCTGTTGAAGATAATCCATTTATGGCAGGTGCCTTTCATGGCGTAGGGGAAGCTGATTGCGTCATTAACGTTGGTGTCAGTGGTCCTGGTGTAGTTAAGCGAGCACTTGAAAAAGTCAAAGGTCAGCCATTTGATGTTGTAGCTGAGACTATCAAAAAAACTGCATTTAAAATTACTCGTATGGGGCAACTGGTTGGTAAAGAGGCTTCTGAACGTTTAGGCGTTAAATTTGGTATTGTCGATTTATCGTTAGCTCCAACCCCAGCAATTGGTGATTCGGTTGCACACATTTTAGAAGAAATGGGATTAGAAGCAGTTGGTACACACGGTACAACTGCAGCACTAGCTATGCTAAACGATGCGGTTAAAAAAGGTGGAGTAATGGCTTGTGGCCATGTTGGCGGATTAAGCGGTGCATTTATTCCTGTTTCGGAAGATGCTGGTATGATTGATGCTGTAAATAACGGTGCACTTAATCTTGAAAAACTAGAAGCAATGACCTGTGTTTGTTCCGTTGGACTGGATATGATTGCAATTCCAGGCGATACGCCAGCTGAAACTATTTCGGCTATTATTGCAGATGAGGCTGCAATAGGGGTGATTAACCACAAAACAACAGCTGTGCGAATTATTCCAGCCGAGGGATTAAAAGTAGGAGATAACATTGAATTTGGTGGTTTACTTGGCCATGCTCCCGTTATGTCAGTAAACAAATTTAGTTCATGTGATTTTATTAATCGAGGTGGAAGAATTCCCGCTCCAATTCATTCATTTAAAAACTAATATATTTATTTCTCTTATTTCGCCTACACTAAAATAGGCGGAATATCAAAAATTAATCTGTTTGTCATTTTCGTAAAATACATTTTTAATTCCTACTCAATAATTGTTTCAACATAATAATCCCTATGATGAGCAATATCTTGGATATTATTTGGTATCAAATCCATTCGTTTCTTTTATCTTAATTTCCTAAAATTAGTGATATCAAATTAGTAATGATTTATTTCACGAAATAGCAAATTATTAACATTTTTATAAAGTTGCAGATCACATTATGATGGAGGACGAAATGGGAAATGAATCTAACGGGCAAATGTTTTTTGAAGATTTGATTCTTTTAGATAAAAACTTTCAGAATACTAATCAATTTTTCGATTTTACGTTTCCTATTTTAAAAAGTGGTGGCTATGTGAATCATTCCTTTTTAGGCGCAATAAAAAAAAGAGAATCATTATTCCCAACTGCACTACCAACAGAACCTTATGTTGTTGCAATGCCCCATACTGATGTTGAGCATGTTATTAGACCTTTTATCTATTTTGCTCGAGCTAAAGGTACGATTCCATGGTGTGAAATGGCTAATAATGACAATGTATTAAGAGCTAATTTTGTCTTTTTACTCGGATTTAATCAAAAAAATGAGCATATTGATTTATTGCAAAAGTTGATAACCTGTTTTGTGAATTCACATTTTTTAGAAGCACTTTATTACGCAGAAACTAAACATGAAATTTTTACACTGTTGACGTCGAATATAAATTTATAAGGAGGCATTATGAAAAAAGTTATTGTTGCATGTGGCAGCGGAGTAGCTACATCACAAACCGTCGCTAGTAAGGTTACTCGTTTACTAAAAGAACGTAACCTTGATGAGATAAAGGTGGAAGTAGTTGATCTTAAATCTGTTGATACTCACATTAAAAATAGTGCTGCTTATATAGTGATAACTAAAATTGAAAAACAGTACCCTATTCCCGTCATCAATGGTATTGCATTTTTAACAGGGATAAATATGGAATCAGAACTACAAAAAATTATCGATGCCTGTAAGTAGGAGTGCAGTTATGGGGTTTCTAGAAACAATTATAAATTATATTTTGAACTTGGGCGCACCAGTTTTTGTACCATTCATTATGCTAATTGCTGGTTTAATTGTGCGTATGAAATTTAGAGATAGCGCTTCCGCTGCTATTACTTTAGGTGTTGCATTTGTCGGTATGAGTATGTTGATTGGATTTATGGTTGGTGCTATTGGTTCAGCAGCGCAGACCATGATGGAACGAACTGGTATTGAACTTAGCATTGTTGATGGTGGCTGGACTACTATGGCAAATGTATCTTGGGCTTGGCCGTATGCTTTTCTTATGTTTCCTTTGCAAGTAGGAGTCAATATTTTAATGCTAGTCTTAAAAAAGACGGATACTTTTAACGCTGACTTATGGAATGTGTGGGGGAAAATTTTTACAGCTTTTATTGTTGTTGCTGTAACTACTCCAATTTTAGGTTCTGTTATGGCTTTAGCTGTTGCTTTTATTATTACTACTTTGCAGATCATACTAGAACTTAATTCTGGTGATATTAATCAGCATCGAATCGAAAAACTAACCAGTATTCCTAGTGTAACTTGTACTCATAGAATGTTGTTTTTCAGTGCAATTTATTATCCTTTTGATCTGTTACTACGGAAAATACCTATTTTAAATAAACCGATGGATGCAGCAACATTACGCTCAAAGATTGGCGTATTTGCTGAAAATCATGTTATTGGATTTTTATTAGGTGTTACTTTTGGGATTATTGCTGGTTATGATGTTGCAGCTATTTTAATGCTTGGGGTACAAGCTGCTACTGCTCTTATGTTATTTCCAATGATCTCTAAGTTATTTATGCAAGCACTATCGCCGATTTCTGAGGCGATTAGTGATTATATGAATAAACGTTTTGCTGGTCGCAAATTATTTGTTGGTTTAGATTGGCCATTTATGGGGGGGGCGAGCGAGATTTGGTTTACAGTAATAGTTGCTATTCCTTTTACCTTAATTTGGGCTGTTATTTTACCTGGTAACAAAATTCTGCCTTTTGCTGGTATTATTAATGTTGCTCTTATTGTTCCTGCTTATATTCTAACTAAAGGAAACACATTGAGGATGGTAATTTTGGCCATTATTGGAGTGCCATTCTTTTTATTTATCGGAACTCAATTTGCACCGATTATTACCAATTTGGGATTAATCACTAAAGCTATTGATATTCCATCTAATCAGTTAATTTCAAATAGTTCTATTGATGCACCTGTTTTTACCTATGCTTTTTCATTTATTTGGCAATGTTTGCAAGGTTATTTTGTGCCATTGATTTTTACTGTTTATTGGTGTGTGGGTTATTTCTTTTATGCACGTGAGCTACGAAAAGAAGTCATACAAGATGTAGCGAAAAAAAATAATGAATAAATGAAAGTTAAAGTATTCGTTGAACATAATTTGCAGTAAATCTGATAGTAATGTTAATTACCATCAGGCAACGAACGATAAGGTAATTATTATATGGTTGTCGATAAGCGAATTCATGCTGTATTAAAAGCATTAATTCATAATCCAAACATTAGTGGAGTTGAACTTCAATCTGAATTTGGGCTAACCCGCAAACAGCTTAGTTACACCGTTAAGAAAATTAATGATTTTCTTGAATCATCTAATTTTGGGTTAATTAGACGATTTAAGACTGGTAAATTTAGTGTTCCAAAATTAGTGATCGAAACATTTAGGGATGAACCAGTATCTCTTGCTATTGGACGTTATATTTATTCAGAAGATGAACGTATTCATTTGCTTCTGTTTTTTTTGTTAATTAGAACAGGAAGGTTGTCATTAATACATCTTTCTTCGTCTCTTACTGTCAGCCAAAATACAGTTATAAATGATATTAAAAAAGTACAAGCAATGATTGTTCAATATCATTTACAAATCAGCTATGAC
This sequence comes from Gilliamella sp. Occ3-1, assembly GCF_001690655.1. Taxonomy (GTDB): domain Bacteria; phylum Pseudomonadota; class Gammaproteobacteria; order Enterobacterales; family Orbaceae; genus Gilliamella; species Gilliamella apicola_P. The sequence continues at coordinate 39,865 of NZ_LZHQ01000003.1, forward strand.
CGTGAGAATGGATATCGTATCATCGGTGATGAAATCGACAAACGTTATTTGTTACTAAAATTGATTCGTAGAATTATCAGTATGCCAATAGCTGATAAAATTTTTAGAGAAAATGAGATTATTACTCAAGGGCATTTAGAACAAGTAGGACAGGTTTTTAGTGAAATAGAAAGAAAATTGAAAATTGTTTTTACTGATGAGCAGTTGCAAGAGTTGACTTATTTTATTTGTTTTATACTACAGCGAATAGAAACAGATAAAAAAATTAAACGTTTACCTGAAAATTATGCTGAAGCTGCCAATAGTCGAGATTTTCAATTATTGAAAAAGTTGATCAAAAAATTCGGTATTACAGATATTAATGAACAAATTTTTTTAATGGTATTAGTTCAAAGTTCCAATATACAAACAATATCTGATAAATATTTTCATTTAGATGCGGTATTGTTAGAAAGTGTCGTTGATGTTATTAATAATTTTGAACGGATCAGTTGTATAGCTTTTCAAGATAAAAGCGAACTGATTGAACGTATATATCAGCATTGGAAACCAGCTTATTATCGTATTCGTTATCATATTAACAATATTGATAGTGTATATGGCATCGTATTACAAGAGTTTGGTCATTTACATGAAATGGTTCGAAAAGCGATTTGTCCTTTTGAAAAAATTTTACATTGTAATATGCCAGATGAAGAGGCCGCTTTTATTACTGTATTATTTGGTGGTTGGTTAACTCGAGAAGGTTTGATCAATCAAATTAAAACTAAAAAGATAGCTATTTTTGTTTGTGAAAATAGTGCAACTGTTTCAACTTATCTTTATTTAACTTTACAAGTGTTACTCCCGGAATTACATTTTTCTGATGTTATGTCTAAACGTGAGTTTGAAAAATATAATCACTATTACGATATTGTTTTTTCTACCTCATATTTATCTACCGATAAATTGTTATTTATTGTCAATCCTTTACTTAATAATTCCCATAAAAATGCTTTTCGAAATCAAGTGATTGGTGCTTTACAAGGTATTGATCAGAGCATAATTCAAGTAGAAGAACTTATGTTAATTATTGAAAAATACACCAATATCAAAGATCAAAAAGCCTTACAAAAGGAATTAACTGCATATCTTTATAACGATGAAGTGAATGATAACCCAGTACGAATAGCACAACAGGAAGTTCCCTCATTAGCCGATTTAATGCAAAAAGAACATATCAATATTACAGAAAAGGTTGATATAACATGGCAAGAGGCATTGGCATTGGCTGCTCAGCCACTATTAAATAACCAATCCATAGAAAGTTATTATCTTGAAAGAATGGTTAATAAAATCCAATTTGAACAACCTTATATTATGTTGGTTAATGGCTTAATTATTGCTCATGCTGGTATTGATGATGGTGTGAATAAAGTTTCTATGTCTCTACTTAAATTATCTGAAAAAATCAATATTTGTGGTTATATGAAGGCTGATTTAATTGTTGTTTTAGCAACAAATAATCCACAAAAACATCTTAAAGCACTTGCCCAATTAAACGAATTATTAGAATTAAATGAAGGCGCAACTCGCATACGAAATGCCAAAAATAGCAATGAAATCTGGGAATTATTTACCAATTATCAATGAAATATTTTGTCAAAATAGGAGTTATAAAATGTTAGAAACACAAAAACAATACGTGGTCGATATGGCTAAAAAATCTAGTGAGTGGGGATTGTGTAAACATAAAGCCGGTAATTCTAGTGTTCGTGATAAAGAAACAGGGTATGTACTTGTTACGCCAACAACAATTGATAAAAAATTGTTAACAATTCGGGATATAGTTGTAATGGATCTTGATGCAAATGTTATTGAAGCTGATTCTGGATTGAGACCAACGAGTGAATGTTTAATGCATCTTGAGATTTATAAAGCTCGCCCAGATATTTTTGCTATTTCGCATACTCATTCTATTTTTGCAACTTCATTTGCTGTATTAGCTAGACCTATTCCCGCTGTTGTTTATGAATGTGCAATTCTTAATTTAAAAGATAGTGTTATTCCTGTTGCACCCTATGGAAGACCAGGAACTCCAGATCTTTCAAATAGCGTTATAGGATCCATAAAAAGAGCTGATGCGATTCTGATGGAAAAACATGGTGCTATTGCTGTAGATAAAGACCCTTATGAAGCTGTATTAAAAGCCGCTTATATTGAAGAAATGGCTGAAATTTACTATCACTCTCTGCTTATTAATGGAGGCAAAGATCCCGGAGGATTCTCTTCAGAGGAGTTACAAAGCTGGGCGTATCCTTCGCAAATTAAGTTTAAAAATAATTTTTAGTCTATTAATTTTAATGCGTTAATTGAAAAACAGTGAGTAACGAAAGGTTTTTATTTTAAATGTGCTAGAAGTTGTTTGAGTTATTAGGCATTTTTAATATTATTTGTAAATTTATTTTATCTATATCTTTATAATAAATCCGCCAATATCATCGGCGGATCTTTTTTTATTGGGTTTGAATATATTCATTCATGAATTTCAAAATATACGCCATTGAAACCGAACCAGGATCCATATGACCAATTGCTCGTTCACCTAAATTTTTAGCTCGACCAAATACAGCGATCATTTGTTTCGTTTTTTCTGCGCCTTCCATAGCTGATTGTGCTATTTTAGGTAGTGCATCATTTAACTTCAAAGTAGTTAATAGACTTGCTGTTGTTGCACTAGCGGCTAAGGCATCAACCATGGTCTTATCTCCAGGTTTAGCGTTGCCACGTTGATAAACAGCCTGCCAACCTTCATTAAGTAGTTTTGATAGTGCATTGGAATCAAATACTGTGATTCCAGTAATACTTTTTCCTCCCGCTCTAAATAAAGTACCAAAAATTGCCCCTGAGGCTCCGCCCATACTTGTCATTAATTTTGTGCCAATTTGGATAAAAAAATCACCTATATTAGTTGGTTGAAATTTTTCATCTTGTAGTAACGCAATGATCGCAGCGAATCCACGTTTCACACCGATGCCATGGTCACCATCTCCCACAATTTGATCTAAAGATGTTAATGTTGGCTCACTTTCAACCATTTTTTCGGCAGTGAATAACATCATTTTGCGAATTTGTGATAAATTCATTTTATTTTCTCCATCCTAGTGTTTTGCAAGGTAAATCATAAAGATGTTGAAGTTCTTCATCTAACTTCATTAAGGTAATTGAAAAGCCCGACATTTCAAGCGACGTACAAAAATGACCAACAACAACATCGTGGCTGATTATGCCTCGATTATCAAGTTCAATACCTACTTTACGTGTTATGACGAACAGCTCGGTATTACTAAGTGCGCCCAAATTGTTAATTAGTACACACACTCGGTCGCCTTTTTTAAAAGGTAAATCATCACAGAGGTGGTTTATCATATCTTTAACAACCTCATCAGATGATGTTATCTCTTGCCGGCGTAATCCCGCTTCACCATGGATACCGATACCAATTTCAATTTCGTTATCTTTTAACTCAAAATTGAATTTACTGGACTGAGGTAATGCGCATCCATCTAGGGCTACCCCTATAGTACGAACATTATTGTTAGCTTTTGATACTACTTGATGAAGACTTTCTAGATCGTATTTTTCAAATTGTGCCGCAGCACCAGCAATTTTGAATAAAAACATAATACCCGCTACACCTCGACGATCGGAAATCTTTGATAATGGCGCTGAAGCAATATCATCAGTAGCACGAATTGTTTTAGTAATAATATTGTTTTCAGCCAGTATTTCAGCTGAAATATCAAAATTCATTCCATCTCCAGAATAGTTGCCATATAAAAATAGTACACCTTTTCCTTTTTCTATAGTTTTGGTTACTTCAATGATTTGATCTGGTGATGGGGATGTGAAAACTTCACCAACAGCACAGCCATCAATACCGCCTTTACCGATGAATCCAGCGAAGGTTGGTTCATGCCCACTGCCACCGCCCGAGACAATAACAACTTGATCGCTTGCAATATGGTTGCCGTAAACGGCACAATGATCTGAAATTGCAGTTAATTTTCCTTGATAGGCATAAATTAACCCTTGCATAACTTCTTGTCTTACATTATTTGGATCATTAAGTAGTTTTTTTGGTTTGCGCATTCATTTTTTCCTTTTAAGTAATCATAGTTAACAATGTTTATTGTAGGAAAAATTAATAATTTGAACGAATACAATTAATGACAAATAATATCCTACCGATTGCTCATCATCGGGATGATGTAGTTGACCTTTATAAAAGTTATGAATTTGGTTTTTTATTCGTGAAAGGTATAATATCTCTAATACTTATTGATAAGTTCTTTATATAAAAAATATTACAGTTATAATTTGTAAAAAAGTTTCAGGAGAGTAGTTGTTTTAGTATAAAACACTATTATTAATTATTGATGAATAAAGAATCTTACTTTCAACGTTTTAGCGGTATAGCTAGGCTTTATGGTCAGTCGGCTTTGCAATGTTTTTCGCAAGCGCATATTTGTGTAATTGGTATTGGTGGTGTAGGCTCTTGGATTGCTGAATCGCTAGCGCGTAGCGGTATTGGTCAAATTACTTTAATTGATATGGATGATGTTTGTGTAACAAATACAAATCGCCAAATTCATGCGTTAAAATCCAATATTGGCAAAGCTAAAACATCAGTTATGGCTGAACGTATTTTACAAATTAATCCTGAATGTATCGTAAATGAAATTGATGATTTTATTAATGCGAGTAATGTTGGCAAATATTTAGGAACAAAGCAATCCCACCGTTATCACTATATTATTGAAGCAATTGATAGTGTATACGATAAAGCGGCTGTGCTTGCATATTGTAAGCGACAAAAATTGAAAGTGATTACCATTGGTGGAGCTGGTGGGCAAAAAGATCCAACCCAAATTAAAATTTCAGATTTAGCAAAGACAATTCAAGATCCATTGGTAGCGAAGTTACGAGAGAAACTAAAGCATAATTATAAATTAAATAAAGATAGTAAAGGTAAATACGGCATTCCTTGTGTATTTTCGACTGAGCAATTAACGTATCCTTCTAAAAATGGACAAGTATGCTTAACAAAAAGTGAAGCAGATGGTCCTAAAAAAATGGATTGTGAGTCAGGGTTTGGCGCAATTACAACAGTTACAGCCACCTTTGGTTTTGTGGCGGTTAGTTATGTGCTAAATAAATTGTGTAACACATAATTTTTAAAACTAGTCCTTTTTCTTCCATAATAAATTCCATTAATAATAACCACTTTTGAGTGAAAGTGGTTGTCTTTTATATCTATTTCTTTTTTAGTGATTAAATACATAAAAAATTATTTACTTTTCGTAACATGCTTTTTTTTATTCAATATATTATTGTATAAAGTAAAAATCTGATTTACGATAACGTCAATTTCGTTTTGTCATTATGCTTAAGCATTAAATAGTTTCAAGGAAGACGCCAAACGGATCCCGATTTATTTTTTAATTTCAAGGAGAAATCTATGGCAGTAACTAACATGAATGAGTTAAATGAGTTAATGGATCGAGTCAAAAAGGCGCAGGAGACTTATTCAACTTATACTCAAGAACAAGTCGACAAAATCTTTGTAGCAGCTGCAACAGCCGCCGCTGCGGCACGTATTCCACTTGCGCAACAAGCTGTTGCAGAGTCAGGAATGGGAATTGTCGAAGATAAGGTCATAAAAAACCTTTTTGCCGCTGAGTATATTTTAAATAAATATCGTCACGATAAGACTTGTGGAGTCGTTGCTGAAAATGAACCATTCGGTACTATTACTATAGCAGAGCCACTTGGTATTATTTGTGGAATTGTTCCAACAACTAACCCAACTTCAACTGCGATTTTTAAATCATTAATTAGCTTAAAAACTCGCAATGCAATTGTCTTCTCTCCACATCCTCGAGCTAAAAAATCAACTATTGAAGCTGCTCGAATTGTATTAGATGCCGCAATTAAAGCTGGTGCACCAAAAGATATTATTGGTTGGATTGACGAGCCATCTATCGAATTATCAAATGCATTAATGCACCACGATGATGTGTCTGCTATTTTAGCAACCGGTGGACCAGGCATGGTAAAAGCGGCTTATAGTTCAGGTAAACCTGCGTTAGGTGTTGGTGCAGGTAATACACCAGTTGTTATAGATGAAACAGCTGATTTGAAACGTGCTGTTGCCTCAGTACTTATGTCTAAGACATTTGATAACGGGATGATCTGTGCATCAGAACAAGCAATTGTTGTTGTTGATTCTGTCTATGATGAAGTACGTCGCTTATTAACTCAATATGGTGCATATGTCTTAAATGCTAAAGAAACTGAAGCAGTACAAGGTATTATTTTAAACGACAAAGGCGCCTTAAATGCCAATATTGTTGGTCAGCCAGCAACTAAAATTGCTGAAATGGCTGGTCTTAAAGTTCCAGCTGGTTCGAAAGTACTTGTTGGCGAAGTAAGTAAAGTTGATTTATCTGAACCGTTTGCCCACGAAAAACTTTCTCCAACGCTTGCTATGTTCAGGGCTAAAGATTTCTCTGAAGCTGTTGATAAAGCAGAAAAATTGGTTGAAATGGGTGGAATGGGGCACACTTCAGTCCTTTATACTGATCAAGATAGCAATCGTGAACGTATTGCTTATTTTGGTAGTAAAATGAAAACTTGCCGTATTTTAATAAATCAACCGGCGGCTCATGGTGGTATTGGTGATTTATATAATTTTGATTTAGCGCCATCTTTAACATTAGGATGTGGTTCTTGGGGTGGTAACTCGGTATCTGAAAATGTTGGACCGAAGCACTTAATCAATAAGAAAACAATCGCTAAGAGAGCAGAAAATATGTTATGGCACAAACTACCAAGTTCTATCTATTTTAAACGTGGCTCACTACCAGTTGCTTTAAGTGAAGTGGTTGAGCAAGGTGCAAAACGTGTATTTTTGGTAACAGATAAATTTCTATTTAATAACGGTTACTCAAAACAAATCACTGATCAATTAGAAGCACAAGGTGTTATTTGTGAAACTTTCTTTGATGTTGAAGCAGATCCAACATTAAGTGTCGTGCGTAAGGGGACTGATTCAATGCAAGCATTCCAACCGGATACAATTATTGCGTTGGGTGGTGGTTCACCAATGGATGCTGCTAAAATCATGTGGGTTTTATATGAGCATCCAGAAACTAAATTCGAAGAACTAGCATTACGTTTTATGGATATTCGTAAACGTGCTTGCCACTTCCCAAATATGGGGCAAAAAGCAAAATTAATTTGTGTAACAACCACATCAGGTACAGGCTCTGAAGTAACTCCATTTGCCGTTGTTACTGATGATGCAACAGGTCAAAAATATCCATTAGCGGATTATGCTATTACGCCTAATATGGCAATAGTTGATGCGAACTTAGTGATGAATATGCCTCGTTCACTTTGTGCAGCTGGAGGCTATGATGCCGTAACGCATGCTTTAGAAGCTTACGTATCAGTTATGGCAAGTGAGTTTTCTGATGGGCAAGCGCTACAAGCGCTAAGCATACTTAAAGCTTATTTACCAGCAAGTTATAGAGAAGGGGCTAAAAATCCTATTGCTCGAGAAAAAGTGCATAGTGCTGCAACGTTAGCTGGTGTTGCTTTTGCTCAAGCATTCCTTGGTGTTTGTCACTCAATAGCTCATAAAATTGGTGCAGCGTTCCATATTCCTCATGGTGTTGCTAATGCGATGTTAATTAGTAATGTTGTTCGCTTTAATGCAACCGATAAACCGACTAAACAAGGTACATTTAGCCAATATGGTTATCCTAAAGCAGTTAGCCGTTATGCAGAAATTGCTGATCATTTAGGTCTAACCGCTGCTACGGATAATGATGAAAAGAAAGTCGAGAAATTAATTGGTTGGTTAGATCAACTTAGAAAAGATCTTGATATTCCATTTTCTATTAAAGAATTTGGTGTGGATGAAAAGGTCTTTTTGGCTCAAGTTGATCAGCTTGCTGTTGATGCTTTTGATGACCAATGTACTGGTGCAAATCCACGTTATCCTCTAATTGCGGAGCTAAAACAGATCCTTCTTGATACTTATTATGGTCGTGCATATCAAGACAAAGGCGATCTTAGCGAAGATGTAGCTGTACAAACAGCGGCTAAAGGTGTAGGAACAACCAAAAAGAAAGTAGCTAAAAAGAAATAACATAAGTTTATTTTGAACTGAATAAAACCCTGAAATAAGCATATATTTTGGGGTTTTTTTATGATTTTGATTTATTTTTAAGCAAACAAAATAAAATTTGTTTTTTTTGCTTGCAAGGTTAAATGTTCTAGTTCATAATGCGCAGCACTTAGGCCGGCTTAGCTCAGTAGGTAGAGCAACTGACTTGTAATCAGTAGGTCGCCAGTTCGATTCCGGCAGCCGGCACCATTTTCCTAAGTAGACAAATTTATAAAGATTCGGGGTGGGGTTCCCGAGCGGCCAAAGGGAGCAGACTGTAAATCTGCCGTGTCACACTTCGAAGGTTCGAATCCTTCCCCCACCACCATCATCTAATATTAGCAATAGCTAATTGAAGCATTTAGGTAGCCGAGTTTGAACATGCGGGCATCGTATAATGGCTATTACCTCAGCCTTCCAAGCTGATGATGCGGGTTCGATTCCCGCTGCCCGCTCCAATTGCTGATATAGCTCAGTTGGTAGAGCGCACCCTTGGTAAGGGTGAGGTCGGCAGTTCAAATCTGCCTATCAGCACCATTCTTGTTAATCTCATAATTTCCTAAGCTTCTAAAAATATCAAATTTGCCTGTTTTAGAGCTTGTCACTTGGTAACTTTATCTGTTATCATTCAGAGCTAATTTTAAGTTAGTATTATGTTGATATTAAATATGATACTTGGTTAATGTGGTGATTCACCACCGATTTGTATTACATTTGAGGGACAATAAATGTCTAAAGAAAAATTTGAACGTACAAAACCCCACGTTAACGTTGGTACAATCGGCCACGTTGACCACGGGAAAACAACTTTAACAGCTGCAATTACAGCTGTACTTGCAAAAAAATACGGCGGTCAAGCTCGTGCATTCGATCAAATCGATAACGCACCGGAAGAAAAAGCACGTGGTATCACCATCAACACTTCACACGTTGAATACGATACACCAACTCGTCACTATGCACACGTAGACTGCCCAGGCCATGCTGACTATGTTAAAAACATGATCACTGGTGCTGCACAAATGGATGGTGCTATCTTAGTAGTGGCAGCAACAGATGGTCCTATGCCACAAACTCGTGAACACATCCTTTTAGGTCGTCAAGTAGGTGTTCCTTACATCATCGTATTCTTAAATAAATGTGATATGGTTGATGACGAAGAATTATTAGAATTAGTTGAAATGGAAGTACGTGAACTTCTATCTCAATATGATTTCCCAGGTGATGATACACCAGTAATTCGTGGTTCTGCGCTTAAAGCGTTAGAAGGCGATGCAGCATGGGAAGACAAAATTGTTGAATTAGCAGAAGCATTAGATAGCTATATTCCAGAGCCAGAGCGTGATATCGACAAACCATTCCTATTACCAATTGAAGACGTATTCTCAATTTCAGGACGTGGTACAGTAGTAACTGGTCGTGTTGAACGCGGTGTAATTAAAGTTGGTGAAGAAGTTGAAATTGTTGGTATCAAGCCAACTACTAAAACAACTTGTACTGGTGTTGAAATGTTCCGTAAATTGCTAGACGAAGGTCGTGCAGGTGAAAACGTTGGTGTATTACTACGTGGTACAAAACGTGAAGAAATCGAACGAGGTCAAGTACTTGCAAAACCAGGTTCAATCACTCCACATACTGATTTTGAATCAGAAGTGTATATTTTAAGCAAAGATGAAGGTGGTCGTCACACTCCATTCTTCAAAGGTTACCGTCCACAGTTCTACTTCCGTACAACTGACGTAACTGGTACTATCGAATTACCAGAAGGTGTAGAGATGGTAATGCCTGGAGATAACATTAAAATGACAGTATCCTTAATTCACCCAATTGCAATGGCAGAAGGTTTACGTTTTGCGATTCGTGAAGGTGGTCGTACTGTTGGTGCAGGTGTTGTTGCTAAAGTTATTAAGTAATCAAA
>NZ_LZHQ01000004.1 GCF_001690655.1 Gilliamella sp. Occ3-1
ACATTGAGCCTTAATGTGTAGGATAGGTGGGAGGCAAAGAAGCATGCACGCCAGTGTGTGTGGAGTCGACCTTGAAATACCACCCTTTAATGTTTGATGTTCTAACCTATACTTCTGAATCGAGGTAAGGGACACTGTCTGGTGGGTAGTTTGACTGGGGCGGTCTCCTCCCAAAGAGTAACGGAGGAGCACGAAGGTTAGCTAATCCTGGTCGGACATCAGGAGGTTAGTGCAATGGCAAAAGCTAGCTTGACTGCGAGAGTGACGGCTCGAGCAGGTACGAAAGTAGGTCATAGTGATCCGGTGGTTCTGAATGGAAGGGCCATCGCTCAACGGATAAAAGGTACTCCGGGGATAACAGGCTGATACCGCCCAAGAGTTCATATCGACGGCGGTGTTTGGCACCTCGATGTCGGCTCATCACATCCTGGGGCTGAAGTAGGTCCCAAGGGTACGGCTGTTCGCCGTTTAAAGTGGTACGCGAGCTGGGTTTAGAACGTCGTGAGACAGTTCGGTCCCTATCTGCCATGGGCGTAGGAAAATTGAGAGGGTTTGCTTCTAGTACGAGAGGACCGAAGTGAACGCACCGCTGGTGTTCGGGTTGTGATGCCAATTGCATTGCCCGGTAGCTACGTGCGGAATAGATAAGTGCTGAAAGCATCTAAGCACGAAACTAGCCTTGAGATGAGTTTTCCCTGAAGAGATTCAGTAAGGTCCGTTTGAGACTAAGACGTAGATAGGTCAGGTGTGTAAGTGTAGTGATACATTGAGCTAACTGATACTAATGAACCGAGAGTCTTAACCTTACAACTCGGAGTTGTTTTGGGTTACGCGATATTGAGTTGATTAAAAGTTGAAAGAACAGTTTGTTCCGGATTGAGAGATGAGTATTGATATGAGATAATGAATAGATATTGATACTGATTGAGAGAGACAGGATATGTCTGGCGGTAATAGCGCGGTGGTCCCACCTGACCCCATGCCGAACTCAGAAGTGAAACGCCGTAGTGCCGATGGTAGTGTGGGTATTACCCATGTGAGAGTAGGGTGCCGCCAGACTTTTAAATATAGAGAGCCTAGCAGCAATGCTGGGCTTTTTTGCTTTTTGGTATTTTATTTTAGCGACCTTCCTGCATTGATTTGTAACTATTTCTCTTTATATCTAAAAGGAAGGCAAGTAAAGGCGCAATTTCCACCTCAAACATCAGAAAAATTATTGTTTCTCAATAAATAATGTGAATGTAGGTCAATGAATTTTATGATTAGTAACAATAGTAGAAATCAAAGTTTCTTTAGAACGTTTAATGTCATTGATGACTTGAATCTTGAAGCATTATACATAGATATTTGGACAAGTTAGCTCAATACCATGGCTATCTGTTAAAAATACGGTTTGATAATAGATCGGAATTTATTGGAAGGGTCTTTACCAGTTAGGCAAAATTATATGATATAATTGTTGATTATATTTAAATCATTAGCCCATGTCAAAACAGCTATATTGAACAATTTGATTGTACTTATTGCACTGAAGTATTCTATTTATATCTTTTAAGTAACCTAGATCAAGCAAAGAGAATAACCGAAGAGTAGCTCTCATTTATAATACTAAAATGTTCAATAACGCATTAATTAATATTCCATTGAATATAAAACACGAAAATATGCTACATCAATTTCTACGTTAGTTTTGTACTAACTGTGGGTGTTACTATTTTTTCTTTTTACTCATTATAGTGGTTTAAAAACACACAAATATATAAACTTATTGATAGTATCATGACTAACACAGTGAATTGATTCAGTATTCCTGTTATTATGATTTATAGTTTTCACTAAAAATAATACCGTTATTGAATGTACAATAAATTTTACCCATGGATTATTAGTTTACGGTTAAAAACCATACCTCTTTCTCTTTCTGCGATATTAGTAGGTAATGCACTAGCTTATTGGCAACATCAATTTAGTTTTTGGATACTACTGTTTTCATTAATTACAGCATCATTGTTACAAATTCTTTCTAATCTAGCCAATGATTACGGAGATGAAATTAAAGGTAGCGATCAAAACAATCTTACTGCCCATAATCGAGGTATACAATTAGGCTTAATTACACTTAAGCAGCTAAAAATAGCGCTATGGATTAATATTTTTTTATGTATTTTATTTGGGCTGATTTTGCTTATATTTGCTTGTAATAATATTTATGAATTATTTATTTTTATATTATTAGGATTATTATCTATTGTTGCCGCAATAACTTATACCATGGGTAAAAAACCTTACGGCTATATTGGATTTGGCGATCTATCAGTACTTACTTTTTTTGGTTTGATTGGCGTCATGGGTAGTTTCTACTTGCAAACTAAGGTATTCTCTTTATCCATTATTTTACCTTCTTTAGGCTGTGGTTTGTTATCCGTTGCTGTGCTTAATATCAATAACCTTCGTGATATAGAACTAGATCGAAAAAGTAATAAGCGTACTTTAGTAGTAATGATTGGTAAATGTATGGGGCGATATTATCATTTATTGCTATTACTCATAGCATTTTGTTCGCTAAGTTTATTTGCATACAATAAATTACAAACAATCTGGAGCGGTTTGTTTATATTAACATTACCGTTATTTATTAAGCATATTTATATGGTTTTTCAATTTAATACGCACAAAGAAGGAGTACCTTTATTATTACAGATGGTCAAACTTGCTTTATTGACTAATTTACTTTATTGTTTGGGGATTATTTTGAGCTAGTTCACGTTTATTTAATTTTAATATCATTTTACTTGGTATTAGCGTTATACTAAATAAACTTATATATCACAGCAAAAGGAGACTTGATAATGGAGTTTGATACTTCAATTCTTTGCGATTATTACCCAGAAGATGTTAACGTAGTTGAACCAATATTTAGTAATTTTGGTGGTGTAGCATCGTTTTCAGGTCAAGCTGTAACAGTTAAATGTTTTGAAGATAACGGCTTACTATACGAAATTTTGCAATCAGACGGCTCAGGAAAAATCCTTGTTATTGATGGGGGTGGTTCTGTTCGTCGAGCGCTAATTGATGCAGAGCTAGTAGATATTGCTGTTCAAAATCAATGGGAAGGAATAATTGTTTATGGTGCTGTTCGCCAAGTTGATTATCTAGCTGAAGCCGATATTGGCATTCAAGCTCTAGCAGCTATTCCTGTTGGTGCTGAAGATCAAGGCATTGGTGAAATTGATATTCGTGTTAATTTTGGTGGAGTGACTTTCTTCTCGGGTGATTTTGTCTATGCTGATAATACAGGTATCATCCTATCTGAAATTGCTCTTGAAATTGAAGATAAATAAAAAATAGTGTGAACCGCCGGTACCTATCGGTGGTTTTTATACTTAAACGTATACTTACCTGAAACTTTTTAACAAAAAAATCTTGAATTTTAAATCACTCGATTACGAATATAACCACCAGTTACCGTCTTTATTAAACCTTCTAGTTCCATATCTAATAATTTGACGCTCACTTCTGAAATCGACATATTTACTTGTTGAGCAATAATATCAACAGGGATAGGTTGATGATGAATCACAGCAAAAATTTCAGGATACAAAATAGAATTATTTTGTTCTTCTTTAAGCTGATTACACGAGCTATTTACTGCTGATAAATAACTATAATAATGCTCTAAAATATCAACTGGTTTAGAAACTAAATAAGCGCCTTGTTTAATTAAATAGTGAGTTCCACTACAGTTTTCATTGTTAATATCACCTGGTAAGGCAAATACATCTCGATTTTGTTCAAGTGCATAGCGCGCAGTAATTAACGAGCCGCTTTTTTCTGAAGCTTCAACCACGAAAGTTCCTAAACTTAACCCGCTAATAATTCGGTTCCGACGAGGAAAATAGACGGATCTGGCTTTTTCAAATGGAAAAAATTCGGACACAATAGTCCCACCTTGCTCCAAAATATCATTGGCTAAGTTTAAATTTGATCTTGGTGCAATTTTTGCTAAACCGCTGCCTAACACTGCGATGGTATGACCCGATACTTCAAGTGCGCCACGATGGCAAATAGCATCTAATCCAAGCGCTAAACCGCTGGTAATTGTTAAACCATTAATAGCTAATTCACTAGCAAAATATCGTCCCCACTGTGCTCCATATTCACTAAATTCACGACTTCCAACCATAGCTAATTGAGGTGAATGTAATAACTGTCGATTACCTAAAACAAACAACAATAAAGGCGGAGAACAAATTTGTTTAAGTAATAAAGGATAATCGTTATCACAATAAGCAATAAGGTGTTTTTGTGGGTGGGGTGATTCTAACCATTGAAGTATTGGTTCTAAATGAAGATATGATGTTTCATAAAAACGCACTATTTGAACATCCGACAATCCTAGTTTATTTAACAAACAAGGCACATTTTGTATGCTAATTGGTAAACCGTTAGCAAAAAACTGTCCAATTTTTTCAAAAATATTTTGTTTTCCATATCCAACCATTGAAATTCTTAATAAGAATTCATATTTACTCATCATAATCTTTCCGCACTCGTTTTAAATGATTTAGATATCTTGAATTGATAAGATAAATACTACCAATAGCCAATAAGGGCTATTCATCAGTATGATAAATGTTTACAATGAGCAATAGTTTGAATAAACCCGAAATTTGAGGAGTAGATCGAAGAATTTATGGCTATTTTACCGGTATTACGTTTTCCTGATGAGCGACTTCGCAAAGTTGCTAAGCCTGTTACCAAGTTCACCCCTGAGCTACAAACGATCATTGATAACATGATCGAAACCATGTATGACGAAAATGGTATTGGGCTTGCAGCAACCCAAGTTGATGTACATGAACAAATTATTGTTATTGATGTATCAGAAGATAAAAGCCAAGTTTATGTGATCATCAATCCTGAAGTGATAAGCCAAGAAGGTGAAACGGGTATTGAGGAAGGGTGCTTATCGGTTCCTGATTGTCGTGGATTTGTGCCAAGAGCAGAAAAAATCAAAATTAAAGCTCTAGATCGCCATGGCAATCCTTACGAAATTGATGCCGATGAGTTACTTGCTATCTGTATCCAACACGAAATGGATCATTTAAAAGGTAAACTCTTTGTTGATTACCTTTCACCATTAAAACGTCAACGAATTGAACAAAAAATGAAGAAACTTGCTCGTGAGGAGCAACGGAATCAATAAAATTAACCGCCACAGTGATTGGCGGTTAACCTATCTAAAGATAACTATTTAGCAACAATTACCATCGCAGGACGAATTAACCGGCCATTTAAGGTATAGCCTTTTTGGATGGTATTTACTATTTGACCTGATTGATGTTCTGGTGATTCAACCATACTAATTGCTTGGTGCACATCAGGATTTAGTTGTGAATCTTCAGTATTAATCACTTCAATACCAAATTTTTTGACAGTATCTAGGAATGATTTTAATGTCAGCTCTAACCCTTCAACAGTAGCTTTATGCTCAGGGTTGGTTTTATCTGTAGATTCTAAAGCTCGTTCTAAATTATCAATAACGGGTAATAATTCATTAGAAAATTTTTCTAGTGCAAATTTACGCGCTTTATCAACATCTTGTTCAACACGTTTACGAACATTATCAATTTCAGCTCGCGCACGAATCATGGCTTCGCTTTCATTTTTTTTAGCTAACTGTAATGCTTGTTCTAGCTCTACAATACGTGCATCTTTTGCGTTTAATTGCTCTTCTAGACTTGGTTGCACTGGAGCTTCTTGCTCTGTTGTTTCTTCAGCTGGTGTGTCAATGTTAGTTTCATTTTCTGACATATTTTTATCTTGCTCTGTCATAAGGTACTCCAAATAATGTAGTCGAAAACTTAGTGAATTACGGTTATTATGGGGACAATTTTTATGATTACAAGCTTATCAGTAAATTGATATGTAATTTTTTGACCTGTGACGAAAAAATACATATCGTTTATATAAAAGAATAACAAGGATATTTTATGAATACACCTTTTAAATGCATTGGTCTCATTGGACTTCCTCGTAAATTAGAGGCAATCGAAACTCATCAAGTGCTTTATGATTGGCTTGTTAGTCTTGGTATTCATGTGCTAGTTGAAGATCGCTTAGCGGATCATATTCAATTTCCAGTTAGCCATTACGCTTCGTTAGAAGCAATTGGTGAACAAGCTGACCTAGCCATTGTTGTGGGTGGTGATGGAAATATGCTACGTTCAGCTAGGTACTTGTCACACTATAAAATCAAAGTGATTGGTGTTAATCGAGGTAATCTCGGTTTCTTAACGGATATCTCGCATGAACAAGTAATTGAACAATTAAGTTCTGTTATTGCCGGTGAATATGAGGAGGATCCTCGTTTCTTATTAGAAGTTTCCATTTATGATAATGGTAATTTGATTAATTCGAGTTTCGCCGTAAACGAAATTGTCGTCACTCCTAACACTGTAGCGCATATGATTGACTATGATGTTTACATTAATGAACGTAATGCGTTTTCACAGCGAGCTGATGGGTTAATTATTGCAACGCCAACAGGCTCTACCGCTTACTCGTTATCGGCAGGAGGTCCTATTTTAGCGCCTCATTTAGATGCATTAATTATTACGCCAATGTTTCCGCATTCGTTAGCAGTTAGACCTTTGGTTATCAAAGGCAATAACCCAATTCATCTTAAATTTCCAACTACTGCGCTTGATTTAAATATTGCCTGTGATAGCCAAATTATTTTACCGGTCAAACCAACGCAAGATGTGATTATTCGCCGATCTTTATATGAATTTAATTTAATTCATACCAAAGATTATGATTATTTTAATAATCTTTCGACTAAGTTAGGATGGTCGCAAAAGATGTTTTAATCTATTTTTGTAAAAAACTTTCAGGAAAGTATGCGTTTTAGTATAAGATTACATCTTAAATAACCAATGTCATGATATAAACGGTGAATGATGAAAAGATAGCTGCAATCACATCATCCACCATAATACCAAAACCGCCAGGTATACGTTTATCAAACCAACGAATTGGCCACGGTTTTGCCATGTCAAAAATCCTAAATGCTACAAAGGCTATCGCAATCCACATAACAGAAAGTTGTGGAATAAAAAATAGGGTGATCCACATGCCAACAAATTCATCCCATACTATATGCCCTGAATCGTGCGTATGGGTATCATCCGATGTTTTTTGACAAATAAAACAACCAAAAATAAAAGTCACTAAAATAAATACCCAGTATAAAGCTGGTTGTAAACCATAAAATAATAGCCAAAGTGGAATCGCCATTAACGATCCCATTGTTCCCGGCATAATTGGAGATAAACCACTACCTAGTCCTACAGCTAAAAAATGAATGGGATTGGTTAACTTGAGGAATTTTTTAAAATCTTTATTTCGTTCTTGTTTTGTCATAATCTAATATTCTTTTAAATAAAATTTGCCGACATTAAGCCGGCAAAAAGAAAGTGCCTAATTTTTTAGCTAAGCATTTAAGTATCGATTATGGCAATATTATTCATCTTTGGCTAAAGTTGCAACCATTACCGCTTTAATGGTATGTAGCCTGTTTTCGGCTTCATCAAAAACAATACTATGTTCAGATTCAAACACATCATTAGTCACTTCAAGTCCATTGGTTAAACCATATTGAGTTGCCATCTGTTTACCGACGGTAGTGTTCATATCATGAAAAGCGGGTAAACAGTGCATGAATTTGACATTTGGATTATTGGTAAGTTTAATAACATTTTCATTCACTTGATAAGGTGTTAATAATTTAACACGCTCATCCCAAACTTCCTTAGGCTCACCCATTGATACCCATACATCAGTATATAAAAAGTCGACGTCTTTAACTCCTTTGGCAACATCTTCGGTTAAGATAATTTTTGCACCCGTATTTTTTGCTATATCTTGGCACTTTTGTACTAGTTCGGCTTCGGGATGACAGGCCTTTGGTGCAACTAAACGAATTTCCATTCCCATTAAAGCCGCACCTTCCATTAACGAATTTCCCATGTTATTACGGGCATCGCCTAAATAGGCAAATTTAATGCTACTTAATGGGCGATTGCCTATATGCTCTTTCATTGTCATAAAATCGGCTAAAATTTGGGTTGGATGTGCTTCGGTCGTTAAGCCATTCCATACTGGTACACCAGCATATTGGGCTAATGTTTCAACGATCTCTTGGCCATAACCACGATACTCAATACCGTCATACATTCGACCCAGCACGCGTGCGGTATCCGCAATTGATTCTTTATGACCGATTTGACTACCACTTGGTCCTAAATAAGTGACATTTGCACCTTGATCAAATGCACCAACCTCAAAAGCACAACGCGTACGGGTGGAGTCTTTCTCAAAAATTAATGCAATATTTTTACCAATCAAATGTTGTTGTTCTTGCCCTTGTTGTTTGGCTTGTTTTAATTCGATAGCAAGATTAATTAATTGATTGATTTCGGTAGGGGTAAAATCGAGTAATCGTAAAAAATGACGCTGATAAAAACCGTGCATGATATAGCTCCTAATAACCGTAATGATTTAAGTGATTCTATTTGAATAATTATGCAAATTCAAGTTAAACATCATAATAACTCTAACATTTTACCTTTATTCTGAGGTAAGTCTCAAAAATTAGACTTAATTATTAAAATAATTTTTATAATATTGCTTTTTTTGTACAAAAAAGTGTAATAAAATGACCAAATATTGTATCTTTGCAGCTAGGTAAAATTGAATTTTTATTCAAAATTCATGATAATTCATTCAAAGGATCTTTTAGTCATGCAAACTTATGCCCTCCTTATGTTACAAGATGGTTCGCAATTTATCGGGAAATCAATTGGTGCTGATGGTCAAACAGTTGGGGAAGTGGTATTTAACACCTCAATGACAGGTTACCAAGAAATTCTTACCGATCCGTCTTACTGTGAGCAATTGGTTACATTAACCTACCCGCACATTGGTAATGTAGGAACGAATGATACCGATGCCGAATCGAACCAAGTTTATGCAAAAGGTTTGATTATTCGTGATTTGCCATTATTAGCTAGCAACTATCGAAGTGAACTCTGTCTTTCTAGCTATTTAAAAAAACATAATGTTATTGCCATTTCGGATATTGATACGCGGCGCTTAACCCGTATTTTGCGTGAAAAAGGTGCACAGCATGGCGTCATCATAACAGCAACGGACAAAACGACCTTACTTGAAAAAGCCGAAATAGCTAAACAGCAGGCAATCGATTTTAAAGGATTAAGTGGGCTTGATTTAGCTAAAGAAGTGACTTGTTTGACAAGTTATATTTGGTCACAGGGCATGTGGACAAGGCAACAGCAACAGCCTGCTCCAAAACCAGAAAGCCAATTACCATATCATGTTGTTGCTTACGACTTTGGTGTAAAACGTAATATTTTGCGAATGTTAGTTGAGCGTGGTTGTAAATTAACCGTTGTACCAGCAAAAACGACAGCAAAACAAGTCCTTGCTTTAAAGCCCGATGGGATCTTTTTATCTAATGGCCCAGGAGATCCTGCACCTTGCAGTTATGCGATTGATGCCATTAAGCAGTTTTTAAACACAGATATTCCTATTTTTGGCATTTGTTTAGGTCATCAACTTCTTGCGCTTGCTTGTGGTGCTAGAACTATCAAAATGAAGTTTGGTCATCATGGTGGTAATCATCCTGTTAAAGATCTAGAAAATAATAAGGTAATGATCACTGCACAAAATCACGGCTTCGCTGTAGATGAAGCAAGCTTACCAGCTCATTTACGAGCGACGCATAAATCACTGTTCGATGGTTCATTACAAGGCATTCATCACAATCAAAAACCGGCTTTTAGTTTTCAAGGCCATCCCGAAGCCAGTCCTGGGCCTCATGATGCAGCATCGCTTTTTGACCACTTTATTGAGTTAATTAAAATTTATAAGCAGGAGCAATAATCATGGCTAAGCGAACAGATATAAAAAGTATACTAATTATTGGTGCTGGTCCAATTGTTATTGGTCAAGCATGTGAATTTGATTATTCTGGTGCTCAAGCCTGTAAAGCGCTGCGTGAAGAAGGTTATCGTGTTATTTTAGTTAACTCTAATCCAGCCACTATCATGACAGATCCTGAAATGGCTGATGCCACTTATATTGAACCCATTCATTGGACAAGCGTTCGTAAGATTATTGAACAAGAAAGGCCAGACGCCATTTTACCAACCATGGGCGGTCAAACAGCATTAAACTGTGCATTAGAGCTTGAAAAACAAGGTGTATTGAAAGAATTTAATGTTGAAATGATAGGTGCAACAGCCGATGCTATCGATAAAGCCGAAGATCGAAAACGCTTTGATGAGGCGATGAAAAAAATTGGTCTTGATACCGCTCGCTCAGGGATTGCTCATTCGCTTAAAGATGCTTACGCCGTTCTTGATCAAGTTGGTTTTCCTTGCATTATTCGTCCATCATTTACCATGGGGGGCACCGGTGGCGGTATTGCTTATAATACCGAAGAGTTTGACGAAATTTGTACTCGAGGACTTGATCTTTCGCCAACCAATGAACTACTTATTGATGAATCATTAATTGGTTGGAAAGAATATGAAATGGAAGTAGTTCGAGACAAAAATGATAACTGCATTATTGTTTGTTCAATTGAAAACTTTGATCCAATGGGTATTCATACAGGTGATTCAATTACGGTGGCTCCGGCACAAACCTTGACTGATAAAGAATACCAAATCATGCGTAACGCTTCGATCGCGGTACTGCGTGAAATTGGTGTTGAAACTGGTGGCTCCAATGTACAATTTTCGGTTGATCCAAAGACAGGGCGATTAATTGTTATTGAGATGAATCCACGGGTGTCACGATCATCTGCCTTAGCTTCGAAAGCAACGGGCTTTCCTATCGCGAAAATCGCCGCCAAACTGGCTGTCGGTTATACGCTTGATGAATTATCTAATGATATAACAGGCGGAAAAACCCCCGCTTCATTTGAACCGTCAATTGATTATGTTGTTACCAAAATTCCACGCTTTAATTTTGAAAAATTTGCTGGTTGTAACGATCGTTTAACCACACAAATGAAATCAGTTGGTGAAGTGATGGCCATTGGGCGTACCTTCCAAGAATCAATACAAAAAGCGTTGCGAGGGCTTGAAGTTGGCGCTTCAGGATTTGATCCTAAAATTGATAATTATACTGATGAAAAAAATATCACCAAAATTTGTTATGAGCTCCAAGAAGCGGGCGCTGATCGGATTTGGTATATTGCTGATGCTTTTAGGGCAGGATTGAGCTTAGAAGATATCTTTTTACTTACCAATATTGATCGTTGGTTTTTAGTACAAATTGAAGAGTTGGTTAACCTTGAAAACAAGCTAAAGGAACAATCACTTGCGCAACTTGATCAAGAAACATTATGGCAATTAAAACGTAAAGGTTTTTTAGATTTACGCATTGCCAAACTACTTAATACCACAGAACAAGCTGTTCGCGATTTACGCCATCAATATCAAATTCACCCTGTTTATAAACGTGTTGATACCTGTGCGGCTGAATTTGCAACAGATACCGCTTATCTTTATTCAACCTATGAGCAAGAGTGTGAAGCTAATCCTCAATTTAGCCGTAAAAAAATTATGATCCTTGGTGGTGGTCCTAATCGGATTGGACAAGGTATTGAGTTTGATTATTGCTGTGTACATGCGGCATTGGCACTGCGTGAGGATGGTTATGAGACCATTATGGTTAACTGTAATCCCGAAACGGTTTCAACCGATTACGATACTTCTGACCGCCTCTATTTTGAGCCAGTTACGCTTGAAGATGTGCTTGAAATTGCACATGTTGAAAAACCAGATGGTGTTATTGTGCAATACGGTGGGCAAACACCGCTAAAACTTGCTCGTGCGCTTGAAGCAGCAGGGCTACCAATTATTGGTACCTCACCTGATGCTATAGATAAAGCCGAAGATCGTAAACGCTTTCAAGAAGTCGTCGATAAACTGAAATTAAAACAACCTGTCAACGCCACAGTGACCGATATTAATGAGGCTGTCATTGAAGCAGAAAAAATAGGTTATCCATTAGTGGTTAGACCTTCTTATGTATTAGGTGGTCGATCAATGGAAATTGTTTATAATGAACAAGATTTACGTCGTTATTTTAAAACAGCCGTAAGCGAATCGAATAATGCGCCTGTTTTACTCGATCACTTTTTAGATGATGCAATTGAAGTTGATATTGATGTAATTGCTGATGGTGAGCAAATCCTGATTGGTGGCATTATGGAACATATTGAACAAGCAGGCATTCACTCTGGTGATTCCGCTTGCTCACTACCAACACACACATTAACTGCAGATATTTTAGACAAACTACGACAACAAGCCAAACAATTAGCACTTGAACTCAATGTAAAAGGTTTAATGAATGGGCAATTTGCGGTGAAAGATAATCAAATTTATTTGATCGAAATCAATCCTCGTGCAGCTCGTACTGTACCTTTTGTCTCAAAAGCAACTGGTTTACCATTGGCGAAAATAGCGGCTCGCGTTATGACGGGACAATCACTTGCCAAGCAAAATGTGACTAAAGAGGTGATTCCTCCGTATTATTCGGTAAAAGAAGTGGTATTACCGTTTAATAAATTCAGTGGTGTCGACCCAATATTAGGTCCTGAAATGCGCTCAACAGGTGAAGTAATGGGAATTGGTAAAACCTTTGCTGAAGCCTTTGCTAAAGCTCAGCTAGGTAGTTTATCCAATATGAAAAAATCAGGGAAAGCATTATTATCGGTTCGCGATCAGGATAAAACAAGGCTGTTAGAGGTAGCTAAACGGTTAATTACTCATGGGTTTAGTATTGATGCAACTATTGGCACGGCAAAGGTATTACAACAAGCAAATATACCATGCCAAGTCGTAAAAAAAGAAAACGAAGGGCGACCAAATATCCATGACCATATAAAAAATGGCGAATATAGCTATATTCTTAATACCACCTCTGGACGAGCAGCTATTGAAGCCTCAAAAGTATTACGTCGAAGTGCCATTCAATATAAGGTACATTACGATACCACGATGAATGCTGCTTATGCTACAACTGCAGCGCTAGATTACGATCCGGCACAAACTGTAACGCCATTACAGCAACTTTATTGCTAATCACAAAGATAAAGACGAGTATCACTCGTCTTTAAAAATTCCATCCACAATATAATAACTTAGAAATCATGAAATTGTTCTTAATAAACAATAAAATGCTCGTTTTTGATACAGAATAATGTTAATTTATTTGCTATATTTCAATCAATTTAATTAGTTATTATCATGGATATGATTCATTCTTCTGATCTAAAAACGATCATACATTCCAAGCGTGCCAATATTTATTATTTAGAGCATTGCCGTGTTTTGGTTAATGGCGGGCGAGTCGAATATGTCACTGAGCAAGGTCAACAATCGTTATATTGGAATATCCCAATAGCTAATACTACCTGTATTTTATTAGGCACGGGAACATCATTAACGCAAGCGGCAGTGCGAGAGCTTTCACGGGCAGGTGTCATGATTGGCTTTTGTGGTGGAGGCGGAACGCCTCTATTTTCATCAACCGAATCTGAATTCGCTTGTCAATTTTTTTCGCCACAAAGTGAATATCGCCCGACGGAATACCTACAAAGCTGGTGTCAATTTTGGTTTGATGATGAACGTCGATTACAAGCAGCTAAATTATTGCAACAAACACGGCTTAATATTATTAGTGAGTGTTGGCCGCAATTTGATTGGGATATTGATAAAACGCAGTTGGCGCATATTCTTACTGATGCAACAGAACAATTTACCGATGTTGATAATAGCCAAGCACTTTTAGCCGCAGAAGGGCGAATTAGCAAACGTCTTTATAGCATGGCAAATCAATTAACCTTACAAGATGACAAATTTAAACGGGAACAAGGCACACGAGGCAAGAGTCATGATCCCGCTAATCAATTTTTAGATCATGGTAACTATTTAGCCTATGGACTTGGCGCAACGGCTTGTTGGGTGTTAGGTCTCCCTCATGGACTTGCTATTTTACACGGAAAAACTCGCCGGGGTGGATTAGTTTTTGATGCGGCAGATATTATTAAAGATGGCATTGTATTACCTCAGGCCTTTTTATCAGCCAAACAAGGCGATAGTGAAAAAGAATTTCGTATGGCATGTATTGCGCAATTTGCTCAATTAGGTGCACTTGATAGGATAATTGATACTTTAAAACAGATAGCAGATCAAATATGAATATTTTACTTGTTAGTCAATGTAAAAAAAATGCCTTAACCGAAACAAGGCGGATTATCGATCAGTTCGCTGAGCGCTGCGGTGAACGAACATGGCAAAGCCCAATGACCGAAGCAGGGCTACAAACGCTCTATAAATTATTACGTAAAACTGCACGAAAAAATACTGCTGTTGCATGTTATTGGACACATGGTAAAAATTTAACTGAACTTTTGTGGATTGTGGGCGATCGCAGTCAGTTTAATCAAGAGGGACGAGTCCCAACTAATCGTACTAAACGTAATATTTTACGCAGTGACAGCGAAAATTGTTGGCAATATGCAACCACCATTCAATTAATTACAACCATAGCGGCACTACTTCATGATTTAGGTAAAGCAACGATTGGTTTTCAATCTAAATTACGAGCAGAAACGGCTGTGGAGGCTGATCCTTACCGACATGAATGGATTTCGTTACAATTATTTTTATTAATGATTCAAGACTGCACCACGAACGAAGCCTTATTTGATCGATTAGCGAATTTTACTGAATATCGACAACAGAATCCTAATTGGTACAAACAGCTCACCCAAGTCGACAAAAATGATCTTACTCAACTGCCTTTATTGGCGCAGTGGATCGCGTGGCTCATTGTGTCGCATCATCGAATGCCGTTTTTACCGGACTCATTAACGGATGATGTTAAAAATGTACAAAAAGGAGATTTTGATATATCGGGCTTAACTATCCAAAGTTTTTATAAAACATTTAAGGCAATTGATAAATGGGTTAAAAATAGTCATAGTCAACACACTTCACCCAACGATTTTTGGCAACTAAAAAGTGATATCACCTTAAGCCAACCTTGGCTTAAAAAATTAAGCCGTTATGCAACCAAAGCCCTAAACCATATTCCTTTAATGCAATTGGCTAATATTGACGCGTTTTCATTGCATATTTCACGTTTAAGCTTAATGGTGGCTGATCATAACTACTCAAGTTTATCTTTATCAAATGACGAGGCAAAAAAAAATAGGGCAATACTGATTGCCAACACAAATTACCAAAAAGAAGCCAAACAGTGTTTGGATGATCATTTGGTCGGTGTTGCTAATTTTTCAGCCCGTTTTGCTCGTTTATTACCTAAAATAACCACGGAATTACCCGCAATCAATCAACATAAACCTTTTACCAAACGAACAACTATAAAACGATTCCAATGGCAAAATCATGCTTTTGATTTAGCAAAAAGTTATCAACAACAATCTGATGAATGTGGCTTTTTTGGTGTTAACATGGCATCGACTGGCTGTGGTAAAACCTTAGCCAATGGGCGGATTATGTATGCGCTTTCAAATCCAAAACGGGGCGTGCGTTTTACCATTGCATTGGGATTACGTGTTTTAACGTTGCAAACAGGTAAAGCATTAAGAGAAAGATTACACTTAAGTGATGAACATCTGGCGATTTTAGTGGGTGGGCGAGCCACAAAAACCTTGTTTGAACTGAGTAATGAAAACATTGAACAAAACGATTCAGAAAACCAAGGTAGTGAATCTATCGAATCGTTACTTGATGAATATCTTGATGTAGCAGAAAGTGGTATTGCGGATTGTGAATTAGGGACAATTATCGAAGACAGTAAAGCACGGCAATTACTTTATGCGCCCATTGTGACATGCACTATTGACCATATTATTCAAGCTAGCGAATGTACCCGAGGCGGTAAATATATTGCACCCACGTTAAGATTGTTAACCTCAGATTTGATTTTAGATGAGCCGGATGATTTTGATCAACATGACTTACCTGCACTGGCTCGCTTGGTGCATTTAGCTGGGTTATTTGGTAGCAAAGTGCTACTCTCATCAGCAACCTTAACGCCTGATTTAATTGCTGGATTATTTGATGCTTACCAAGCAGGGCGAAAAATTTGGAATCAAAATAACCAATATGCCAATAATGCCATTGTATGTGGTTGGTTTGATGAATATGAACAGTCGATATCACCAATTGCTGATACTAAAATGTTTAGCGATCATCATCAACAATTTGTAGCAATGCGCATTCAGCAATTAACACAAAGTGCAATCCGCCGTAAAGGGCATATTTTGGATCTATTAAATTACCAAGAAAATAAAACAGAAAACCCAAAAATCAATTATGGTGTGCTAGCTAAACAATTATTAGATCAAGCTTATCAATTTCATCAAGATCATCATCAAATTGATAAAAAATTGCAAAAAAAGGTGAGTATCGGTTTAATGCGTTTTGCCCATATCGAAGATGTTATTTCACTTACAGAACAAATTTATGCACAAACCAAGTTATCTAATAATACGACTTTTCATATTGTGGTTTATCATGCTCGACAACTGTTGTTATTGCGTAGCCAGCTAGAAGAAAAACTTGATAGAATTTTAAATCGAAGTGATGAACTGGCATTATTTAATCAGCCTGAAATTATCGATGCCATAAAAGACAGCGATAAAGAAAACCATATTTTTATTGTCATCGGCACGCCTGTAACTGAAGTCGGGCGTGATCACGATTATGATTGGGCGATTGTCGAACCATCATCCATGCGGTCAATTATCCAGTTGGTGGGGCGAGTCTGGCGACATCGACCACAAAAAATGGCACAAAAGGCCAATGTGGCGATATTAGGATCGAATTTAAAAGCGATTGAATCTAAGTATCGTACGGATAAAGCCTGTTTTACTAAACCAGGTTTTGAAGAAAAGCCATTATTCTTGCTGAAAACCCATAAAACAAATGAACTAATTCCAGCTTATCAGTTAGTTAATATAGATGCGGTTCCACGTATTAAGTCTTGCCCTGAAGATGGGCTAACGCTAGCTGAATTAGAACATAAGGTCATGGCAGATCTCTTTGCGATTAATGCCCGTAAAAGTAATTATGTCACCAGCTATTGGCAACAAGGCTTAGCCCATCACCATTGTGTGCATTTACAGGCGATTTCGCCATTTAGAGAGAATGATAAGACACAAGATGAATATATTTGCCAACTTGACGACGATGGCGATTATCAATTTAGCTATGCAGATATCGCATGGCAAACACCAGATGAGTGCTGCGAAGATACACAAAATAGTATAATTGAATATAAAAACTGGTCATTTGATAATCCTAATATCCAACCTTGGTTGGTTAATAGTGTCGAGCAAGCCATAGCAAAAATAACCGAATATTTCCCAAATAAAACGCCATATCGATTAGCGAATGAATTTTGTAGCGTAAGCTTATATCGTAATAGCAGTTGGTATTTTCATCCTTATTTAGGATTTTATGAAAAGAAAGGATAAAAGAATATTGTTTTTATACTGAAACACATAGTTACCTGAAACTTTTTGACAAAATATCGTCAGGTGCATAATGGTTGCTAGTAAAAGTGAGGGAATTCTTTTATACTGAGCTTTGACAGCCGAATAGGTTGCTGAGAAATGTTAAGTATTTACTTTTCTTTGAAGTGAATTTTACCGCTGAATAAGCGGTCTATAAAAGTGTTAATCTCGGAGAGTGTAAATTAGCTGGTTTTATTTATCATATTGATTTTTTTAAATTATTTTTTTGTTTTTGATTTGACACACCTGTTAAGTATTAAATTTTTCTTTGTTTCTTTCTTTTTTATACTTTATTTTTAGATTATTTTTTGTGTTATTTGCTTGATTTTTAGCAAAGATTATTTTATTCTAATTATATTAAAATTTAAAATAAATAAGGAGAGGCAATGAATGACATAGCTTGGCAAGATATAAGAAAAGTAATTTTAGATTTTCTGCAACAACGGCTTGCCAATAATAGTAATTATAAAACTGAAACGTCTAAGCTAGAAAAAGCAAAAGAGTTAGGCGATCAGGTCGCAGTGAATGAAGCTCAGCAAAAGTTAGCTGAACTTGCTAAACGGTTTGATTTTGAAACGTGGATGGAAGATGCAGCTATTCGTCGTATTTCATGGCTTCTTATTGCTACCCATATAGCTAAAGGAGTTCACCCGAGCTCGAAGGCTTGTAACGCAAATTACAATACACAGATAAAGCCTAATAATCTGAATAATTTAGTATCATCTGCTACAGTGAACACTTTGCCTTTTGATGCCAGTGGTGCTGCGGCTTTAGATATATTTGGGCTTTTAAACCAAGTCGTTAAAAATGATATAACAATTTTACAGCTTATTATTAATAATCACCCTGCTGTTCAAGAAGCTTTATCTGATGATAAAAATAAATCTGCTCTTTATTTGGAAAATTTTCAGCAGTTACTTAGAGATAATTGGAGTGATGCGCAGGCTTCGGAACTTAATAAGCAAATTTTCTGGCCGAATAGTGAAGAAACTTATTTGTCACAGCATGAAAATAATTACCGCTTATTGATTCCACTACATCCTAGTGCTTTGTGCCATTTGGTTTATCAGAAGGTGCAAACCCGATTTTCGGAAGAAAATAAAAATGCACGAGAATTACGTAAAAAAAAGGATGTTGAGTATCAATCTTATTTTTCTTTTCATGATTTAGCCGTTGTTAAACTGGGTGGCAGTAATGCTCAAAATGCAAGCCAACTTATTGGTAGTCAAATGGGGCGTAATTTTTTGTTACCTTCCATGCCACCTAAATTTCAAAAACCTCAGTTTCCATCAATTACAAATTTTCAAGAAACCATTTTTAATAGTTCATTTCAATATTATTGTCGATATGGTTTTAAGTTATTATTTGATACTGTTGAAGCAAAAAAAAATATTTTTGTTGTGAGAAACAGTAGAAAAGAGGCTTTTTTTGTCATCTTAACATTAATTCTTAAGTTCGTTGCGCATATCCAAATGACCAAAAGGGCTGGTTGGAGTAGGGAATCCTCACTAAATCTAACTCAACAACTTTGGCTTGATCCAAAACGAGTCATGTTGGATGGCGAAACCGATTTTAAAATAAGATATGAACAAAGCGATTGGCAACAAGAATTAGAAAAGCAATTTGCTTTTTGGATTCAAACTATTTTAAAAGAAAAATTTAAAAATTTTAAACAACAATTTGCTGATCCTGAATTTAGCGAATGGCGCCGTGAATTTAATGCAGCGGTAAAAGCAAGTCAACGTAAAAGGGAGGGGATCTTTTAATGGCATCATTACGTTTTTATTTATTATTTGATCATGTCAAAATTCATAATGCCAATGCGATTTCTAGCCCATTAACCTATGGATTCCCAGCTATTTCGGGGTTTCTAGGCGCTATTCATGCTTTAAGTCGTAAAATTGAATCAGAAAATCCTATTTACTTAGATGGTGTGTTAATTGCATGTCATGAATGTGATGTACAAGTTTATCGACCAAACAACTATGCGGATTATACTTTTCGATTAACACGCAATCCATTAGCTAAAAATGGTAGTACTCGTTCAATTATTGAAGAAGGGCGAGTTCATCTAGATGTTTCATTGCTTGTTGAGGTAAAAATTGAAGATCGTGAAACATTAGATGATGCAGATGAACAGCAAGCATTTATCCAACAGATGAAACAAAAACTTTACCAGCAGCGTGTTGCTGGTGGGCAGGTTGTTGATATTGAATCAGTCGCACTATATTCTGCATCAGAATCAAATAAAAACTTAATCAATGCACTATTACCCGCATTTGTTTTAGTTGAAGCACCACAAGATTTGCAAGATATTACTGCTGAATTACAGCAACAAGATCCTAATGCTACAGCGCTTGATGCCCTGATTGAAACAGCGATGTTGCATCATCATCCACAAGAAAAAGATCACTGGCAAACCACATCGGTTAAGCAAGGTCGTGGTTGGCTTGTCCCTTTACATTTGGGCTATCAAGCTATTTCACCGTTATTTTCAGCAGGTAAGGTTGAACATGCGCGCAGTAATGAGCATGCCACGCAATTTGTGGAGTGTATTTATGGGCTTGGTAAATGGGTCTTTCCCTTACGCTTGAAAGAGAGTTTATCACAGGCTTTTTGGCGTTATAAATGCAGTGAATTGCAATCTAATGATGCAGAAATTTATATTATCAATCAAGAAACTAATTAAGTAAATTTAGAAAATTATAGGCTAAGGAATACATTATGAGTAAAGATAAAATGACAACGGCAAGCGTACTTGCTTTTGAACGTAGTTTTGATATTTCAGATGCAATTTTTGCACAGCAAAGTAGTACGGATACCAATAAATTATCCCCTGTTGTAGTTACTGAAAAATCAGTTCGAGGCACTATTTCAAATCGTCTTAAAAATGCAGTGGCAAACGATCCAACCAAATTAGATGCTGAAATACAAAAACCAAATTTACAAACGGTAGATGTCGCTTCGTTAGATGCCGATAAAGATACTTTGGTAGTTACATGGAGCTGTAAAGTGTTGCCATTTTTAGGTAAACCATCAGTATGTAATGATATCGAATATCAAAAAGAACTAGAAAAAACAACGCAGGGTTATATTCAAACGCAAGGATTGACAGCACTAGCTAAGCGTTATGCTATTAATATCTTAAGTGGTCGTTGGTTATGGCGTAACCGTATGGCAGCAGAGCAAATTAGCCTTTCGATTACTCGAAAAGATGAAAAAAAACCAATGATTGAAGTCAGTGATGTTAAACAATATCAACTAAACTCATTTGATTATGATGATAAATCGGTGAATGATCTTGCTACACTGATTGAAGCAGGATTATGTGGTAAAGAGTTTGTGATTTTTAACGTTGAAGCCAAACTGAAAATGGGCTTAGGTCAAGAAGTCTACCCGTCACAAGAATTAATTCTAGATACTGGCAAAACTAAAAGTAAAGTATTGTATGAGAAGAACAAACAAGCCGCCATGCATTCACAAAAAATCAGCAATGCAATTCGAACTATCGATACTTGGTATGACGATAATGCTCAATTCCCAATAGCAATAGAACCTTATGGCTCGGTGACATCAATGGGGCATGCTTTCCGACAACCAAAACAGAAATTAGACTTTTATACCTTATTTGATAATTGGGTATTAAAAGGTGAAAAACCATTGCTTGAGCAACAACATTATGTTATTGCGGTATTAATTCGTGGTGGTGTCTTTGGTGCTAGTGGCAAGGAGTAAATTATATGCACTCACACTATTTAGAGCTGCGAGCTATTTCGCAAATTGAGATAACCGAGGTGGACGTGATTAATCAAATCATGCAGTCACTGCACCAAATCTTGGTTAATCAACAAGGAAATATCGCAATTAGTTTTCCTTGTTACAATGTGCACCGAACATTAGGCGGAGTGATTCGCCTATTTGGTACCGAGCAGGAATTGCAAAAACTTAAAGCAGATATACAGCAAAAATCATCGATAAGTGATTATGCTTTATTGATGCCTATCACAACAGTACCGGCAACGATAAAAGGCTATTTGCATTTGAGTCGTGTTAATCCTAAAGGTCAGAGTGCGTTAAGACGTGCCGAAAAAAGATTAACAGCACAAGGTAAATGGACACCTGAAGTGAAAAATAAAATGGTTGAAAAGTGGGGAAGCGTTCATTTGCAATACCCACATCTTCATTTGAATAGTAAAAGTACAGGTCAAAGATTTATTTTGTGGTTAAAACAAGAAAAATGCCCAGAGCCAGTGCAAGGCACATTTAATAGCTATGGATTAAGCCAAACAGCCACTGTTCCTGATTTTTAAATCATTAACCCTTTTTTTGGGGATAATTTTAACATATTGATTATTATTGATATTAAAATAGACTCAAAAAAAGGGTAAAAATTGGGAAAAGTGCAGTATGCTCTTTTACAATAAGGCACTATTGAGATAAAATTCTACTTCAATGCCGTATAGGCAGTTTAGAAATACTAAAATCGAAAATGATTTAATTAATCAAACTTCAATGCCGTATAGGCAGTTTAGAAAACCTTTAACCACAAAAAACACCACCTTTAACCCTTCAATGCCGTATAGGCAGTTTAGAAATTTTTAATGTTAAAACCGTACCTTTTTAATGTCTTCAATGCCGTATAGGCAGTTTAGAAAAAAATATTAGCAAAAGGATTAAATCTTAGTTTCTTCAATGCCGTATAGGCAGTTTAGAAAATAACAGATTCATCAATAGATACAACTACACCCTTCAATGCCGTATAGGCAGTTTAGAAATAGATTTAGTTTTATTACCACGATTTACAACTCTTCAATGCCGTATAGGCAGTTTAGAAATCCCGTTGGTCGGCTAGCCCTGCTCCTCAGTTCTTCAATGCCGTATAGGCAGTTTAGAAAACAGGCTGTGCAGGTGTATTTTGTGAACCATCCTTCAATGCCGTATAGGCAGTTTAGAAATTTGCTTCCATCTATAAGCTCTACAGCAATATCTTCAATGCCGTATAGGCAGTTTAGAAATGAGTGTTTCTAGTTTTTATTAACTGAAACACTTCATTATTAGTATTATAAAGTAACTATTCTGCGCCAATTTGCGTACTCATTTTTATCTCTCGATTATCGGTGATTTCTAAATTTGACAATACCACTAATTGAGGAAAGTTAGGCCTTAAAAATTGTGAAAGCATAGGTCTTAATGCATGGTTCACTAATAACACTGGTGGTGCACCGATAGCTTCTTGTTGGTGAATGGCTTGTTTAATTTGCTCGACAATGTGTTCGGCTAGCCCTGGTTCAACATTGCTAGTATTTTGGAGCGCTTGTAATAACAAACGTTCTAAATTGATATTTAATCCTATTACATTGATTGGCTCAGATCCAGGAAACCATTGTTGTGTGATGACTCTTCCTAAAGCAATTCTTACCATACTTAGTAGCTGATAAGCATCATTTTGGGTTGGTGCGTACTCACAGATGGTTTCAATAATGGTACGCATATCACGGATTGACACTTTTTCAGCGATCAAGTTTTGCAATATTTTATGAAATGTGGTTAGTGTAACAACACCAGGAATAAAGTCCTCCACTAATTTCGGCATATCTTGTTTTATTCTGTCGAGTAGTTCTTGAGTTTCTAAACGTCCTAATAAGTCGCTAGCAAATTGCTGTAATAAATGATTAAAATGAGTAGCAATCATGGTGCTTGTATCAACAACGGTATACCCCAATATTTGTGCATTTTCTTTATTACTTTCATCTATCCATATCGCTGGTAATCCAAAGGCAGGTTCGGTTGTTGGAATGCCTTCAATGGTTTCAGTTACATTACCGGGATTGATCGCTAACCATTTATTATTAACAATTTCACCTTTGCCAATTTCACCACCTTTTATAAATATCTTATATTGATAAGGTGCTAATGAAAGATTATCTCTTATATGAACTTGAGGTGGTAAAAAACCCAGTGTTTGAGCAAATTTTTTGCGTAAACTACGAATTCGCCCTAACAACTCACCATTTTGAGTTTGATCTACCATGGGAATTAATCCATAACCAACTTCCATTGCCAATATATCTTCAATATTAACATCTGACCATGTTGCTTCTATATTAGCTGGCGTGGTTGCTTGTACATTAGCTTGTTTGGGTGCCACTTTTTGTTCTGTCTTTTTCTGTTTAGTTAGCCACCAAGATATGATTGATAAAATAACAGTAAAGAGTAGAAAAACTAAATTTGGCATACCCGGAATTAGTCCAAGTAAACCAATGACGACAGCTGTTAAAATCAATACTTGAGGATTATTAAAAAGCTGTGTAATCATTTGATCACTGATGTTATCTTGTGATGTGACTCGAGTAACAATAACGCCAGCTGCGGTTGAAATAATAAGTGATGGTATTTGTGCTACCAAACCATCGCCAATAGTTAGTAAAACATAGGTTTCGCTAGCATCAGAAAAAGCCATACCGTGTTGAACAACTCCAACTAATAACCCTCCAATAATGGTTATGCCCATTATTAATAATCCCGCAATCGCATCACCGCGTACAAATTTACTGGCACCATCCATTGACCCATAAAAATCGGCTTCTTGAGAAACTTCGGCTCGACGGGCTTTAGCTTCATCTTCACCAATTAAACCCGCATTCAGATCGGCATCAATAGCCATTTGTTTTCCGGGCATGCCATCTAACGCAAAGCGTGCACCCACTTCAGCTATTCTACCTGCTCCTTTGGTGATGACCATAAAGTTGATAATTACTAAAATAATAAATACCACAATACCAATAGCAAAATTACCACCAACCAAAAAGTGTCCAAAAGCCTCAATAACCCGCCCAGCAGCAGCACTACCTGTGTGACCTTTTAATAAAACGACCCGCGTAGAAGCAACGTTTAACGATAATCTTAATAAAGTTGCAAATAATAAAACGGTCGGGAATGCTGCAAAATCAAGCACTCTTTTAGTAAACAATGCTACTATCAAGATGATAATTGATAATGTAATATTAAAAGTAAAAAACAGATCCAAAATAAATGCAGGTAGTGGTAATACCATCATCGAAAGAATCAATAAAATTAGCAATGGTCCAGCTAAGACTTGATAATGCCCATTTTTTAATGTATTGGTTGATAATAAATTAAGTAGTTTAGATTTAATCATAAGACTAGTTATTACCTTTATTTATTTACGGATAATGACTCAGGTATGGGTAAATTATTTGGCGCTATTGGTTTATCGCCACCATATTTATACCAATGTTTCAATTGATAAACCCACGCTAGAATTTGGGCAACCGCGGTATATAATTCGGTTGGTATTGTTTCGCCTATTTCACCATGACGGTATAAAGCACGGGCAAGCGGTGGAGCTTCTAACTGGGGGATATTATGTTCATTAGCAATTTCTTTGATGCGTAACGCAATTTTATTTGTTCCTTTCGCTAATAATTTTGGAGCAATCATTGTTTTTTCATCATATTGCAGAGCGACGGCATAATGCGTTGGGTTAGTAATAATCACATTGGCTTTAGGTACATCTTTCATCATACGGCGTCTAGCAATAGTCTGTTGCATTTGACGAATACGCCCTTTGATTTGTGGGTTTCCCTCTTGTTCTTTAAATTCATCTTTAATTTCTTGTTTTGACATTTTCAGTTTCTTTAAATTACTCCATATTTGATAGAAAATATCAAAACCAACCATGGGTATTAAAGATATAACACTAAAAATTCCACAAAGAATCACTAGCTGTATTGCTTTAGTTAATGCGCTATTTAAATGTATATTGGGTAACGAAAGCATGTAAGGGAAATGGTGCATTACAAACAATGTTGAAGCTATAGAAATAAAAATAACTTTAAGTATGCTTTTTAGTAATTCAGAAAAAACTCTAATACTAAATATTCTACCAAATCCAGATATCGGATTTAGTTTTTGAAAATTAGGCTTAATTGATTGCAGGCTAAATAGTAAACCGCCAACACAAAGTGGTGCAAATATAGCAACGATAACTAGACCAAAAAAAATGGGTAAAATTGCCCAAAAACCATCGGTTAATAAGTTAATTAAATTGAAGACGATTAACTTATCATCCTCTATTTTATACGAAAACTTCATTGCTGTTTTAATGATCGTAGTTAACTGGTTAACTAAGTGTGATCCCATTAATCCAAATAAAATAATACCTATTAACAAAATTAATAACGAAGTTAATTCACGAGAACGAGGGATCTGCCCTTTTTCTCTAGCTTTTTTTATTTTGCTATCGGTGGGGTGTTCGCTTTTATCTAGATCACTATCGTCAGCCATGATGAAGTTAAATAAAACGCTATAGTTTAATAAAGATTTACAATACTAACAGTATGAACTAATTGCTACTGGGTTGTTGGCTTAATAAGAGGGTATTTTAGGGGGTATTTATGGCGTTTACCGTCAATAAATATTAATTTTTTAAACTTTGGCTCGCTTTGACGAAATAATTTCAGTTTGTTGATAGCCACTATTAGTATAAACAGCAGGACTTTTAATACTTTTAAGATAGTTGATTGATTGCTGGGTTAGATTCATGCGGTTTTGAATGATTAGCCCATTATCACGATTTATATCTGCTAATAATTTTGTTGTATCAGTAATTGATAGCCAAAGAGCTTCGATTGTAGGATTTTCTTTATAGGGCGGTTGAATATTAAATTGTTCACTTAGTTTTATGCGTTCTTCATCCAGTAGCTTTAGTTGAATTAGTAATTGGCTTTTTTTGTTAATAGTTTCACTTAACAGGTTTGTTGAACTATTTTCAATTAATATTTTTTGCTCTGATTGTAGAATTTCTGAAATTGTTTGTAACATCTCTGCTATTTTATTTAGGATGTCATTAAGTGCTAACATTTTTTATCCTTATAATTCTGTCTTATTTTTAAAAATCTTCTAGTAATTGTTTAATTAATTTATCTGCAATTTTATGTGTATCAATAACCAATGTTCCGTTGGATATGGACTGTTTTATTTTTTCAATTTTTTCTACGTCGATATCTTTGTTGGTTGAATGTAAAAGGTGTATTGAATTTTGATTTATACTCACGTTAGTACTTACATTAGTACTGTTTTTAGTTTGTACAGATGCATTGTGAGTATTTTGTTGTTCGTTAATTACATCGCGGCTTACTAGCCCTGTTATGGCTGTAACGGATTTAGTCGCATCTATAGTCATAAAATACCTTTAATCAAATTTAAGATTTAAGTGATTTGTATAATTCTATTATCGGCAATAATAAAAAAATCATTAATATTATTTATTGGAAATTATTACACCTTGGTGAGTTAACGTGCCTTCAACAATTTTATCAGAATTTAGTTTAACTTTTATTTTATCGTTTAATATAGCATTGTTAAGTGTTTTACCATTAGTTGTTATTTCATAACCTTCTCCATTTATTATTACTTTAATTATTTGTCCTGCTTTCACCTGCCAATTTTTTTGAAGCATTGTTGTTTTTATTGGTTCACCCAAATTAATATTTCGTAAAGCTATATGATTAATTGCGTCAACTCCATCCAAAATAACAGTCGAAGGTAGTTTATTCAACCAACCTGATTGTATCTGTATATAATCTTCGTTGATTAGCGTCCCTGCACTTATTGCTTGTTTAGCTACAATATAGTTCCCTTTGACAGCAACATTAATCTGGATAAATTTTTTTTTATTATTGCATTGGGCACTGATAGTCATGTTGCCCCACTGTTTTTTTTTATTTAATAAAGAGAGTGTTGGAGTCTTACAATTTAATTTCGGTTTAGCAGTAAGATAAGTAATTAAAATGTCGTCCGCTTTATGACCAAATTGCTGTGATATTAAATTGTTAATCTGTTTATCAAGCGAATTTGCTAAAACATTATTCCAACTAAATAGTATAAAAATAGCGAGTATCAATTTTGCGATTTTAATCATGCTTATTTATTCTAAATTATTCATAAGCTGATTTTACTTTATGATTGCAAGAAATGAATCTTGAAATAAGGGCAATTTTTATCGTTATTTGCGCAATAACTTTTTTTTTATTCGCTTAAAATTCTAATTATCAAAAAAAATGAGATGATTTTATGTTTGATAAATTAGATACATGGGTTAATTTTCATCAGCAAGCATTAAATATACGTGAAATACGACAAAATATATTAGCTGCAAATATTGCAAATAGCGATACGCCTAACTATCAGGCTCGAGATATTGATTTTAATGCTGAGCTAAGCAAAGCACTTAACAATCAGAATAAGATTAATAACGTTGGACTTAATATCACTTCAAATCATCATATTCAGATAAAAGCACCAATCATGACAAATCATGATGTACTTTATCGTATACCTTATCAGGCTGCGGCAGATGGTAATACGGTCGAGATGGATCAAGAACGTACAGCTTTTATTGATAATAGTATTCACTACCAAAGTAATTTAACGTTTTTAGGTGAAAAATTTAAAAATATTATGGCGGTATTACAGCAAGGATAATCATGATGAGTTTTTCTATTTTTGCAATTTCAGGCTCGGCATTATTGGCACAAACACAACGAATGAATGTAAGTGCTAGTAATTTAGCTAACGCAGAAAGTATTACCAGTACTTCAGGCAAAGCTTATCGAGCTAAGCAGGTTATTTTTCAAGTGGATGATAATGGTGAACTTAACCCAATTGCTGGGGTTAAAGTGTCGCAAGTTATTGAAGATCCTTCACCGATGAATTTGGTTTATGAACCTAATCATCCATTGGCCGATGCTAAAGGATATATTCAAAAACCTAATGTTGATGTAGTTGCTGAAATGGTTAATACCATTTCAGCATCACGAAGTTATCAAGCAAATATAGAAGTAATTAATACCGCCAAAAATTTAATGTTAAAAACACTGGCATTAGGGCAATAAAAAGGAGTGGTTGATGGGTATAGCTAATGTTCTTGTTTCAGAATCATCGGGGATAACAAAACCTCAAACGACACAAAAAACGGCATCTGATGGTAACTCAAGTAAAGAATTACAAGATAATTTCTTAACGTTATTAATTGCACAAATGAAGAACCAAGATCCAACTAATCCAATGGATAATAGTCAGCTAACATCACAGCTGGCTCAAATCAATACTTTAGCAGGTATAGAACGTCTTAATACAACGTTAGGAATGGTTTCTGGTCAGATTGATGATAGTTTATCAGTCAATGCCAGTAATATGATTGGCAAGGGAGTGATGGTTCCTGGCAATAAAATTTTAGTTGCAACCTCAGAATCTGAAAGTTCAGACTCAAAAGAAGAAACCGTTACCACACCATTTGGTTTTGAGCTGGTACATGAAGCTGACTCAGTAATTATTACTATTCAAGATGAAAATGGCAATGTAGTTCGTGAAGTTGATTTAGGCGCAATTCCAGCAGGCGTTAGTTCTTTCACTTGGGATGGTGTGCTAAATGATGGGACGAATGCACTAGATGGTAGTTATACTTTTTCAGTTAATGCAAGTTATGACGGGAAAAAAGTATCATCAACATCAT
Organism: Gilliamella sp. Occ3-1; assembly: GCF_001690655.1. Classification (GTDB taxonomy): domain Bacteria; phylum Pseudomonadota; class Gammaproteobacteria; order Enterobacterales; family Orbaceae; genus Gilliamella; species Gilliamella apicola_P. Next base: position 29,187 of record NZ_LZHQ01000004.1, read on the forward strand.
TATCTTATTCAGTAGTATATGGTGTTATCAATAGTAAAGTTAATAATAAAGTATTACTTGATTTAGGAATACTTGGTTCAATTAGTATTGACGAAGTACGTCAAATTCTTTAAAGGAGATAAAGTTCAGATGGGATTTTCTCAAGCAGTGAGTGGTATGAATGCTGCATCAAAGCAATTAGATGTTATTGGGAATAATATTGCCAATTCAGCAACAGTAGGATTTAAGAGTGCTAGTATCTCATTTGCTGATATCTATGCTGGCTCAAAAGTTGGTATGGGAGTTAAAGTGGCTGCGATTATGCAAAACTTTAATGATGGGATAGCTACAACAACCAACAATAGTTTAGATGTGGCTATTTCTGGCAATGGATTTTTCCGTTTAGTGGATAGTAATGGGCAAGCCTATTATACCCGCAATGGACAGTTTCAATTAGATTCCGAACGAAATATTATTTCTGCTGATGGTCTTTATCTGACTGGCTATCTTGCAACCGGAACTCCACCTCAAGTGCAGCAAGGTGCAGCTCCAGGTACATTAAAAATTTCGCAAGAAATGCTAAATGCATCAGCGACAACCAAGGCTTCTTTGCAAACAAACTTAAATTCCAATAGTAAAGTTCCGGCAAAACAACCTGTCAATGCTCTTGATGCTGATACATTTAATTATTCTACGACCATTACTACTTATGACTCGCTTGGTAATCAACGCAATATTCAGCTCTTTTACGTTAAAACCGCTGATAACCAATGGGATGTTCATTATCTTGACAGCAGTGATCCTAATGGAAGTTTGCAAAAAGCGGGAGAAATGGAATTTGATTCTTCTGGTAAATTGATTAGTGATCCCGAAATGACCATCGATATTAATGGGATAAATGGATCTGCTGATAATAGCTTTATTTTATCATTAGCCAAAAGTTCTCAACAAAATATGGGAAAAGAATTGGGTAGTATTAAAACACCTGTTGTGAATGGATATGCTCCTGGAGATTTGGTTGGGTATAGCATTAATGATGATGGTTCTATTTATGGTGTCTATTCTAACCAACAAACAATGTTATTAGGTCAGATAGCAATGGCTGATTTTGCCAATGTTAATGGGCTAGAACCTGCTGGCAACAATAACTGGAGGACAACTATTAATTCTGGTATAGAAGTATTGGGTAGAGCAAATTCTGGTACATTTGGTTCGTTAGTGAGCGGTGCACTAGAGTCGTCAAATGTTGATATGAGTCAGGAATTAGTGAATATGATTGTTGCTCAGCGCAATTACCAGTCTAATTCACAAACAATTAAAACGCAGGATCAAATTCTAAATACATTAGTCAATTTGCGTTAATTTAAAGGTTATTTATGGATCGTGTTATTTATACAGCAATGTCAGCAGCTAGCCAGACATTAAATCGGCAATCAATTACTACTAATAACTTAGCTAATGTATCCACAGTGGGGTTTCGTGCACAGTTAACGACGATGAAAGCAGTTCCTGTTGTGGGGAATGATACACCTACACGAACCATGGTAACAGCAACAACTCCCACTTTTGATTCAACGATGGGGGCATTTAATTACACAGGCCGAAACTTGGATGTTGCTTTAACTGAGGATCACTGGCTAGCTGTACAATTAGTTGATGGTAGCGAAGCTTATACACGAAATGGAGCAATTCAAATTGATGAAAATGGTACTCTTAACATACAAGGTAATCCATTAATTGGTGATAATGGTGTTTTGACTGTGCCTCAACGATCTCAAATCAGTATTAGTAGTGATGGAACACTTTCCGCATTAGGTGCAGGTGATAAACCTACGACCATTGCTCAAGTAGGTAAAATAAAAAAAGTTCATCTTGAGCATAATGAAATTATACGTGGTGATGATGGTTTTTTTCGACTAACGGAAGAAACACGTAATGAACGTGGTGAGAATATGCCAGACAATCCAAAAGCTAAGCTTATGTCAGGTGTATTAGAAGGGAGTAATGTGAACCCTGTTACGGCTATGGTTGATTTAATTAGTCATGCTCGCCAGTTTGAAATGCAGATGAAAGAAATTATTACTGCTGATGAAAATGCACAAAAAGCAAACCAAATTTTATCTCTAACATAAATTTATTAATACATTAGATAGGAATAACAATGATTAAATCATTATGGATTGCCAAAACAGGCTTAACGGCACAACAAATGAATATGGATATTATTTCCAATAATTTAGCCAATGTTAGCACCAGTGGTTTTAAAAAACAAAGAGCGGTGTTTGAAGACTTATTATACCAAACTGTTCGCCAACCTGGAGCACAATCATCTGAGCAAACAACATTACCTTCTGGGTTACAGATTGGTACAGGAGTTCGTCCAGTTGCGACAGAACGAATTTATAGCCAAGGTAATTTAGAGGCAACCGATAACAGTAGTGATATTGCTATTAATGGGCAAGGTTTTTTCCAAGTTTTATTACCCGATGGTACACAAGCTTATACTCGTAGCGGTGCTTTTCAAGTCAATCAAAATGGTCAATTGGTGACTGCAGCAGGATACGAAATTCAACCAACAATTAGTATTCCATCCAATGCAATCAAAATGACGGTAGCGCGCGATGGTGTAGTAAATGTGACATTAGCTAATCAATCAACACAGGTCCAAGTTGGGCAACTAACTTTACATACTTTCATTAATGATGCAGGACTTGAAAGTATGGGGGAAAATCTTTACTTAGAAACCGAAAGTTCAGGTGCGCCAACGGAAAATACGCCAGGATTAAACGGCGCAGGGCTTTTATATCAAGGCTATACCGAAACGTCTAATGTTAATGTTGCTGAAGAACTAGTGAATATGATTCAAGTTCAACGTGCTTACGAAATTAATAGCAAAGCGATATCAACCTCTGATCAAATGCTACAACGTTTAAATCAACTGTAAAGTTAACAATATGCTAAAGGTAATGAGATATTTTTATATTTTAATAGCATTTTTTATCAGTGGCTGTGCACAATTGCCTAAAAAGCCTTTAGTTGAAGGTGAAACAAGTGTTGTCCCCAAATTGCCAGACAATGTAAATACGACAGGTTCAATTTATCAAGCTGCTCAGCCTAGTAGCTATGGTTACCAACCAATGTTTGAAGATCGTCGCCCGCGTAATGTTGGCGATGTATTAACCATTGTTTTACAAGAAAATGTGAGTGCTAGTAAAAGTTCATCGATTAATGCAGGACGAAATGGTTCGGTGGATCTAGGGGTAAAAACAATACCTAAATTTCTTGATGGGTTAGTCGGTCGAGGTAAAGCTAATACTGAAATGTCTGGAAATAATGATTTTAAGGGATCAGGCGGGGCTAACGCTAAAAATACCTTTAGTGGCACAATCACCGTCACGGTTCAAGATGTCATGATCAATGGTAATCTAAAAGTGATTGGTGAAAAACAGATTGCGATTAATCAAGGTACCGAGTTTATCCGTTTTTTTGGGGTAGTTAATCCAAGAACAATTAGTGGAAATAACACTGTTATCTCAACGCAAGTTGCTGACGCTCGAATTGAGTATGTTGGTAATGGATACATTGATGAAGCCCAAACGATGGGTTGGTTACAGCGCCTATTTTTAAATCTTTCCCCTTTTTAACGAGTATCATTATGTTAAAAAAATTGCGTATTTTTGTTTATTTTGTCGTTATGATGGTATTAGTGATACCAGCGAGCCATGCTGAACGTATCCGCGATTTAGTCACCATTCAAGGTGTAAGAGAAAATGCCTTAGTTGGATATGGTATTGTTGTTGGTCTTGATGGTACAGGCGATCAAACATCACAAACACCTTTTACCATTCAAAGTATTACTAATATGTTATCTCAATTAGGTATTACCGTACCGTCTGGGAGCAATATGCAATTAAAAAATGTTGCAGCTGTTATGGTTACGGCTAAATTACCTTCTTATTCTCGAGTAGGACAACAAATTGATGTGGTGGTATCCTCGCTCGGTAATGCAAAAAGTTTGCGTGGAGGTACATTGATTATGACACCACTAAAAGGTGTCGATAATCAAGTATATGCTATTGCGCAAGGTAACCTTTTTGTAGGTGGAATGGGTGCAAGTAGTAAAGGTAGCAGCGTAAGTGTGAACCAAATTGCTGGGGCAACTATACCTAATGGTGCAACCATAGAACGAGAGCTTGCAACCCGTTTAGATGAACAAAATGTTATCCATTTACATCTTAATCAATTTGATTTTACTCGAGCCTTAAAAATATCTGATGCAATTAATAGGTTACAAAAAAATACTGCAGTAGCGTTAGATGGTACAACGATTGCATTACATATGCCAAAAGAAAGTAGTGCGCGAGTACAACTACTTTCACGAATACAAAATCTTGAAATTAGCGCTACGCCAGTTTCAGCAAAAGTTGTTATAAATACTAGAACCGGTGTTGTAGTTATGAATCAAAAGGTTAAATTAGATAATTGTGCGGTTGCACATGGTAATTTATCTGTTGTGGTAAATAACAAATTAAAGGTAAGTCAACCAAATACCCCATTAGCAGGCGGCACAACAACCGTTACACCAGATAATCAAGTTAGCGTTGCGCAAGAAGGAGGGGCTTTACACAATATATCCTCTAGTGCTGATTTAAATCATGTTATTAATTCGCTAAATGTATTAGGTGCTAATCCTACAGAATTAATGTCAATACTTGAAGCGCTAAAAACAGCTGGTTGTTTACATGCTTCCTTAGAAACTATCTAAAAAAAGACTTTATGAATAATAAAATTGGACAATCTTTGAATCGCTTCGCTTATGATTTTTCGGATATTAATCAATTAAAGCGAAATGCAGTTAATGGCTCTGCTGAAGGTATCAAACAAGTTGCTCAGCAGTTTGAGTCATTATTTATTAATATGATGATGCAAAGTATGCGAAAGGCTGTACCTGAAAGTGGTTTATTTAGTCAGTCTGCTACACAACTATTTACTTCAATGTTTGACCAACAAATTACACAGCAAGCAGCGGGTAAAGGGTTTGGATTAGCAGATATGCTTATTAAACAGTTAACTAATAAAGTTTCACCATCAATTAATGTTAACCTACAATCTAATACCAACAATAATACTCAGCAAAATCTCCAATTAGCTCAATCCTTATTTAGTAATGCATCGCCTAATTTATCGCCTGAAGCACTAGGGCAAATACTATATCGTAACCATAATGCTAACAAAGCAGCTGAAATTAAATATAACGAAGCAATATTAAAAACACAACTTGATAATGTAAACGAAGATTATGTCACAAAATTTGTTATGGAATGGCTAGAGCCAGCTAGGCAAGCTGCTAAAAAATCTGGTATTCCGTATGAGGTTATTATTGCGCAAGCAGCACTAGAGACTGGGTGGGGGCAAAAGCAAATTAAAACCGCTAATAATCAATCAAGCCACAATTATTTTGGTGTCAAAGCAACATCGTCATGGAATGGCAATTCAACTCGTTTAACCACACATGAATTTGTTAATAATAAAATGATGAAAATTGAAGATAATTTTAGAGTCTATAATAGTAAACATCATGCATTAACCGACTATCTCAATTTATTAACTAAAAGTCCCCGTTATCATGCAGTTATTAAAGCCCCTGATGCCAGAACAGCTGCTAAAGAATTACAAGCTGCACATTACGCAACTGATCCAAATTATAGTGATAAGCTTATTCAAATCATTGGTCGTATTGAAAAAATTGCAAAAAATAATCAGTTAACAACTGTATCAGGATTTAGGAAAATTGCATTTAATTAATAATAGAATTACTCGGTTTGAATACAATGCTCAATACTTTGTTAGTAAAAATATTATAAAATTAATTTTAAAAACAAATAATTATGAATTAAATAAGAAATCAATCAATAAAAAAACGTTCAGGTAGAGTATTGATTTTATTCAGTTTTTATAATTAAGCGTCTCTCGCTTAAACTGATGGTTTATATTGCATAATGACATTGTTTTTGAAACTTTTTAGTTAAAATAAAAAAGGAGGTGGTAAACCTCCTTTGAGTGGGATGAATAGTTTGAGTCGATTCACAACTTAGGGTAAAAAACATTGCTTAAATAAAATTAGGTTACAAAACTTTATTTCATTTGAAACAGTGACATACTTTGCATAGTCATAAAGGTATATTGTGCAGCTTGTAAATTAGCTTGTAGCATTACATATTCTGAAATGGCTTCGTACCAATCGACGTCTTCAAGTTGGCTGATTTGAGTTTGAAATTCAATATCTAATGTTTTCCCCAATGTGGTTAATCTGTCAATTTCGGATAATACCGAGCCACCTTCTGCTCTAAGTGTCGAAATATTATTAAAAGAATTGTCTACTCCATGACGAGCTTTTGACAATCCAGATCTAAATTGTTCAAGGGTATCATCATTATTATAATCTAGATCTATTTTTAATGCCTCAATTGCATAATCAATACTTGCAAATATGTTACTTTCTGCTGGTGAACCATCAGATTCTTTAACATTTGAGCCAGTCATAAATACTTGAATACCTGTAAAACTTAGCGATACTTCTCGCGAGTCATCGATTAATACATTGATAGAAGTTGTACCGCCTACGTAACTCACTTCACCTGATTCATTCATTACAAAAGGAGGTGTATCGTTTTTCTTACCAGCAAAAAGGTAGTTACCATTAGTGTCTTTTGCATTAGCTAATGATAAAAGTTGATCTTTTAAACTTTGTAATTTATTAGCAAGATCGAGTCTATTTTCTTCATTTAAGGTTTCATTTGATGCATAGACCAATGTTTCCTGAATTGCTTGGATAACAGTATTGGCTTCCGATAAGATCGTATCTTGGCGACTAAGTGATTTATCGGCATTTTCGCGTGTTGCTTGAAACTGTTCATTTTGTGCTTGCGCTTGCTTTATTATTAATGATTGTGATGCTCCCATTGGATCATCAGAAGGAGTTAAAATCTTTTTACCTGTTGCCAAATGCAACCCAGATTTTTGCCATTTGCTGTTGGTGTTTAAAATACTGTTTAAGTTTTTTTGATAAATTGAGTTTGTGCTAAGGCGCATTTTTTATCCTTTAATCATTTAGTTAAACCTAAAATGGTATCAAATAGTGTTGTGGCCGCATCAATCACTTTGGCATTTGCTTGGTAATACTGCATATAAACCTGCATAGAGATATACTCTTCTTCAATATTAACCCCTGAAATCGATTGATTTTGCTCATAAATTTGTTGAGTTATATTTTTGCTTGATTGAGCAGAAATTTTTGCTGTTTGAGTTTCACTACCAATGTAGTTAGTTAAGCGGGTATAAGCACTTTTTAATGTTGTTGTACCATTAACAAGTTTTTCATGTTGGATTTCTAATAATTTGGTTACATTGCGGTTATCACCAGCGCCATTTTCTTCATCGTTAATACCTGTTGCTAGTTTATTTACATCTTTCACTAGCAGTTGTAATGACGAAGCAATATCGGCAACAGGTTTTATGATAAACGAATCTCCATTAACCGCATTACCACTTATCTCAATGGTCAGTCCATCAAAAAACAATTTACCATCTTTGATTTCAGGAGTAATTAGCTGATGATCAGATAATCTTGTGACAATCCAATTATTACCATCAAATTCTATTTTATAATCAGAAGCTTTTACTTCACTCAAAGCATTAAACTCAATTTTGGCTGAAGCATTACCTTGGTTTTTAGTATTTGTGACACAACTAGGATGATTGTAATCAAACAACTTTTCACCTTGATTACCATTAATATCAATACCCGACATATGCACTTCATTAAAACGTTCTGCTAAATTTAATGCAATTAAGCCTAGTTGATTGCGGGCTTCGGTTAATGGTCCATCACGAAAGGTTAATAAGCCGTGTAACGTACCTGATGTAATGTTTTGGCTTGTCAATTCTTGTGTTGCACCTGAAGGGTGAGTATAAATAATAGTATTTAAAGAAGGATCATCTGTTGAAGGTTGTACCGATAATAAGTTAATAGAAGAGCCTTGAACTAAATTTAAACCATTAGCGAGCGAAAGATTATATTGTCCATTTTGTTCAGTAACGGTAATGTCAATGATTTCGCTTAATTCATTGACTAACTGATCGCGTTGGTCAAGTAATGCATTAGGTTCGTTTCCGCCTCCTACCGATTGTAGTTGTGATATTTTTTGATTAAGTTTGGCAATTTGTTGAGTATAGGTATTAACTTTATCAACATTACTATTTAATTCAGTATTAACGTTGGCAATTTGGTTCTTTAAATTTGTTTCTGTTTTATTAAATTGGCTAGTTAAAGATGTCAGATCACTAATAACAGTTTGTTTTGTAGATGCATCACTAGCATTTGATGCAAGTTTATTTAAACTGGCAAAAAGATTATTGATTTGAGATGAAATACTATTGTCATTCTCTGCTAACAGATTATCTACTTTAGATAATTCATTATAATAAGCTTTGATAGAACCATTTTGTGATTGTGATTGCCGTAGTTGTCCTACAACAAAATTATTAAAGGCGCGATTAACAGATGATACACAAACACCGTTACCGACAAACCCAAAACTATGCTGAGTTCCATTTGCTTGGCGTAAAATTTGTTGTTGACGATTGTAACCAGTTGTATGAGCATTACTAATATTATTACTTATTACATTCAGCATATTTTGTGCTGCATTTAACCCACTAATACCAGTATTCATTAATGAATTCGCCATAAAATCCTCTCAATATAGTTTGAGTTCATAATATCAATTAAAATAAGTCTTTTTTATATCGGGTTAAATTCACAAAACTTTAATAATTGTTATGCGTGTTTTAAAAAAGTTTTCAAATAAATTCATTTTTGAAAAAATGAATTTATTCTGATTTAGTCCGTTGTGATAGTCTTAAAAAATCGGTTCCGGTCATGTTATTTTCTTCTTCAATATACTGCTGTGCTATTTTATTCAAAATTAAGATACTGATACGGCGATTAGCATCTTTACTGTAATTAGGATTGTTTAAATTCACTGTATCGGCAAGTGCAATAATTCGAATAATTTTATTTGAGTCTAATCCACCAGCTATAAGCTCCCTTCTTGATGAATTAGCTCTATCTGCAGATAGTTCCCAATTGCTATATCCTCTATCACCTGTTGTATATTGGCGTTCATCAGTATGGCCTGACAAAGTGATTTTATTTGGTAAGGAATTGATAATTGGCGCTAATGCATGCAGAATTTCTTGCATATTAGGATCAATGGTTGTACTACCAACATCAAACATGGGTTTATCATCTGAAGCTAAAATTTGAATCCGTAACCCCATTTCAGTTAATTCAATAATAAGATTAGGTGCTAATTTCTTTAGACGTTCATCAATTTCAAAAATATCATAAATTTTACGTGCCGCTTCAATCATCTGTATTTTTTCAAGTTGCTGTTTTTCAACTTCATTTTGTGATAGGGTAGAATGATAACTCTTTTCTTCACCAAGTTGTTTACTAACATCATCACCACCACCAGGAATCGGACTTTCACTATCGCTAATATTTTTACCACCATTGTAGCCAAGAATTAAAGGGGTTCTAAAGTATTCAGCAATACCTTTCAGTTCTTGAGGGGTAGATGTAGAAATTAACCACATGACTAAAAATAGTGCCATCATTGCAGTCATAAAGTCGGCATAAGCAATTTTCCACGAACCGCCATGATGTCCACCACCATGCCCTGATTTTTTCTTTATAATTATTCTTACAGATTTATCTTTCATTATTTTTTATTTTCATTTGGATTAGATTTTTTGTCTTTAACTTCTTGTATGTATTTTTCTAATTCAAAGAATGATGGCCTTTCATGAGAAAATAATGTTTTTCGCCCAAATTCAATACAAATTTGTGGCGCATAATCATGCATGCTGGCAATAAGTATTACTTTAGTACATTCTAGAACTTTCACTGTATCGGCGTTTCTTTGTTTTAATAAAGCAGCTAATGGCGAAACAAAACCGTAAGCAAGCAAAATCCCTAAAAAAGTTCCTACCATAGCATGAGCGATAAGCTCACCGAGTTCACTTGCTGGTCTATCAGCTTGAGCAAGTGTATTAATTACGCCCATTACAGCAGCGACGATCCCAAATGCTGGTAGACCATCACCAATCCCTGAAATGGCATCTACAGGTTTTTCAAGTTCGTGGACAAATGTTTCAATTTCTTCACTCATCAGTGTTTCTATTTCAAATACATCCATATTGCCACTAATCATAAGACGTAAGTAATCAGTGATAAAATCACAAATTCTTGGATTAGCTAAAATAAGTGGATATTGTTTAAATAATTCACTTTCATGAGGATTATCAATATCTGATTCAATGGATAGTCCTCCATTTTGACGAATCTTCGTCAAAATGGTATACATAAAATTAATGAGTGTTAAATATAGATTCTTATTATATTTGGATGTTTTAAACAATTGACTTAAAGACTTAAGTGTGGCTTTTATTGTTTTTTGTTCATTACTAACAATAAAAGCGCCTATTGCAGCACCACCAATAATCAGTAATTCGAGTGGCTGAAATAGTACGGCTAAATAACCACCACTGAGTACATAACCAAGTAGCGCCGAAGCGATCACTACAATATATCCTATAATTATTAGCATTGACTTTTTTCTTTCTCCATAAAATAACAGCTGAATTTCTTTAATATTTATTTAAGCAGTGATCTGTTTGGCAACTGATGAATTTAAATAACTCGGTTTCGATAACACTTTCATGCATTTTTCGTCATTTTCTTTTTGTGTTTTATTATTTTTATCCGCCCTTGACGGAGGCTGACATAAACTGCAAGTAAAAGTATTTTGTGGATGATAAGCGTGTGTAATAAAACGTCCACGACATGCGTTACAACATGATTGTTGCATTATTTTCTTTTCGACAAATTTGACTAATATCCACGCTCTGGTTAATCCTAAAACAGGTTTATCCTTATGTGATGAAAATTGGCATTGCTCTAAATAAAGTTGATAGGCTTTTAAGATAGTTTGAATGCCTGATTTTAGACCATTTTTAACTAAATAATAGTATGCGTTATAAAAAATACTCGCATGGATATTAGGTTCCCATGTCATAAACCACGAGGTTGAAAACGGTAATAAACCTTTAGGTGGAGGACAACCTTGAATCTCTTTATAAAGCTTTATAAGTTTATTTCGACTTAAGTTGGTTTCACTTTCCAGCATTTGGATTCTCCCTCCTAAGGAAATCAATTTGATAGCGAGTTGAGTTTCCTCATATTTTTGAATAATACTTGTACTTGTCATCTTAGTTCCTTAGCTACTTATTGATTGAATCTAATAGCAAACTTGATAAAAGAATTCCTGTATGCATCTGTTTAATATCTCTAACGCGAGATTCTTCAGTAAGTTTTTTCATCATTTCAGCATTTTCAAATCGTAACTGAAAAGATAATTGATTTGTTTCTGATAGAATCAACATTTGAGAGGTGTTTAAACGGCTAAGTATATCTGCCGTTTCTTCATCAATACCTAATCGATACATTGCCATGACTTTGTCTTTCTCAATCATTTTCTGGCTTAATAGTAGTGTTGATAGGTTCAAATGATGTATACATTTTAGAATATCGTCATCTAATAAATTTCCCAATTTAGTCACCAATCTATATCTATTTTTATCCGCATAAAAAAACGAATAATTAGTAAAATTAAATTTATTTCATTTTTTTATGACTAAAATTACATTTTTAAACGCAAAAGGTCAATAAAAAAATAATTTCAATTATTTTTTCGTTTAATTACAATTTATTTTAATTATTTTTTTATCTTTTCTAAAAATTAACTTTACTTTGTATTCTTTTGATAGCTTGGCTATGTAATTGGCTTACTCTTGATTCGCTGATATTCATTACTTTACCAATCTCTTTTAAATTGAGATCCTCTTGGTAATAAAGTGATAAAACAAATTTTTCTTTTTCTGGTAGTTTTTCAATTTGTTGAATAATTGTATTACGAGTTTCCTCATCTATTATTGCTAAAAAAGGATTATTATCTTCATCATTTTTAATAATGGTATCAATGCTGTCACCCAGTTTTTTATGGATTTCATCATATGAACATATTTGGCTATTATTTGAATCTAATAAAATTTTTCGGTATTCACTAATAGGCAATTTTAAATATTTGGCAATTTGATAATCGCTAGGAGTTTTACCTAACTTCTGTTCTAATTCATTAATTGCTGTTGTAACATCTCTAATTTTTTTACGGGTTTGTCTTGGCAACCAATCACGACTACGTAGTTCATCAAGCATTGCACCTTTAATTCTCGGTATGGCAAATGTAGCAAAAGTACTTCCTTGAGATGTATCATAACGTTTTATTGTGTCTAATAAACCGATATAGCCAACTTGTAACAAATCATCTAGTTCGACTGTTGCAGGTAAACGAACTGCTAATTTTAAAGCTTCATTACGCACCAAATGAATATATTGTTGCCAATCGATTTTGTGTATTACACCGCGTGAGTTATATAAGCTATCATCCATTTTTGAACCAATGTTAAAAAAAATGTCTAACATTATTATGACGATGGTTAGCAAATTTAATGGGTTGAATAAAGGGCTAAAAAATAGCTAATTATCATTATTAGTCATAACAGCATTATAAAATGCTGTTATGACTATATGACAAAGTTAGGATAATCAGAAATGAGATTCAGAATTATTGTAATAAAGAAAGTACAGATTGAGGTACTTGGTTAGCTTGTGCTAATACTGAAGTACCTGCTTGTTGTAAAATTTGACCTCGAGTCATGTTTGATACTTCTGTTGCATAATCAGCATCTTCAATACGGCTACGTGCAGAACTTAAATTATTGACAGTATTATTGATATTAGTTACAGTTGATTCGAAACGGTTTTGTACCGCACCTAGTTGCCCTCTTAATGCATCAATTTTTGATAATGCAGAATCAATTGTTTTTAATGGATCTTCTGTTGGTGAATCAGATACGTTAAATCCATTTAAACCAAGTTCAGTGCTATCAATTTTTTTCAAATTGATTTCAATAGTTTCGCCGTCATTTGCACCTACTTGAATTTTAAGTGTTTTATCTTCAGATAATACTTTAGAACCATTGAAATCAGTTTGGTTAGAAACACGATCAATCTCATCTAGACGTTGAGCAATTTCATTTTGAATTGATACTAAATCACTTTCAGAGTTGGTACCATTTGCCGCTTGAACAGTTAATTCACGAATACGTTGTACGTTGTTGTTGATTTCGTTTAATGCACCTTCAGTAGTTTGTGCAAGTGAAATCCCATCATTTGCATTACGAGCAGCTTGTGTTAATCCTTTGATGTTTGATGAAAAACGGTTAGCAATTGCTTGACCTGCTGCATCATCTTTTGCGCTATTAATACGCATACCTGATGAAAGGCGCTCAATAGAAGTACTAAGAACGCTTTGAGAATTGTTAAGGTTATTTTTTGCCATTAAAGACATTGTATTTGTATTAATTACTTGTGCCATTTTTATCTCCAATAATATAAATATTAAAATCAACAAGATATTTAAATTTAATTCAATATTCTTGCTGACAAATAACTTATCGGTAACAAAACAGGGAACTTTAATATTTTTGATGATTATTTTTTTATAGTAGCAGTTTAGTTGCAAATTAAAATAATATTATTAAATAAATCAAAGTGTTATTTTTTTAGAAAATTTCCCAATGATTTTTTATTCAAAAAAATAGATTGTTATCAATTTATTAAATAAATATTTAAAAGAAGACTAAATTTTTTTAATTGTCAGCCGATATAAACAATATTGAATAATTGTTATAGGTAGATTAAATCATGGCAATGAGCGCATTAGGCATTGGTTCTGGAATCGATCTTAATGGTATTTTAGATCAACTAGAAGTGGCTGAAAAAACACGTTTAACACCAATTACAACTCAGCAAAAAGCAATTAATGCGAAAATTAGTGGTTTTGGTAAATTAAAAAGTGCATTAACAACATTTAATACTGCAACGGAAAAACTTCAAAAAAAAGAGCTTTTTCAAAGCCGAATAGCAACAGGAAATGACAATTATTTTTCGGTAAAAGCAAATAGCAAAGCAGCATTAGGTAATTATACAGTGACAGTTGATCAATTAGCGACATCTCATGGTATTGCTACATCGACGATCAATGATAAAAATGCTAAGTTAGGTAATGATAACCCAACGCGAACTATTACTATTGAACAAGCGAATGGTCAAAAACTTGATGTAACCTTATCTCAGGATGAGACATCTTTGCAATCAATAGCAAATGCCATTAATAATGCCAAAGTTACTAATGAAGATGGAACAACCTGCCCTTCAACAATGAATGCTGCCATTATTTGTTCTGGAGCAGATGGTTATCAATTAGTCATCACATCTAAAGAAACAGGTGAACAGCAAAGCATTACGTCTATTTCATCAGATGACGAAATGTTAAATAATGTTATTGGATTTGATATTAATCAACCCAGCAATAGTTATATGACTGAAGTTGCAAAAGCGCAAGATGCTAAATTTTCGTTTAATGGTATTGCCATAACCAGTAATTCTAATACTGTTAAAGATGTAGTTCAAGGTGTGGATATTACATTAAAACAGACCACAACAATTAGTCAGAACCTTGCTATAACAGCGGATAATGAAAAAGTGGAAGAAGCCATTAAAGAATGGGTCGAGGCATTTAATCAATTACAAACAACAATATCAACGTTAACAAAATTCACCACAGAAGAGACAAATTCAAAAGAACTAAATAGCAATAATGGTCCGCTTATTGGGGATTCAACATTACGTAATATTGATCAAAGTATTCGCTCAATATTTGCCAAAGGGCAAGACGGAGAATTTTCTGTTTTAGCTCAAATCGGCATTAACATGGACAAAAATGGCATGTTAACGATTAAAGAAAGCGAGCTACAAAAAGCGCTCAGTGAAAACAGTGAAGCGGTGGCAATATTATTTACTGGTGATGGCAAAACAACGGGTATTGCTAATGAAATTTTTTCTAAAGTGAGTGGATTTATTGATAGTGATGGCATGATTGATTCAGCAACCAATGGCTTAAATTCTACATTAAAATCATTAGATAAACGGCATGAACAAGTAAGCAGTTCTATTGAGCAAACTATTGAGCGTTACCGAGTTCAATTTACCAAATTGGATATTTTAATCAACTCATTAGATAGTATGAGTAATTATTTAACTACCCAATTTGATATGATGGCAAATTCAAAAAAATAGAGAATAGTAATGTATAAAATGGGCTCTCATGCTTACGAGCAAGTGAATTTAGAAACACGTATTAGTCAAGCGTCGCCCCATCAATTGATTGTCTTATTATTTGATGGTGCACTTAACGCAATTAAATTGGCTAGCTTGTATATTCAAAAAGGCAATATTGTCGGTAAAGGTAACGCAATTTCTAAAGCGATTAATATTGTTGATAATGGTCTTAAAAGCTGTCTAGATTTAGAAAAAGGCGGTGAAATTGCCGAAAATTTAGATCGTTTATATCACTATATTAGCCAACAATTGTTATTAGCTAATTTACATAATGATCAAGAAAAACTGCAAACTTGTTACGATTTACTTAACAATATTGCTGAGTCGTGGCGTGAGATTGCTAAGTAAAAAAGGATGGTTATGCAAGGAAATAACTTATTAGAGCAATATGAACAAGTTAGCTATATTGTTGAACAAATGTTGATTAGTGCACTGGATGAAAACTGGGATTTATTGTTGAGTTGGCAAACGAAATATCTTCAATTATCAGAAAATATTATGTTAGTCGATGATTTTGCTGCCATTGAAAATATGCCTTTACAACACCAAGGCATTGTTCGCATGTATATTAAGAATATACTTAGTTATCAACAACAACTAACTCAATTGATAATTGCTCGTCATACTCAGCTTAGAGGTTTAATAGGTAAACATATTGATTATCATAACAAAGTAGGAAACTACCAAAAAATTGCGAGTTTAGTATAAATTTTAGAAGCGTTTGGTTCGGCCTTATTTTTCATAATAAGGCCATAAAAATCTATTACTGTGTTGATTAAATATATTATTTTATGCCAGAATAAATAATCATACATAAAACAACCACACAAAAAATATCTCTTTTTATTTATTATCTAATAGAGGCTATGAATTAAACATTCATATTCATAATTTCTTGATAAGCAGCAACCAGTTTATTGCGTACTTGAATACCAAACTGCAATGAAACCGATGATTTTTGCATATTAACCATGACCTCATTCAATGAAATATTTGCATCTCCCATTTCAAAAGCTTTAGCTTCATTATTTGTTTGTATTTGTAGTTGACTGATGTTATCTAAAGCGGTTTTTAATTCTGAAACAAAGTTTTTATCTGCAAAATTCGTTTTTGAGGAAATTGACGTTGATTCATTTAAATTATCAAGGTTAAATAAATTTAACATGTTGATTGTATTCATTTATTGTGTTTATTTTTCTGTTTTTTGTTAATGTGTCGCTAAATTTATCATAAAAACTAAAAAACAAAGGGTCTAAGTAAGGGAAAAAGTGCACGCTTTTCTTGCCATTGAATTTTTTAAATACATGGATAATAGCGAACAGAGTTAATCTAAATAGTTTAGAGTCAGGGTGCCAATGGCTAGTCAAACAGTCAATAATAAAGGTGAATCAATATTAAATAAGTTGCCTTTTATAAATCAACTAAAACAAAACACCAAAATGGCATTGTTAATTGCAGCTGTAATTATAATAGCCATTATTAGTTTTATTTATTTATGGGCTAAAGATGAGTCTTATGCAGTTTTATTCAGTAATTTAAATGATAAAGATGGTGGTGAAATTATTAGCCAGCTTGATAAGATGAATATTCCTTATCAATTTTCGTCTTCTGGTTCCACAATCTTAATTCCACAAGATAAAGTTTACGATACCCGATTACGCATTGCTCAGCAGGGTTTACCAAAAGGTGGGGCGGTTGGTTTTGAATTGCTCGACAAAGAAAGTTTTGGTATGAGCCAATTCAATGAACAAATAAATTATCAACGAGCTTTAGAAGGCGAATTATCCCGAACAATATCCATCATCAGTAGTATTGATGATGCTAGAGTGCATTTAGCGATGCCTAAACCTTCTTTATTTGTCAGGGAAAGGAAATCTCCTTCTGCATCGGTGGCGTTAACGTTATTTCCTGGGCGATCGTTATCACAAGGTCAAATCGATGCCATTATCCATTTAATTTCCAGTAGTGTGCCAGAATTACAAGCAGATAAAGTAACCATTATCGATCAGCGTGGTCACCTGTTAACTGGTGAAGGTTATCGTGATAGAAACACAAATGTTGCTCAACTTGAATTTGGTGAGCGAATTGAAAATAATATTCGTGAACGAGTAGAAAAAATCATCATCCCAATTTTGGGTAAAAATAATGTCAAGGTACAAGTGAATGCTGATATTGATTTTAGTCGACAAGAATCAACATCAGAAACTTATGATCCTAATAGTGATATTGCTAATCAAACTATTCGCAGTAAGCAACAAGTAGAAAATCGTCAATCAGCTAAAAGCTATGGTGTAGGTGGTGTGCCAGGAGCGTTGTCTAATCAACCTGTACCTGCATCTAGCGCGCCAATCGATGAACAAGATGAAAAAGAACCGACTGAAAAACACGATAAGCAAGGAAATTACAGCTTGCAATCAAATAATACCGTTAATTTTGAAGTAAATAGAAAGGTTATACACAGTCAAATACCTGAAGGTCGTATTAAGCGTTTATCAGTTGCTGTTTTGGTGAATTATAGATTCGTTACAACCGAGCCAGATAATGTTAAATCTGAAGATGTTGACAGTGATAATGACAATGACAAGTCATCTTCCATAACTGAACAATGGGTAAAACTAGATAGTGATGAACTGAAAAATATTGAGGCATTAGCCCGTCAGGCAATGGGGTTTTCTGATTTACGTGGTGATAGCTTGACTGTTGCAAATTTGAAATTTACCGATCAAACACTTGATGACAACGATAATATGGCATTTTGGAAAACTCCTGAATTTTATGATTCTGCTAAAACAGTAATTAAATATCTAATTTATATTATTATTTTATGGTTTGCGTGGCGTAAGGTTTTACGTTCGGTATGGATAAAATTACAACGTAAATTCCTTATTGATAATGGAGAATCATTAGTTTCTCAATCTACCGTAGACGATAAGTTAGATTATAAAGCTCACAGTAAACAACAGCAAAAAATATTTGAAGATAATACGCAACAACAACAGCATATACGGAAAATTGTTGAAAAAGAACCGCGTGTAATGGCACTAATTATTCGTAATTGGATAAATAAGGAGGACACTGAGCAATGATATTAAGTGAATCTCAAAAAGTAGCTGCGATTTTAATGGTGTTAGGTGAAGGGTTAGCGGCACAAGTTATGCAACATCTTAACCATAAAGAAGTGCAACAAATTAGTAGTGCGATGATGTCATTACCTCAATTTTCTCAAGAACAGTTGAAAGGTATACTTAATGAGTGCCAAGTTGCTCTTGAAGAATGCGCTGTTTTAAATACCGATCCAGATGGTTACTTACGTTCAATATTGGGTCGATCTCTTGGTAGTGAAAAAGCCGAACGTTTACTGGATGAATTATTAGATACAGGAAAAGAAGAAGCAACCGATGGTCTTGAAATGCTTAACTATGTCGATGCTACAAGAGCAGTTGATTTGGTCAAAAAAGAACATCCACAAATTATTGCAACTATTTTAGTTCATCTAAATCGTGATTTAGCGGCAGAAATTCTAAATCTATTTGATGATGAATTACGAAATGATGTCATGTTACGTATTGCAACTTTTGGAGGAGTAGAGCCTTCTGCGCTTCAATTACTCTCAACTTCATTATCGACTTTACTACATGGTCAAAATATCAAACTTAATAATCTTGGTGGTATACGTACTGCAGCAGAAATTATTAACTTAATGAAAACACAGCAAGAAGAGCAAGTTATTAATGCATTGCGTGATTATGATGGAGAGTTAACCCAAAAAATTATTGATGAAATGTTCTTGTTTGAAAATCTTGTTGAAGTGGATGATAGAAGTATTCAACGCTTACTTAAAGAGGTCGATAATGAAATATTAATAATTGCGTTGAAAGGTGCATCAGTTGAATTACGAGAAAAACTATTGAGTAACATGTCACAGCGAGCGGCATCTATCTTACGTGAAGATTTAGAAAATCGACCTCCTGTGCGTTTATCTCAAGTTGAAACCGAACAGAAAAAAATATTGGCTATTGCTCGTCGATTAGCAGAAAGTGGTGAAGTGATCCTAAGTAGCGGTGATGATGAATATGTGTAATCGGCCCGATAGATTAAATTGGGAACCATTAAGTTTTCAAGATTTCTCTTTATCCGAATTACCGAAATTAAGTAAAAATGAAGTTGCTATAAACGTTGAAACTGATGATCCTGAAACAGAACTAACTACTACTGAGATAGATAATGTTGTAATTGAACCAGAGTTAAATCAGGCACAACAGTTAGAGCAGTTAAAAGAAGAGGTAAAAAAACAGGCTTATCAGGACGGTTTTAATTTAGGTCAACAAGAAGGTTTCAATGCAGGTAAGCAAACTGGTTATGATGAAGGATATCAAATTGGCGAGCAAGAGGGGCGCCAGTTCATTGAACAACAACTTAATGAAGAAAAATTAAATGCCGTTCAAGCTATAGCTAATTTAATAACCAATTTTCAAAATTCGATTAACGAAATTGATGAATTAATTGTTCCTAAATTGTTTGATTTAGCATTGATTGCTGCGCAAAAAACAGTAGGCACGATACCCAAAGCTAAGCAAAAACAGCTTATTTATACCATAAAAACATTAGTTGAACAGTGTTCAGTCTTGTCTGAACCTATTGCATTGCATCTTAATCCGGCTGATTTACTGTGGTTAGAGCCCATGCTGAATGATGAAATCAGTCAACATCATTGGCAACTTATTGCCGATTCTAACGTAGAACAGGGTGGATGCAAGATATTTACCGAAACTAATGAAATTGATACAAATATCGATCAACACTGGCAAATAATCTCTGATAGCCTAAAAGAGGACAATCATTAACGTGAGATATTCTGCACAATGGCTAAATAAAATTGACCAAGCTACACAACAACTTGAATCTCTATCACTAATCCGCAAATATGGAAGATTGATCAAAGCATCGGGACTTGTGCTAGAAGCTATTGGACTAAAGTTACCTTTGGGATCTAACTGCTTGGTTGAACGACAAACCGACGGTCGAATTGAGCCCGTTGAGTGTGAGGTAGTTGGATTTAGTGATAAAACACTTTACTTAATGCCATTTGAATCAACTGACGGTATTTTATTAGGGGCACGAGTCTATACTAAGCAATATGATCTAACACATTTTAACCATAAAGTATTACCTATGGGAATGGGATTATTAGGTCGAGTGGTTGATGCTATGGGAACCCCCTTGGATGACAAACCATTTCCTGAGCATATTGAGTATGCTGGATTAGCCAATAAATCCCTCAATCCACTACAACGTACTCCTGTTCATCAGGTTCTTGATGTTGGTGTTAGAGCTATAAATGCCTTGCTAACCGTTGGCAAAGGGCAACGAATGGGTTTATTTGCTGGATCAGGCGTTGGTAAAAGTGTCTTACTAGGCATGATGGCTCGTTATACGCAAGCGGACATTATTGTTGTCGGTTTGATTGGTGAACGAGGTCGAGAAGTTAAAGACTTTATCGAAAATATTTTAGGCGAAGAAGGATTGGCACGAGCCGTTGTTGTAGCAGCACCAGCGGATGTTTCGCCATTATTACGCTTACAAGGAGCGGCATATGCAACAAAAATTGCTGAAAACTTTCGTGATAAAGGCTTTAACGTTTTATTGATTATGGACTCTTTAACTCGTTATGCTATGGCACAACGAGAGATTGCTTTAGCAATAGGTGAACCCCCAGCAACTAAAGGTTACCCACCATCAGTCTTTGCAAAGCTACCCGCATTAGTTGAAAGAGCTGGTAATGATGAAGAAGGGAAAGGCTCAATTACTGCATTTTATACGGTATTAACCGAAGGTGATGATCAACAAGATCCGATTGCAGATTCGGCCAGAGCAATTTTAGATGGACACATCGTTTTATCTCGCTCTCTTGCTGAATCAGGGCATTATCCAGCTATTGATATTGAGGCTTCAATCAGTCGCGTAATGACAGATCTTACTGCCCCTGAAGATGAAAAAAAATCTAGATTATTTAAACAATTATTTTCAAGTTTTCAACGAAACCGTGATTTGATTAATGTTGGTGCTTATGTATCTGGCACAGATCCATTATTAGACAGAGCAATAACGCTATATCCTGCCATGCAAAAATTTTTACAACAAGGTATTAATGAACATTGCTGTTATCAAGATGCCTATCAACAATTAGCGGCCATTGTTGAGCCACCATTAGCTCGTTAGGGAAATATCATAATGAATAAAAATCCTTCACAACTTGCATTTTCAACATTAAAAAAATTGGCGCAAAAGTCGGTAGACGATAACTTGATAAAACTAAAAAAAGCAAATGAAAATCATCAAAATGCACAATCTCAGCTAAATGTTCTAAATAATTATTATGTTGAATATCAACAAAAATTAAATAATGCTTTATTTGAAGGTATTAAAGGTAGCGAGTTAAACAATTTTAAATCGTTTATTGCTTCAATTGAGCAAGGTATTGAGCAACAAAAAAAACTATTGTTATCGTTAGATATTAAACAAAAGCAAATTACAAATCAGCTTAATCAATCACAAAAAAGCTTAAACACATATACCACACTATTAAATAAGCAGTATAACCAATATTTGCAACGACAAAATCGGTTACAGCAAAAACTGACAGATGAATTTGCACAGTTACAATTAGCAAGGAGAGTATTAAATGAATGTTAATCTTATTAATGATGTGAACCTTACTACCTCTCATCAATCAGAGCTAGTTGAAAAGGATTCAACGAATAAAAATAATGATTGCTTTCAACAATTATTAAGGTTAAGTGAAAATCAAGTCGAACAAAATAAAAAAACAATTAATGCCAAGTTAAATGTTATCGATGATGTGCAGGAAGATAATGATGTTGAAATGTTAATTACCGCCATTTATCCTTTTAATATACAAATTCTTGAGCAAGAAAAACAGACTTTTTTAAGTACAGTACAAGATGGTGATATAATAAAAAAACATCAAAATGCTGAAATATTAAATGTTAATTTATTCGATAATTTACCGCCAAAAACGTTAATCAATGAGCAGGGAAAACATTTACTTACTTCTATATTGAACGATAGAAATGAAATGCAAAATGATAGTGACTTTATGCAAAAATTAGCGGTAGATCGAACTCAATTTATAACAAATAATCACGATAATGACGGGAAAATACAAACCAATCAAGAGTTATTTTTGTTAACCAATACCAATGGACAAAACCAGCTATTATCACCAAATAGTATTAGCGCAAGATCAGCGACAATAAATTTACCTACACAAAATATTATGCAGTGGCAAACTTCATTAACTGAACAAATTATTATGTTTAATCGTCAAGGAATTCAAACTGCCGAAATAAAATTACATCCACAAGAGTTAGGCTCAATGTACATTAAGTTTGCAATGAATGATGATAAAATGAATCTTCATATGATCGCTGCACATAGCGTTGTTAAAGGTATGTTAGAATCGGCCTTACCTTTTTTAAAAACATCATTAGAAGATCAAGGTATTACACTAGAGCAAACAAATATCGGTGATTTTTCAATGATGAATGATTCAAAACAATCTGATACACCGCAACAAACAAAAAGCAATCAAACCCAGAAAGTAGTATCACTTGATATAATAGACGATAGTATTGAGCAATCCCTAGTTGAAAGTCGATCAATTAAATCTAGACTTAGTATATTTGCTTAACTAATAAAATTATTATTTTTTGAGCAATTTTATGTTTTAAATCAATTGAAACGTTTAAATAGGTAATGTTTTGTTGCCTATTCTTCAAATCAATTTAAAAAATATGATTTATTATTCTTGTAACTATACCTAATTAATGGGTTATAAATCTTTTTAAATTTATAGAGACAAGAATAAATATGCCTACCACGAAAAAAAAAGTAAGTGTTTTAAATCTAATCCTTATTCTTATTACGTTGTTAGCGATAAGTGTTGCGGCTTATTTGTGGTTTCAAAATCATTCACAAAGCACAACTAGAGCGCAAGAAGAACCCGAAGTTACGTCACCGGTATTTTTAACATTAAAACCGTTTACTATTTCATTACCTGTCTCAGAAGATAATATTGAAATTAATAAAATCATTTATATTGGAATAGTTTTGCGTATCGCTGATGAAGATCAAAGAACGGTGTTATTAGATTATTTACCTGAAGTAAGAAGTGACGTGCTACTTTTAACTTCAAAACAGTATGTCAACAAACTAAAGCAAGAATCGGGAAAAGTCGATTTACAAGAACAGATAAAAAATACCTTATCAAGACAATATGATGCAAAACATTGGGTAAAAGTTGATGAAGTTCTATTTACTGATTTTATTATACGGTGATTACTATGCCCAATAAGATAGAGCCCATAACGGATTTAAATGAAAATAGTGATGCTGTACAACTATCTGATAGTTTTGTTAACGATGGTGACGATAGCAGTATTGATGCTTCTTCTTTTTCGTTACCTTCTGGTAAAAAGGTTGATGTTAAACCTTATGATTTATCGGTAAAACATCGCTTTATTCCTGAACGATTAACCGCATTAGAAATCATTAATGAACGTTTTGCTCGTCAGTTTAGAATTGGGCTATTTAATCGATTGCGTCGCAATGCCGATGTAGTTGCATCGCATATTGAACCACAAACATTTGAGGAATTTTCTGATATTTCATCGGAAAACCATTTAAATTTAGTTCATCTTAACCCATTAAGAGGTTCAAGCTTATTTTCATTTTCACCTGAATTAGTCTTTATTATCGTTGATTCATTATTTGGGGGAGACGGGCATACAACTAAAATAAAAACACAAGGACGAGAATTTACCCACACCGAACAGCAAATCATAAAACGAGTATTAGAATTAGCATTAGTTATTTATCAAAATGCATGGGCTGATGTATACCCAATTGAAACCGAATATATTCGCTCTGAAATGCAAAGCAAATTTACCAACATTACCAGTTCACCTGATGATGTCGTGCTAACAACAAACTTCAAAGTCGAAGTGGGTCATAGCAAAGCAACATTTTGCATTTGTATCCCTTATTCTATGGTTGAACCAATCAAAGAGTTGCTAATAAAGCCACCTATCGAAGAACAGACTTATCAAGACGATAATATCTGGATGAGTTCATTAACCACTGGAATTAAACAATCATCTGTCGAATTAGTTGCCAATTTTACCCATATTCATACAACCGTTGAAAAACTGTTAGCGTTAAAAGTTGATGATATTTTAACAATTGAAAAACCAACAAATATAGATGTAACAGTTGGCGGTGTACCGGTATTAAAAGGCCATTACGGTAAAGTAAATAAACAGTATGCAATTCAAGTAGAACAGGTCATTAATCCTGTGATAGAACAACTGAATGAGGGAGTGTTCAATGACTGACATTATACCAAATAACGACGAAGACCAAGAAGAAAAAGTAATGAATGGTGAACTCATCACTAAAGAGGCTATTTTTGAAACATTATCTCCGCAACAAACAAAAGATAAAAAGCAAGATATTAATCTTATATTAGATATACCTGTTGATTTAAGCGTAGAACTTGGTCGAACCAAAATAGCTATTAAAGATCTATTAAATCTAACCCAAGGTTCGGTAATTGCATTAGATGGGCTTGCAGGAGAACCACTAGATATATTAATTAACGGTTATTTAATAGCTCAAGGCGAAATTGTGGTAGTTGGCGATAACTATGGTGTGCGTATCACCGATATTATTACTCCATCAGAGCGTGTAAGAAGATTAAGCCGTTAATGACAATAAAGCAACCTAATTTGGTTCAACCTACGGTTGGTGTAACCAATACTAATACCTTATCGCCATCGTCTTCTGATTTAAATATTTATACTGAAATTGGATCGTCAATGGGATTAACGCTTATTGTGATCATCGGTTTTATTTTATTGCTAGGATGGCTCGCAAAACGAATGGGTTGGAAAAAAACGACCGAACAATGGATTGATGTCAAAGCCACATATAACATTAATCCTAAAGAACGTATTATGGTTATTCACGTTGATAACCAATTATTAGTGGTAGGTGTTACTCCTCAACAAATGACATTGTTACATACCATCAATGAAGAAAGAACCAAAGTGTTACTTTCGCAAAATGGAGCAGATAAAAGTCTTACGAAAATTAACGCATTTCAACAGATATTACAATCCGCTTTAAAAGTGAAAAAGGAGTAACAACAAGTGCGATTAAATTTAACTATTTTGCTAAGTTTATTGCTATTTAGCTTATCTAGCCATGCTGAAACTTCAGCTTTAACTAACATAAATCAGCCCCTAACAGGTGGGCAAAATTGGTCGTTACCAGTTGAAACATTAGTCTTTTTAACATTGCTCACTTTTATACCAGCAATATTATTATTGATGACCAGTTTTACAAGAATTATCATTGTGTTAGGTCTGTTACGTAATGCCCTAGGTACGCAATCAGCACCGCCGAATCAAGTTATTTTGGGAATTTCGCTTTTTATGACTTTTTTTATTATGTCGCCAGTCATTGATAAAATTTATCAAGAAGCGTATGTGCCATATTCACAAAATCAAATTACCATGCAAGAAGGATTAACAAAAGCAACTAAACCATTACAAGAATTTATGCTTACCCAAACGCGAGAAAATGACCTAGCGTTATTTGTTAACATGTCTCATCAAAACGACATTCAAACACGGGAAGACGTTCCTTTAAAAGTATTAGTTCCTGCTTTTGTGGTGAGTGAATTAAAAACAGCGTTTCAAATTGGTTTTACAATTTTTATTCCATTCTTAGTAATTGATCTAGTGGTAGCAAGCACGCTTATGGCATTAGGAATGATGATGGTGCCACCAGCGACAGTATCATTACCATTCAAATTAATGTTATTTGTCTTGGCTGATGGTTGGCATTTATTACTTGGATCATTAGCACAAAGCTTTTTTAGTTGAGTCGCACTATGTCATCTGAATATATCAGCACGTTAGCCATACAAGCGATAAAAGTTGCGGCATCATTAGCTGGACCGTTATTATTAGCCGCATTAGTAACAGGGTTAATTATTAGCTTATTACAAGCTGCGACGCAAATTAACGAAATGACATTATCATTTATTCCCAAGATCATAGTGGTCATTGTGGTTTTAATAATATTGGGTCCATCAATGCTATCAACCATGATCGACTATATCCAAACCGTTATTACTGATATTCCTAACTTAACCCGTTAAATGTAATGGAATTTGATATCAACAATTTATTTAATATCGATTTCTTTTCTTGGATTAGGGACTATTTTTTCCCTTTTGTTCGTATCTTAGCGTTGATCATGGTAGCGCCCATTTTTGGCGAAAAGGAAACGCCTAATCGAGTTAAAATTGGCCTAGCGCTACTCACGACGATTGTACTGCCACATCCACATATTGATGACAATATAAAAATATACTCATTTATAGGAATATGGATTATTGCACAACAAATAATGATTGGAATACTTATTGGTTTTACCATGCAGTTGTCATTTATGACAGTGCGATTTTCAGGAGAATTAATTGGGATGCAAATGGGGCTAGGAATGGCGACCTTTTTTGATCCTATTGGCGGTCCATCTACATCAGTATTATCACGCTTAATTAACATCATTGCTTTATTAATATTTCTCAGTCTTGATGGCCATTTATGGTTGTTATACGGCATATCAAATAGTTTTGATATTATTCCGGTTGCAGTAATGCCATTACAAGCGAATGGATACTTAGCATTAATTGAAGTCAGCAAACTATTATTTATCAACGCGATCATGTTAGCGCTTCCTTTAATGACATTGCTATTAATCATCAATATATCATTAGGACTACTTAATAGAATGACGCCACAGCTATCTATATTTGTGGTTGGTTATCCAGCGACCCTATTCTTAGGGTTAATCATGCTAACTTATTTAATTACAACACTACCCGCATTTACTGAATTTATTTTTGAACAAATGTTTGAGCGAATTTCTAGTATCTTATGGTATTTAACTCAGTGATATAAATTGATCACACAGTCATATTTAATTTACCTATTCAACTTGACTTTCTTTTTGTGGCTATTGAGTGAAATTGCTATTCTATCATATTGATTTAGAAATAAATCTTCCAAAAAAACAATAAATACTTAAATAAAAACAATGATCTAACTAAGCATTTTTATTGTGTGATAGATTATATTAATTAAAACTAAAACTAAACAGATTAATGCTGATAAAATCAGCATTAATAAAATAGTTAACTAAGCTTTTTTTACAAAGCAGGCTTTAAGCATTATTTTCATACCGTCAATTTTACAATCGATTTCGTGATCACCTTCGACTAAACGAATGCCTTTGGCTTTAGCACCTTTTTTCAGCACTGTTGAAGATCCTTTCAATTTTAGATCCTTAATCAAAATAATATCGTCGCCATCAGCAAGTAAATTACCATTGCTATCTTTTACCTGTAATCCAACATCAGAAGACACAGCCTCGTTTGGATCCCATTCGTGGGCGCATTCAGGGCAAACACAAAAGCTGCCATCATGATAAGTGTGTTCAGATTGGCAAACAGGGCAATTAGGTATAGATTTCATAGCTTATAACTCTTATAGATTAAATAAAATGGTGCTTACTATAGCAAAAAAATGTTGTTAAGTCATAGAGGATGTTTCTTAGATCATGATTAGGATCTAAATAAATCATTTTACATGGTAGGCTAATTAGTCTACATCGATATTTATTTCGCATGGATGAATAATTAGAAGTTATTATATTAAGTTTGATTACTAATCTATACCATATAGATCGATGATATTTATTTCTAGATTGCGGATTATTGGTATTTATTCTAACCCTCTGCGTGCAATATATTCAAACCTATATTGGAATCCCCTTAAATATTGAATACTATATTCAAATACTTCTCCATTAACTAATTCACTAGTTGAACGTAGGCATAATATAGGGTAATTTGTTTCGATATTTAAATGTTTAGCAACAATGCTAGTTGCTAAAACAGGCTTTAAGTCTTGCCTACTTAGCGATATTTGATAACCTTTTTGTTTTTCAATATAGTGATACTTTGATGTTTGCATTACTTTAACACTGAGATCAGGAAATAGTGAAAGAGGCATATAACTTTGCTCTAAAATTTCAGGCTCATCGTCTATTGTTCTAATACGTATTATTGAATATATTAATGTTCCAACTTCAATTTTTAGATGCTTTGCAATAACGGGTTGTGCCTGTTCTAACTGAAAATGTATTACTTTCGTACTAGCAATTCGCCCTTGTGAGGTAATGTTTTCTTCAAATCCTTTTAATTGAAAGGCATCGTGCTTGGTCGAATTGTATTTAACATAGGTACCACTTCCTTTTATACGTACTAATAATCCTTGTTTTTCAAGTAGCTCAAGAGCTTTACGAACAGTAACACGACTAACATTATATATTTCTTGTAAAGATTGTTCTGTAGGTAATACATCTTCAACATCTAATTCGCCAGAACGAATTTTTTCTTCAAAAGTTTCAGCTATTTGTCGATAAAGTGGTTTACTCACGGTAATATCCTACATATTGAATTTGTATTATATTAACATTGAATAATCAAAATAGCATTAGATGGTAAATTTATCATTATTTAATTTTTATTGTACTCAATCAAATTATCTAATATGTGTTGATCTACTATGAATAAACATTTTTTGTGATCCTTTTCACATTTGTATCAAATAAGTATTATTTAATATTAATACTTATTGATAATATATCTATGGAAAGATTTTATTCAATAAATGTAATTTAGGAAACATATTATGAAAAAGATCAATTTAACCATTGTTGGTGCAGGTAGTACTTATACATTAGGTATTATGAGAAGTCTTGTTACAGAAAAACAAAATTTTCCGTTAAAACGAGTTGTTTTTTATGATATTGATGAAGATCGTCAGGAGCTAAATGCAAAAGCAACTAAAATTATGTTTAAAGAACTCTATCCAGAAATTGAAGAATTTATTTATACAACAGATAGAAAAATTGCTTTTGAAAACTCTGATTTCTTTTTTATGCAAATCCGTACCGGTGGTTTAAAAATGCGTGAGCGTGATGAACAAATCCCCTTATCTCACCAATGTGTAGGTCAAGAAACATGTGGTGCAGGGGGGATGGCTTACGGATTACGTTCCATAGGAGATATGATAGACCTTGTTCGCGAAATTCGTTTATATAAAAAGGATGCTTGGATCTTAAACTATACTAATCCTGCAGCGATTGTCGCAGATGCCTTAAATCGAGAATTTCCTAACGATAATCGAATCTTAAATATTTGTGATATGCCTGCGGCAATCATGGTGAGCTACGCAAAATTACTTGGTTGTGAAATTTGGGATTTTGTACCGGAATACTTCGGTTTAAATCATTATGGTTGGTTTACTAAAATTAAGAATAAACAAGGCGAAGATTTAACCCAACGTATTAAAGAAATTATTTTAAAAGATGGTATTAAAGCAGTTGATTCAATTATTGCTAATGATCCTTCTTGGCAAGCAACGTTTAAAAACATGGAAACGATGTTAAGAGATAACCCTGAATTTTTGCCAAATACTTATTTACAATACTATCTATATCCAGAAAAAATGGTGAATAAAGAAGATATTAATAATACGCGAGCCCGTCAAGTTATCAATGGGCGTGAAAAACAAGTATTTGAAATGTGTAAACGTATTATTAATAAAAATTCTATTGTTGGTGAAGAGCTTCATGATGATATTCATGGTCGTTATATGATTCGTGTTGCTGCGTCACTAGCTTATAACAAAGGCGATATCTATCTTGTAATTGTTCCAAACAAAGGCATTATTAGTAACATACAAGATGATGCAATGGTTGAAGTGCCTTGTATGCTAACTTCTGATGGTCCTAAAGCGTTTGCTATTGGTAATATTCCGACATTCCAAAAAGGGATGATAGAAATCCAATTAGGTTATGAAAAATTAGTCGTTGATGCTTGGTATGAAGGTTCTAAACAAAAATTAATCAATGCGTTAACGTTAAATAGAACTGTTGTTAACGTTCCAAAAGCAAAAGTAATTGTTGAAGAAATCTTAAACGAAAATAAAGACTATTTACCTCAGTTTTTTAAATAATTATTTTGTTTAACACGAATAATGCTAACGTTTGAGTAAATGCAAACGTTTAGTGTTATTCATAAACATGCACGGAAATATTTTAAGAATAACAAAATCATTATATTAATAAAAGGTTAATGTTATGAGAAATACAATTCAACGCTTTGGAGCAGCAATGTTTGTTCCTGTATTACTCTTTCCTTCTGCAGGCATTTTATTGGGATTGACCGTCGTTTTACTTAATCCACATTTATTCCCTTTTGCTGTAGAAGGATCTACTTATGTTAAAATTGTCAGTATATTTCAAAAAGCATCTTTGGTTTTGTTTCAAAATATGCCAATGTTGTTTGCTCTAGGTTTGCCAATTGCATTAGCAAAAAAGGCATCAGGACGAGCTGTATTAGCCGCTTTTATCTCTTATTTAACATTTAATTATTTTATAGGAGGAATACTTGATATTCGGAGTGAACAGTTAGGTATAAACTATCAAGTAGGGAAAACAGGATTAATTGAAATTGGTGGTGTATTAACATTAGATACTTCAATTGCTGGTTCAATTATGACAGCAGCCTTTACTGTTTGGATTCATAACCGTTATTTTGATTTACGTTTACCTGAATGGGCAAATGTATTTACAGGGACACCATTAATCGTTATTATCTGTTTTCCTTTAATGTTGGTACTAGCTGTATTGACGGTATTGGTTTGGCCTCCTATTCAAAATGGTATCCAAAGCCTGCAAATTTTTATTTTAAATTCTGGTGCATTTGGTGTATGGCTATTTACTTTTTTAGAGCGCATTTTAATTCCTACAGGATTACATCATTTTGTTTATGGTCCAATCTATTTTGGTCCAATTGTCACCGATGGAGGTACAGTTAACTATTGGATTTCTCATATTTCTGAATTTGCTAACAGCACAAAATCATTAACTAAATTATTTCCTCAGGGTGGTTTTATGTTAATTGGTATGGGGAAGGTATTTGGTTGCTCAGGTATTTCAATGGCTATTTATGCAACAGCAAAACCAGAAAATAAAAAAATGGTATTGGGACTATTAATTGGAGCAACAGTTACAGCTGTGTTGACTGGGATAACAGAGCCCATTGAATTTACATTCCTTTTTATTGCACCTATTTTATTTGTTGTTCACGCTTTTTTAGCAGCATCAATGGCTGCAATTATGTATATGCTTGGTGTATCAGGAAATTTTTACTCAGGTATTATAGATTTTATCTTCCAAAACTGGTTACCTCTGGGAGCAAATCATTGGATGACGTATGTTATTCAAGTTACTATTGGTTTAACTTTTACAGCAATTTACTTTTTTGTGTTTAAATTCTTAATTCTTAAATTCAATCTTATCACTCCTGGCCGTTCAGATACTAATATTAAACTATTTACTAAATCAGATTATCAAAATAGTAAAAAGAGTAAATCGTCAAATCAATATGATACTGAATTTGAAACTAACGATTTGATAATTCAACAAGCAATTGCCTTTATTGAAGGATTAGGTGGTAAAGAAAATATTATACAATTGACTAACTGTGCAACTCGATTACGTATTGAAGTAAGTAATCCTGAATTAGTTCAGAAAGTGACTTATTTTCAAAGTTATGGGGCAATAAATGTTGTATACAAGGGACAATCATTACAAATTATTGTTGGCTTAACTGTACCTCAAGTTAGAGAGGAAATGAGCATACTATTGAAGTAAATAATGTCGATATTAATGAACAATTAGTAAACTATTAATTAACTTGTTTAATCGGTTCTAAAATATAGATTGTTTATGAGTTCCGATTAAACAAACAAATCATTAAGAACATGCTTAAAAATAGGGAATCTATATTTTAGGGTAATTTTAGGTATTTACCCTATCGATCCCATATAGTCTGGCAATAAAGTTACAAAACTTATATACTATACCATAATTTTTAGTATGACTAAGTTCATTTTACTAAACCAACCCGTTCTTTAACACATCAATTGGAATAAAACTATGCATCCGATGCTGAATATTGCTATTCGTGCTGCTCGTAAAGCAGGTAATGTAGCCATCAAGGCTTATGAAAATCCTAGTTCAATCGAAATTGAAACCAAAGGCGCTAATGATTTTGCCACTAATGCCGATCGTGCGGCTGAAGCTTTGATTATTGAAACAATTAAAAAAGCTTATCCTGACCATACTATCATTGCCGAAGAAAGCGGCTTAGCTAAAGGTAATGATGCCGATACTCAGTGGATAATTGACCCAATTGATGGTACTACCAATTTTATTAAAAATATCCCTCATTTTGCAGTGTCTATCGCAGCTCGGGTTAAAGGTAAAACCGAAATTGCCGTTGTTTATAATCCAATGAGTAATGAGCTGTTTACAGCGGCTCGTGGTAAAGGCGCTCAACTTAATGGTTATCGTATTCGAGTGAGTAATGCGAAAGATTTAGACGGTAGCGTGCTGGCAATGGCTTTTCCGTTTAAAGCTAAACAATATAGCGATAGTTATTTTGGCGTGTTACAAAAATTATTTGTTAGATGTGGCGATTTTCGTCGCACTGGTTCTGCCGCTTTAGATCTTGCTTATGTTGCCGCAGGTCGTTTAGATGGCTTTTTTGAAATTGGCTTAAAACCATGGGATATTGCTGGTGGTGAGTTGATTTTGCGTGAAGCAGGTGGCGTTATTACCGATTTTGCAGGTGGCAATAATTATATGGTTTCGGGCAATGTTGTTGCGGGTAATCCTAGAATTGTTAAGGATTTATTAGTTTCTACTCAAAACGAGTGGCCCGAAAAATTACGTAACTAACGTTACCTTTTTTATTTCCTCTTATTTTGATCGCAAGTTAAATTCTTGCGATCTGTCTAGTATTTTTCTGCATTGTTATCAATTTTGAGTATATACTAATCAATAATCGTATAAAAATTAAGGCTGCATTTTATGAAGACAATACAATATCATCTTAATATTGAAGGAATGAGTTGTGCCTCTTGTGTTAGTCGTGTAGAAAAAGCAATTAAAAAAGTTGATGGTGTAATTGATGTCAGTGTTAATCTGGCAACTGAGAAAGCAACTATTAATGCAGATACTCATGTTAAGCTTGAAGCATTAATGTCTGCGGTTGATAAAGCGGGCTATCGTGCTATTAAAATTTCAGATCAACAATCAGGTGCAAAGAAAGTTAACAAACAAGCATCTATTTGGCCGATTGTGATTTCTGTTATTTTAGCCATTCCTTTTGTGTTACCTATGTTATTAGAGCCTTTTGGGTTTCATTTGATGATGCCAGCTTGGTTACAACTGGTTATTGCATCTATTGTGCAATTTGGACTTGGTGCTAAATTTTATCGAAGCGGTTTTAATGCGGCTAAAGCGTTGTCGGGTAATATGGATTTATTAGTGGCCATTGGTACTAGTGCGGCATATGGGTTATCAGTTTATCAGCTTATCATAGGCAATGATGAGCACCTTTATTTTGAATCTTCAGTTATTATTATTACCTTAATTTTGCTTGGTAAGTGGTTAGAATCAAGAGCTAAACATCAAACCACACAAGCAATTGAAGCCCTGTCTGCGCTACGCCCTGATGTTGCTTTAGTAAGGCGTGATAATCAAGAAATAAGTTTACCCATTAACCAAGTTAAAGTGGATGATATTGTTATTATTAAGCCTGGAGAGCGTATTCCAGTTGATGGCGTTGTGATTGAAGGTGCATCTAGTAGTGATGAATCAATGCTAACTGGTGAGAGCTTTCCTATAAATAAAACCGTTAATGATGTTGTTACTGGTGGTACAATTAATGGCGAAGGGTTACTTATCGTTAAAACCACAGCGATTCAAGCGGATTCTACTTTATCCAAAATTATTGAAATGGTTGAATCTGCTCAGGCTAAGAAAGCACCAATCCAACGAATTGTTGATCGCATCAGCGCTATTTTTGTGCCAGTGATTTTATTGATTGCACTTGTTACGTTATTGGCTTGGGGGGTGATATCGCATGACTGGCAACAAGCATTACTCCATGCGGTGGCTGTGTTAGTGATTGCTTGCCCTTGTGCATTAGGCTTGGCAACACCAACAGCAATTATGGTTGGTACAGGAGTGGCAGCTAGTCATGGTATTTTAATTAAAGATGCCGAGGCATTAGAAACACTGCATAATATTAATATGGTTGCATTTGATAAAACAGGCACATTAACCATTGGTAAACCAGAATTAGTTGAAATGGATGTTATGGATAGCGAGACGCCCGATCAAATTTTATCGCTCGCAGCGTCATTACAAGCAGGTAGTGAGCATCCACTTGCTAAAGCTATTTTAAGTAAAGCTAAAGAGTATCATTATGCTCAAAATATTACTTCGGTAGCTGGTTCAGGAGTGATGGCGACCGTTGATAACACCGAATATTATTTAGGTAGTTTGCGTTGGATGAAATCATTAAATGCCTATTTTGTTGGTATGGACGATAAAATTAATCAGTTATCGAGTAAAGGTTATACCATTTCATTTTTAGCGAAACAGCAATCAGAAGGTAATGTGGTGATATTAGCACTCTTGGGTTTTGCCGATGTAATAAAGGAGGAGGCCGAAAAAGCTATTCAAGCATTGCATCAGTTAAATGTAAAAACCGTTATGTTAACTGGCGATAATCAGAAAGCGGCTAATTATGTGGGGCAGCAGTTAAGCTTAGATAAGGTTATTGCTGAAGTATTACCGCAAGATAAAGCAAACTATATTTATCAACTACAAAAAAGTGAAGATATAACTGGCAATAAAACAGTGGCAATGGTAGGAGATGGTATTAATGATGCTCCAGCCTTGGCGGCTGCCGATATTGGTATTGCTATGGGCACAGGCACCGATGTGGCTATGCATGCAGCAAGTATTACTCTAATGCGTGGTAATCTGTTTTTGATTGTTGATGCGATCGATATTTCGCGCCGAACCTATAATAAAATTAAACAAAATCTATTTTGGGCATTTTTCTATAATTTAATCGGTATTCCGCTAGCGGCATTGGGATTTTTAAATCCAATGATAGCCAGTGCCGCTATGGCGTTAAGCAGTGTTAGCGTTGTAACCAATGCACTTTTGCTTAAACGTTGGAAGGCAAAATCGTAACATATAATAATTGAAAATACCCTAATTAAGGTGGTGTATCAGCCACCTTATTTTGAGGAGATTAACGCTAAGTGGTGAGTTTAAAACTGATTTGTGTTCCTTTTCCTTGTTCGGTAACAAATGCGCCAACTGCGCAAATCAGTTGTTCGTTGTAGTAAATTAGAGGGATTCGAGTTCGCATCCATGGTGGAATATTATGCTCTTGCCATAGTTTTTTTATTGATCGTGAACCATGGCGATTAACAATTTGAAATTTTCCTTGAGCATGGAATCTAACGGTGATTTTTTCATCTGCTTGTGGTAAGCGGCAACATAAATCAGTTTGATAATTAACTTGTAATTCGCCAACATTATCTGGAAGTGTTAATGGCAACGCTAAATCCCAGTTTAGGATTTGCTGTTCAATATCTTGATATAATGCTAACAAATAAAGTTGATTTTGATAACGGCGAACTTGTTGGTTATTAAAGATAAATTTCGGATTGGCATCTTCTTTTGCTAATGCAACGGTTTGCCAAATTAATGTTATTTGTTGGCGTGTTGGCATATTAATATGATTGTGTTTAAACCACATGCGTAAAATTGCATTTCGTTTATACTCGGAATAGTCCATTAATGGTGCAATAGCCAGTTGATTTTGTTCGGTGATAACTTGCTTAAACTCTACCAATAATAACTCATTAATTAACGTTTCTTGTTGTTGACATAATTCCGCACTGCGTGCAACCATTTGCGAAAAATGTGGCCAGCGTTGATTAAGAATTGGTAAGACTTTTAAGCGTAAAAAATTACGGTCGTAGTGATCATCTTGGTTGCTTTCATCTTCTATCCAATTGAGTTGATGTTTATTCGCATAGGTTTCAATTTGTGATCGTGATATTGTTAATAAAGGTCGAAGATGTTGTTGATTTTCCCTTGGCATTGCGGACAATCCCGCAGGTCCACTACCACGTTTCAATGCCAAGAAGAAAGTTTCACATTGATCATCAAGATGTTGAGCTGTACATAACGTTTCATCATCTTTTATATGGCGATATATAGCTTGGTAACGTGCATTTCTAGCTTGCTCTTCAATATTACCCGCTATGGGATCAAGTCTGACTTTTTCAATAATTATTGGAACTTGCCATGTTTGGCATTGTTGCCTGCAATGCGTTGCCCAGTTGTCAGCATTGCTACTCAAACCATGATGAATATAGATCGCTCTTAGTTCTAAATTTGGTAACAATTGTTTTTTAAGCTTAACAAGCACATGCATTAATACCGTTGAGTCAACACCACCACTATATGCAACCAGTAGCGCTTTGTGGTGTTTTATATTATGAAAAACTGTTTGTTTTATTATTTCGTCACACGTGATTTGGCTATGATTATTCATCTTCTACTTAATTATGCTAAACTAAACATTCGTAATGCATTGGCTTTATATAGATTTATTTTTTATAGCTTGATTCTGTCTAAACCAGTAGCAAGATCGGCAATTAAATCATCGGGATCTTCAAGCCCTATATGAAGACGAATTAAAGTTCCTTTAAAATCAATACCAGATACAGGCCTAATTTTTGCTAGTTCTTCGGGTTGATTAGCTAAAATTAATGATTCAAAACCACCCCATGAATAAGCCATTGAGAAATAAGTTAAGTTGTCAATAAAATCAGATAATTGCTCGTCAGTTAATCGATCTTTGAGTACAAAAGAAAATAATCCACTTGCACCTGAAAAATCACGTTTAAAAAATTCATGCCCCTTACAACTTTCTAATGCTGGGTGATTGACGGTAGCAACTTTAGGATGATGAGCTAACCATTTTGCTACTTTTATGCCATTTTCGTGGTGTTGCTTTAATCGTATTGCTAATGTTCGCAATCCTCGTGCGGCTATATAAGCGGTATCAGCATCGCACATTTGTCCCATTAAGTAAGAACGTTCGCGTAATTTTTCCCAACAACGCTGGTTAGCAACAGCGGTGCCTATCATGGCATCAGAATGACCGATTAGGTATTTAGTACCTGCTTGTATTGAGATATCAATATCATGATCTAATGCTTTAAATAATACGCCGGCGCTCCATGTATTATCGATCATAATAATAATTTCTGGATTGGTGCTGCGAATTGCTTTAACCATTGAAGGAATATCATGAATTTCCATCGTAATGGAACTTGGTGATTCTAAAAATACGACTTTGGTATTGGGTTTAATTTGATTTGTAATATTGTGCCCCACTAATGGCGTAAAGTAATCTGTTTCAACACCAAAATTTTTTAAAATTTGCTGACAAAATTCTTGAGTAGGTTCGTAAGCGGCTTCAGACACTAATATATGATCGCCAGCTTGAACAAAAGCTAAAATAGCATTAGCGACGGCAGCTGCGCCACAAGGGTATAGATAGCAACCAGCTCCACCTTCGATTTCAACCATCGCATCTTGTAGCGCAAAATGAGTTAATGTACCACGGCGTCCATAAAATAATGCACCATTAGCACGGTTTTTGGTTGCTTCTTTTTTTGTTTCAATTGAATCAAAAACCAATGATGATGCACGTTGAATAACCGAATTAACAGCGCCTTGTGTATAACGCTTTTTACGTCCTGCATGAACTAATTTTGTTGGTAATGACATAATGATACACCCTTGCTACTATTTATTAAGGTTGATATTTTTATTAATTTTGATAACAGTTAGCATAGCATGCTGTTAAAATAGTAAAAAATAAATTTTATTAATATTTTCTTGCCAATTATGCTAATTGTTCAACTTGCTTGTCTTAAGGATGCTGACATTGATTTTTCACTGTTGCCTCAAACGCTTCTTGATGAAGCGAATAATTTAAGTGGCCAACGTAAAAAACAGTTTTTAGTTTGCCGATCAATTTTGGCTCATTTGCTTAAACAATACTGTGATATTTCGATGTTACCTGTTATTAAGGTTGGAGATAATGGTCGTCCCTCTTTTTTAGAGCCACACTTACCAGATTTTAATATTAGTCATAGCCAAGATTGGGTAGCAGTTGCGATTTCGTTAGTAGGTAAGGTTGGTTTAGATATCGAAGTAGCACGTCCACGAAAAAATTATTTGAAAGTAGCTAAAAATTTTTTTGCTGATGACGAATATCAATGGATGACTAAACAAGATGATACATTAAGAGCCTTTTGGCAACTATGGACATTAAAAGAGTCTGCATTAAAGCTTTATGCTAAAGGTGTTTGGCAAATAAAATCGGTTAACGTCGATTTAAAACAGCAGATGATTATGGCACCTTTTGCACAAGAATTTTATTATCAATATCGTCAAGTGGATAATGTTCATCTGTCGGTGAACAGCAACCAACCAATCTCTAAATTAATTTTGTTGTCTTAATACAATGTTTTTCCATTATTTATTATGGCGCAATAATGGTTTGTTATTTATTAAATCAGATAGATATCTTGAATTCTTTTTCTATTAGTTTCGTTTAATTGATATTCCTGTGATAACCAATTGTCAATTGTACCGTGACGCGTTTTAATTGCATTCAGTGCCGCAGTTAGATACTCTTTTTTGGCGGCAAAAATTAATTTGCGTTTTTCAAACTCATCAGGCGTCATTTTATGTTGATATTGGCTTAATATATTTTCACGATAATCTGACAATAGCTGTTCTGTTAGTAAATAATCTTGCATGACAGTTTCTTCACTAACACCCAAAGCAAACAATGTTAATGCAACGCCAACACCTGTACGATCTTTGCCAACAGCGCAATGTTGTACCAATGGTCTACCTTGTGAGTTTAGTAGGATTGAGGAAAGTTTTTGATATGCTGTGTTATTAAATGGTAGTAGCTGGTAAAGCTTAATCATAAAATCAAATGGAGCATTTTTTTTAAGTGTTTGGTGAGCATTGCCTAGATCACTTGTTAAACTTGCGGTGATCGTATTACTTAACGGATTAGCTGGTACATTAATATAATGAGTATTTTGCCATAATTTATCTGGATTTCGCTTAATTTCATCAGGATCGCGATAGTCTAAAACGTAGTGCAGATTTAGCTGATTAGCTAAAAAAGATTGCTCTTGTTGTGTAATAAGCGAGAATGCGCCTGAGCGGTATAGTAGGCCAGATCGAATTTGACGTCCATCAATTGTTTTGATTCCACCTAAATCACGAAAATTAATCCCATTTTTTATCGGTACAACTGATGCCATAACCCATCCTTATTTATTTTTAACTTTACTTGCTATATTAACATGTTTCTGATTAGAATTAATTCATTGTTATGTTGTTTATCAATTTTTTGAGGTTTTTACTATGTCGATGTTATCTGTTTTACTAACTGATAAACCTGCACCAAAACAGTGGGGAAAAGATGCATTGCTGAGTTTTTCTAACGAGGCGATTACTATTCATTATAAACCGGAACATCGCTTAGGGGCGATTCAACGTGCAGGTCGAAAGTTAGATAACCAAGGAATAAATTCGGTTAAACTAAGCGGTGAAAATTGGGATATCGAAGCTTGTTGGCATTTTTGGTTAGGCTATCGTAA
The DNA here is from genome assembly GCF_001690655.1 of Gilliamella sp. Occ3-1. Taxonomy (GTDB): domain Bacteria; phylum Pseudomonadota; class Gammaproteobacteria; order Enterobacterales; family Orbaceae; genus Gilliamella; species Gilliamella apicola_P. The sequence continues at coordinate 69,333 of NZ_LZHQ01000004.1, forward strand.
TGCCAAAAAAAGTACAAAAGTAACTTGGTCAGAACTCAACACCAAAGACAAACAAGAATTGAAACATCGTATAGAAATTATTGATTGGTGTCGGGATATTATTAATGAACAAGCTGAAACATTAAGTCCTGTTGAGTTAGCCACACGAGCAGCTAAGTTAATTAGCACTTACTCATCAGCTGTGACTTACAACATCATTTCAGGTGAAGCTTTAAGAGAGCAAGGTTATATGGGCATTTATACGGTTGGAAAAGGTTCGGATCGGCCAGCGGCTTTGCTTGAACTAGATTATAACCCAACCCAAAACCCTAATTCACCGATAACAGCCTGTTTAGTTGGTAAAGGTATTACCTTTGATTCAGGAGGATATAGTTTAAAACCAAGTAATTTTATGGAGTCAATGCGCTCAGATATGGGTGGGGCTGCGTTAGTAACAAGTGCATTAGCATTAGCCATTGCGCGCGGTTTAAATCAACGTATTAAGCTTTATCTATGTTGTGCGGATAATTTAGTGAGTGGCAATGCGTTTAAGTTAGGCGATATTATTCATTACCGTAACGGTAAAACGGTTGAAGTTGATAACACTGATGCAGAAGGGCGACTAGTTTTGGCTGATGGTTTAATTTGTGCTGATAATGATCAGCCTCATTATATTATTGATTGTGCAACACTGACTGGAGCGGCTAAGATTGCGGTGGGGAATGATTATCAGTCATTACTTTCGTTTGATGATAACTTTGCTAGCCAATTGTTAGCTAGTAGCGATATTGAGCATGAAGCTTTTTGGCGATTACCATTAGCCGAGTTTCACCGTTCGCAATTTCCATCATCATTTGCTGATATAGCAAATTCAGGTATACCTAATACTGCAGGGGCAAGTACTGCTGCGGCTTTCTTATCGCATTTTATTAAAAATTATCAAAAAAATTGGTTACATATTGATTGTTCTGCAACATTCCGTAAAAGTGCCACAGCTTTATGGGCAACAGGGGCAACAGGTATTGGTGTGAGGACAATTGCTAATTTACTTAGTCAGCTTAAATAAAACAAAAAACCACTTTTTAAAAGTGGTTTTTTGTTAATAAAGTGCAATTTTAATCATTTTTAATAACAATTGCTTTTTTGATGTAAATAGGCTCAACCGGCACATTTTGATGTGGTCCCACGCGTTTAGTTGGGACACTAACAATTTTATCAACTATATCCATCCCTTTAGTTACTTTACCAAATACAGCATAACCATATTGTTCAGGTGATTTGTAATTAAGGAAATCATTGTTTACTACGTTGATAAAAAATTGACTGGTTGCGCTGTTTATTTCACTTGTTCTTGCCATTGCAATGGTGCCACGATCATTTTTTAATCCATTGTCTGCTTCATTTTTAATTGGTGGGTTATTGTCTTTGAATTTTAGTTGATCATCAGCGCCACCGCCTTGAATCATAAATCCAGGAATTACGCGGTGGAAAGTTAAATTTTCATAAAAACCACTGTTAACATAATCAAGAAAGTTTTTAGTGGTAATTGGCGCATGTTCGCTGTCTAGTTCAATCTCAATATCACCCATACTGGTTTGTAATAAGACTTGAGGAGTAGCTGAGACGACAGTTGAAAAAATTGTTAGTAATAATGTTAAAATTAATAGTTTGATTTTTTTCATATAATAAAACCTCCTTCCATTTGGATTGGCTGATTATACCGAATATTAAGCTAATTTAAATAGCAATTATGCAAAACCAGATAATTTTTTGTGCTGTATATCGTATAACTATTTAATTATATGCAATTACAAAACGGATTGGTCTATTTTATTGATGTTAACTTAATTTTATACACTAAGAAGTTATAGGTGATAAAAAATGGTTTTTTATTGCTACCTTTTTATACTGAACCATTTTTATACTTAAACATATTGTTATCGGAAACTTTTTTACAAAAAAAATTTATTATGTTATGCGATGTATTTTGTGTGATATGCCTTTATTTTTATCTCATCATGGTATTTGTAGCCAATGCGTTGAAAATATACCTAAATTTAATAAGGTCTGCCATCAATGCTGTTTACCACACTCTTTATCGACTGATATATGTTATCGGTGCCGCGCAAAGAAACCTTATTGGGATGAGCTTATTGCTGTTTCTGAGTATGTTAATCCTTTAAAAAAATTGATTCATCATCTAAAGTTCTACAACAAAATTGAATTGAGTACTGCATTAGCAAGATTGATGTTTTTGGCTTGGTATCAACGGCGAGAAATCGATGCGTTAATTAAGCCTGATTTGGTCACTTGTGTGCCATTACATCATTTTCGTTATTGGTCTCGTGGTTTTAATCAAGCGGAGTTATTGGCAAAACCGATTGCTAGATGGTTAAATCGTGGATTTTATCCTTATTTGTTATCTCGAAGGTCAAATGCGCAAGATCAAAAAAATTTATCTCTTACAGATCGAATCGCTAATGTTGAAAAGCTTTTTATGTGCCATCAAAATCTTTCACATAAATCGGTAATGCTTATTGATGATATCGTTACAACAGGTAATACGATTAATGCAATTAGTCAGCAACTAAAAAATTGTGGAGCAACGAGTGTTTATGTTGTTTGTTTATGCCGTACAGTATTGTAAAATCCTAAACAACCCCTATAATAACCAAGAAAGTTAGTCAACTATTATTATCAATATATTATAAATGATGTTAGGTTTGTTTATTACCTAATTACATTAAAGTGAGGGGTTATGTCTATTATCACTATTTCTGAATCAGCTCAACAGCACTTTAAAAAATTGCTTGCTAATCAACCCGATGGAACACAAATTCGAGTATTTGTTATTAACCCTGGTACTCCAAGTGCGGAATGCGGTGTTTCGTATTGCCCTGCTGATACTATAGAAGATAGCGATATAGAAGAACGGTACGCTGATTTTTCAGTTTATATTGATGAAATTAGTGCGCCATTTTTAGAAGAAGCTGTCATTGATTATGTGACTGATGAATTAGGTTCGCAGTTAACATTAAAAGCACCAAATTCAAAAATGAAAAAAGTAGCTGATGATGCACCTCTTATTGAGCGTGTTAATTACGCAATTCAAGCACAGGTCAATCCGCAATTAGCTAGCCATGGTGGGCATGTTAGTTTAGTGGAGTTAACCGAAGATAATTATGTTGTTTTACAATTTGGTGGGGGGTGTAATGGTTGTTCAATGGTCGATTATACTTTGAAAGAAGGTATTGAGAAACAATTAATGGCAGAGTTTCCTGAACTCGCTGGTGTAAAAGATATTACTGAACACCGAGCTGGAGCTCATTCTTTTTGCTAATAATGGCAGAAAATAATTTTTATTTAAATCTTGCTTATTGCTGGGATTGAGTCATAATCGGATGATGTTTGCCATTTGACATTCTGATGGGGTTTTATGAATCAAGTTAGTATTATTTCAGATCTTATCGTTTGGATTGAAAAAAATTTGGAACAACCATTATCTATTGATCATGTTGCACAAAAATCAGGTTATTCAAAGTGGCATTTACAACGTATGTTTAAAGAGGTAACTGGTCAAGTTCTTGGTACTTATATTCGACATCGTCGTTTAACTTATGCCGCGCTTGCTTTACGCATGACAAGTAAACCTATTTTAGATATTGCGATGCAATATCGTTTTGATTCTCAACAAACATTTACTCGTTCTTTTAAAAAGCAATTCAATGAAACCCCAGCAAGTTACCGACGAGGAGATATTTGGGATCCTACAGGATTAACTCCTGCTATTGAGCTTAATAAAAACCGGTTTTCATTGCCTGAGCCAAAATTTGTTAATATGCCTCAAAAAACGTTTTGGGGTATCACCTTTAAAAATAATTGCAATTTGAGTCAATTATTAGATGAAGAAAATAAACTAAGATCACAATTTTTTCATAATTATATATCTCGTTGTGGCAATACATGTGAAAACTTGCCAGATAAAATTTATGCTTTTAGCCGTATATTGAAAAGCAAAGATAATGCTAATGAACAAGAGCTTTTTTATACAATTGCTTTAGATCAGAATAATAATTTAGAGCATATTGAGCAGATAGTTAATGAAGGAGGATTGTATCTTTGCTTTAGATATATTGGTTCTCCTGATGAGTTTGGCGATTTTATTTCACAAGTGCATTTAGCTGCTATGCCAGTATTAAAGGTACGCTTACGTTGCTCTAGTTGTGTAATTGAGATTCATCATAATCTTCGCGATGACTCTGTCGAATCGTTTAAGGATATTAAGCATATGGAGTGTGATTATTGTGTGCCGGTTGTTGCTGATAGTGACGTCAATATCCAATCAAGTTTATAGTTAATAATAGTTATAATATGATATAAAAATCTGCTATTAGATATTGACTAAATCATTTAATTATCCTAGCTTAATAAAACCTTTTCTAACCACTTTTTAAATTCTGGAGTTGCTTCTTTTAGGCTATTAGATCCTCTTGTTACTGTTGCAATACCAATTTTTAGTTGCTCTTTAAGTTGACGTTGATTGATTGAACCATCAAGTAATGAATGTACGATTTTAACTCGAGTAATTAAAGCGTCTCGCTCATCGGCTGTCATTAGTAATTTTAATATATCCAGTGAATAACCATCGTTAAATGCTTGGTGTAATAATTCAACTGTTTGTTTCCATTCGTTAGTTTTCATTATAATCACCATTAATATTGTTTATTAAATTCATTTGAACTAAGAAAATTGACATTTTTTTGTCCTAAGATTACTTGATAAATATAATCATATACCAATACGTTTTTGACGTAATTACGTGTTTCAGTAAACGGTATACTATCGATAAATGCTACTGCATCAAGTTTTCCGTTACTCTTTTTTAGCCAGCGCTTAACATTATTTGGACCAGCATTATAAGAGGCTGAAGATAATATACGATTTTTATCATTTTGTAGATAAGCAGTGTTTAAATAGGTAGTGCCTAACTGTATATTTGTTTGAGGATCAAATAATTGTGCTGATGAAATATAAGTTACTGAATTAACATTTTTAGCTGTTTCTTTTGCTGTGGCTGGCATTAATTGCATTAACCCACTGGCGCCGACAGGTGATTTGGAAGTAGTATCAAGTGCACTTTCTTGACGAGAAATAGCTAAAGCATAAGATAACCCAATAGCTTTATCTTTTAATGCATTGTTATATAAATCTTTGTACATAATAGGTAAACGTTCTGTCCAGTTATCCCAAAGTTTGCCAGCAATGGTTGCTTGAATACTAAGATCACCCCACCCTTTTTGTAAAGCATATTGAGCTAATGGTAAGTATTCATTTTTGTTTTTTTGATTATTTAGCATATATCGCCATTCGTAATTTGATTCTGGTAGCATTCCCAAATAACGTAATTCGTTAATTCTTTTTACATAAGGTTGATTATTGTATTTGTTTTTTAACGTTGATATTTCTGATTGTGTAATCTTTGGAGATTGGTTATTGATTGAATAAGGTTGATTAAGTGTTTGTGCACTTATCATGCCATAAAACCCACGTTTGGTTGTGAGTGTTTGCAAAATTTTGTTAGCTTCACTTTTCTTATTATTATTTAATAAAACTCTAGCTTGCCAATATTGCCAGTCTTCTTTTTGTTGATCTTCTGGCGATAGTTGTGCTATCCAATAAGCGATGTCTGAGAAGTTATAGTCATCAATAGCAAGGCGGATACGCTTTTCAACTAAAGTTGTATCATGATATTTCGCTATATAGTTATCGCGCCATTTTATTTGTTCGTCAGTTGCAGAATCTTTGAAGTAACTGTTAGCCAAACTTTTTTGTAATGCTACTTGTTCTGTTTTGTTTAACGTCTGCTGTTTAACTAATTTTGGTAATAATGTTGCAGCTAAATTCATATCAGCTTTTACTAAGCGAGGGTATGATGCTAATACAATTTTTTTAGTGAAAGAGCTAGCTTTAATATTTTTTGAAAAATCTTCTAATTTTTTAGGATTATTAAGAACTGCTAGTAAATTGATTTTGGTTGTTTTGTAGTTGTCATCAAGTAAGTTAGCTAGATGCTTGGCTAATTTTAAATTATTTGCTTCAATAGCAAGTTCGATACGCAATAGTATTAAATTAGCTGTCCGTTTACCTGCTTGAGCCCAAGCGTCGAGTAATGGATCGCATGCAGAAGGAAGTTCTTTGCCTGTCATCCAAAGTGATTCAACAGTGCTAAAAGCAACCTCGTTATTTCCTTGTTGTAGTAATGCATATTGATAACGACAATTAGATAGTATGGAGTTATCTTTTGGGAATGAAATGATGGAATTCCAATCTTGGCGATTGCTTAATTCGGTTAAATAAGATTGTGTCAATGAAGCTGTTAGCGGAAAATCATTATATTGATTGACAAAATTGCTTACCATTTGTGGTGAAACGATTTTAATATTACTCTGAAAAAACTGTACAGCAGCATAAGGATATAATGGGTAATCTTTTATGGTAGAGAGCAATGTTTGCTGTTCTTCAAAGTTAAGTGATTGATATGAATTAAGCCATTTTTGATAATTTTCTCGTCCTTTTAGAGAACTATCTGCGTAAATGTTACCTGTGGACAATAGGCTAATTATCAAAAAATAACGTAATAGTAATTTCATCCTTTAACTCCCATGTGAATTTAGCTTATTAGATTAGCATATTAAGCTATGATTCGTCGATAAGAGCCATAGCTTAATTCCTACTAAAATACTCAACTAAATACTTGACTAAATAGAAAGGATATATACAATAAGCATACACACATATAAAGGAATGCTCAATGAAACTGACATCAAAAGGGCGATACGCGGTGACAGCAATGCTTGATGTTGCTTTACATGCAGATTCAGGACCGGTATCACTAGCTGATATTTCAGAACGTCAAGAAATTTCACTTTCTTATCTTGAACAATTGTTTGCTCGGTTACGAAAAAATGGTTTGGTGCGCAGTGTTAGAGGCCCTGGTGGCGGTTATATACTGAGTCGTTCTATGGATCAAATTGCTATTAGTTCAATTGTTAAAGCGGTCGATGAAACAGTACATGCGACAAAATGTCACGGGCAAGATGGATGCCAAGGTGGTGTTAGGTGCTTAACCCATACACTGTGGAATGATTTAAGTGAACGAATTGAGGACTTTTTAACTAGCATTACATTGAGTGAATTGGTCAATAATAAAGAAGTTAAAGCTGTTGCTAGTCGACAAAGTAATATACATCACGTTCAAATTAATTAATAAAAATAGAATACAGAATTTTTCATTGGGAGTAATTAATGAAACTACCTATTTATATGGATTATGCAGCGACAACGCCTGTAGATCCTAGAGTTGCTGAAAAAATGATGCAGTATTTAACGCCAGACGGTATATTTGGTAATCCAGCATCTCGTTCCCATAAATTTGGCTGGCAAGCTGAAGAAGCCGTTGATATTGCCCGTAATCAAATTGCCGATCTTATTGGTGCTGATTCACGCGAAATTGTCTTTACGTCAGGGGCAACTGAAGCTGATAATTTAGCAATTAAAGGTGCCGCTCATTTTAATCAAGCCAAAGGTAAGCACATTATTACTTGTAAAACTGAGCACAAGGCTGTGCTTGATACTTGTCGCCAACTTGAGCGAGAAGGTTATGAAGTAACTTATTTAACGCCAGAATCCGATGGGATCCTTGATCTTGATAAACTTGCAACGGCTATGCGTAGTGATACAACCGTTGTATCAATTATGCATGTCAACAATGAAACGGGTGTAATACAAGACATCGAAAAAATTGGTGAGATGTGCCGTGAAAGAGGTATTGTTTTTCATGTTGATGCAACCCAGTCTGTTGGTAAATTACCAATTGATGTAGCTAACTTAAAAGTTGATTTAATGTCATTTTCTGGTCATAAAATTTATGGGCCAAAAGGTATTGGTGGGCTTTATGTAAGGCGTAAACCGCGTGTTCGTATTGAAGCTCAAATACATGGCGGTGGTCATGAACGAGGCATGCGCTCTGGTACTTTACCTGTGCATCAAATTGTGGGCATGGGTGAAGCGTATCATATAGCTAAACAAGAGATGGTTACTGAAATGCCTCGTTTATTGGCTTTAAAAAATCGTTTATGGGATGGTTTAAAAGACATTGAAGAGGTTTATTTAAATGGTTCTTTGGAGCACAGTGTGCCAAATATCTTAAATGTGAGTTTTGCTTACATTGAAGGCGAATCGTTGATGATGGCTTTAAAAGATTTAGCTGTTTCCTCTGGTTCTGCATGCACATCTGCGAGTTTAGAGCCGTCTTATGTATTACGAGCATTAGGGCTTAATGATGAGCTGGCTCATAGTTCAATTCGATTTTCTATTGGTCGTTTTACCACAGAAGAAGAAATTGATTATGTCATTAAATTAATCAGAGAATCTATTGGGAAATTAAGGGATTTATCGCCTCTTTGGGAAATGTTTAAAGATGGCGTTGATTTAACAAAGATTAAATGGTCAGCACATTAAAATTGGGAGTAAATTATGGCATATAGTGAAAAAGTTGTTGATCATTACGAAAACCCACGTAATGTTGGTTCGTTTGATCAAAATGATCCTAATGTTGGTAGTGGTATGGTTGGCGCACCAGCGTGTGGTGATGTGATGCGTCTACAAATCAAAGTGAATGACAACGGTATTATTGAAGATGCTAAGTTTAAAACTTATGGTTGTGGTAGTGCAATTGCATCAAGTTCTTTGGTTACAGAATGGATAAAAGGTAAATCATTAGACGAAGCAGAAGCTATCAAAAATACGGATATTGCTAAAGAACTTGCTTTACCTCCGGTTAAAATTCACTGTTCAATTCTAGCGGAAGATGCAATTAAAGCTGCTATTGATGACTACAAAACCAAAAAAGGACAACGTTAATGGCAATCACATTGACTAATAGCGCAGCTGATCGTGTTCAAGCTTTTTTGGCTAATCGCGGAAAGGGTGTTGGGTTACGATTAGGTGTTAAAACATCTGGTTGTTCTGGTATGGCTTATGTTTTAGAGTTTGCCGATGTGATTAATGATGATGATAGTGTCTTTGAAGATAAACATGTCAAAGTTATCGTGGATAAAAAAAGCTTAGTTTATATTGATGGTACTGAACTTGATTTTGTTAAAGAAGGATTAAATGAAGGTTTCAAGTTTAATAATCCTAATACGAAGCACGAATGTGGCTGTGGCGAAAGCTTTAATGTGTAATCGGGCACAATAATTATGGTTAATTACTTCGAGCTATTTAGTTTGCCAGCTCAATTGCCGGTGGATGTCGCTCAACTAACAACTCATTATCAGCAATTGCAAAAGCAATATCATCCAGATAATTTTGCTGTTGGAAACGATATTGATAAAGTGGCAATTGTTCAAAAGTCAGCAATCATTAATGATGGTTATCATACGTTAAAAAATCCAATTAAAGCCGCTGAGTATTTTTTATCTCTACAAGGTTTTGACGTAGCAACTGAACAAAGTATTATTTATGATACTGATTTTTTAATGGAGCAATTTGTTTTACGTGAAAGACTTGATGATATCGAACGTAAAGATAATTTTGAATTATTAGATGATTTTTATGCTGAGATTGTTGCTTGTCAAAAGATAGTTTATAACGAATTATTACAATTTATTACTAATCAAGATTGGTCAAAAGCACTTAATCAGATCTATAAAATTCGCTATCTTGCCAGATTGATTGAACAAATCGAAAAGTTACAAGAAAAGCAATTTGATTTATAATTTAAGATAAGTAACATATCGATAGAGATAGATTAAATGGTATTATTACAGATCAGCGAACCAGGACAAACTCCACTACCACATCAGCGCCGCCTTGCTGTAGGAATTGATCTTGGTACAACTAATTCATTAGTAGCAACGGTACGAAGTGGACAAGCAGAGGTATTGCCTGATTTAGAAGGTAATCCGCTATTGCCATCCGTTGTGCATTATGGCATCGATCATGATGATAACTTTGTTATCACGATTGGAAAAAATGCCAAAGATAATGCTGTGAATGATCCGCAAAATACAGTTAGCTCTATTAAGAGATTAATGGGGCGAAGTTTATCTGATATAGATTTATCACAATTTCCTTATACTTTTTCACAAACTGAAAATGGTGTTCCTTTATTAAATTTGCCTAATGAGCAAGTAAATCCAATACAAGTTTCATCAGAAATTTTGACAGCGTTAGCTGAGCGAGCAAAAGAGAGTTTACAAGGTGAAATTGATGGTGTGGTTATTACTGTGCCAGCTTATTTTGATGATGCACAACGGCAAGCAACAAAAGATGCTGCCAAATTAGCTGGTTTGCATGTATTGCGCCTACTTAATGAACCTACAGCCGCTGCGATTGCGTACGGTTTAGATTCAGGGAAGGAAGGTATAATCGCTGTTTATGATTTAGGTGGCGGTACTTTTGATATTTCTATTTTACGCTTAAATAAAGGTGTTTTTGAGGTTCTAGCAACTAGCGGTGACTCAGCTCTTGGTGGTGATGATTTTGATCGGCTACTTGTTGACCATATAAAAGAGAAATTAGGATTAACTAATAATATAGATCCTTATATTAATCAAAAAATCAGTAGCCAAGCTACCGAAATAAAGATTTTATTAAGTGAGCAAGATTTAGCTGTATTTTCTCTGGATAATCAATCTTTGACTATTACTCGCCAGCAATTTCAACAATTAATTGAGCCATTGGTTAAACGCACTTTAGCTGTTTGTCGCCGTGCATTAAAAGATGCCGAGATTAATATGGATGAAGTAGTTGAAGTTGTTATGGTTGGCGGCTCTACTCGTGTGCCATTAGTGCGAGAATTAGTAGGGAATTATTTTAAAACTAATCCCTTGATATCTATCGATCCTGATAAAGTAGTTGCTATTGGTGCAGCTATTCAGGCCGATATTTTGGTTGGCAATAAACCCGATTCAGATATGTTATTGCTTGATGTGATCCCATTGTCGTTAGGCATTGAGATCATGGGTGAATTGGTCGAAAAAATTATTCCACGTAATAGTACAATTCCGTGTGCAAGAGCTCAAGAGTTTACAACTTTTAAAGATGGTCAAACCGCGATGATGGTTCATGTTTTACAAGGAGAACGTGAAAGTGTTGCTGATTGTCGATCTTTGGCTCGTTTTACTCTGCAAGGTATTCCAGCAATGCCTGCCGGTGGTGCGCACATTAGGGTGACTTTCCAAGTTGATGCTGATGGTTTATTAAGTGTAACAGCAATGGAAAAATCAACGGGTATTGAAGCTGCTATCCAAGTAAAACCTTCATATGGACTGACTGATAATGAAATTGCCGATATGATTCAAGATTCAATCAGTTACGCACAGCAAGATAAACAGATTCGAATACTTGCTGAACAAAAAGTTGAGGCAGCCAGAGTGCTTGAAAGCTTGCAAAGTGCTTTAGATAAAGATGCTGACTTATTAGATGAAAGTGAACTAAACCATATTTTAATTGCTAAGCATCAATTACAAGCTGTAAGTGAGTCAAATGACAGTTATGCAATTGAAAAACAAATTAAAATTGTTGATAAAGTAACACAAAATTTTGCAGCTAAGCGAATGGATAGGTCAATTCGACATGCGTTAACTGGCCATAACGTTGATGATATTTAACTAACGAGATTATTATGCCAAAAATTACTTTTTTACCGAATGCGGAGCTTTGTCCAGATGGAAAAACTGTTGATGCCCAAGAAGGCGAATCCATTTTAGAAGTGGCATTGCGCAATGATATTGAAATCGAGCATGCTTGTGAAATGTCATGTGCTTGTTCAACATGCCACTGTATTGTGCGTAAGGGATTTGATTCGCTTGAAGCAAGCGATGAGCAAGAAGATGATATGTTAGATAAAGCCTGGGGAGTTGAACCGCATAGCCGTTTAAGCTGTCAAGCTCGTGTCACGAATGAAGATTTAGAGGTCGAGATCCCAAGATATAGCCTTAATCATGCCAAAGAAGATCATTAGTAAGTTATCATAATGATTATCCATTATGGGTTAATATAAAAATAACATTAAATCTGGTTATTTGATTGAAATTTGGTAATTGTAAATTAATAACCAGAAAAAGCTTCTCATCTTTAAACCCAATATCTGTATTTATTTCTTGCCGTTAGTTAACTAACAGAGTATAATTGCCCCACTTTGTTTATTGTCTTTATGTAAGCAAATGAGAAAAAGATATAATTGTTATATAAAAAATAGCTAATTATATCAACAATACTCCCGATTTGGGGGTTACGAAAAAGAACGGATTACACTCTCCTGTCAATCGAAACAGGGAAAGAGGAGTAGTCTTTTGTTATAACTTTTAAATAATGGAGCTCTGGTCTCATGTCGAACCAAAGAATCCGTATCCGGTTAAAAGCGTTTGATCATCGTTTGATTGATCAATCAACTGCTGAAATTGTAGAAACTGCGAAGCGCACAGGTGCGCAAGTTCGTGGTCCTATTCCATTACCGACACGCAAAGAGCGTTTCACTGTATTGATTTCTCCACACGTAAATAAAGATGCGCGTGATCAGTACGAGATTCGCACTCATAAGCGTCTAGTTGATATTGTTGAGCCAACTGAAAAAACAGTTGATGCTTTAATGCGTCTAGACCTTGCTGCCGGTGTTGATGTGCAGATCAGTTTAGGTTAATCCTAAGCTGAATGATTGAGAGGTCGAAACAATGATTGGTTTAATCGGTCGTAAAGTAGGAATGACGCGTATCTTCACTGAAGATGGTGCTTCTATTCCTGTCACCGTAGTTGAAGTTCAAAGCAACCGCATTACTCAAGTTAAAACACTTGAGAATGATGGTTATAAAGCTATTCAGGTTACTACTGGCAGCAAAAAAGCAAGCCGCGTAAACAAACCTGAAGCAGGTCATTTCGCTAAGGCTGGCGTTGAAGCTGGTCGTGGTCTATGGGAATTCCGTTTTGAAGAAGGCGAATTTTCTGTAGGTCAAAGTATTAACGTTGATATCTTCGCTGACGTTAAGAAAGTTGATGTTACTGGAACATCTAAAGGTAAAGGTTTTGCTGGCGTTACTAAACGTTGGAATTTCCGTACTCAAGATGCTACTCATGGTAACTCTTTGGCACACCGTGGTCATGGTTCTATTGGTCAAAACCAAACTCCGGGTAAAGTGTTTAAAGGTCGTAAAATGGCAGGTCACCTAGGTAATGAACGTGTAACTGTTCAAAACTTAGATATTGTACGTGTTGATGCTGAACGTAACCTTTTATTAATTAAAGGTGCAGTTCCTGGCGCAATCAATAGTGACGTAATTGTTAAACCGGCAATCAAGGCTTAACGTCGAGGAGATAGAGATGGAATTAGTAGTAAAAGACGCGAAAGCGCTTTCTGTTTCCGAAACTACCTTCGGACGTGAGTTTAATGAAGCGTTAGTTCATCAAGTAGTTGTTGCTTATGCATCTGCTGCTCGTCAAGGTTCTCGCGCACAAAAAACTCGTGCAGAAATCGCTGGTTCAGGTAAAAAACCATGGCGTCAAAAAGGTACCGGTCGTGCTCGTTCAGGTTCAATTAAGAGCCCAATCTGGCGCAGTGGTGGTGTAACATTTGCAGCAAAACCACAAGATCATAGCCAAAAAGTTAACCGTAAAATGTATCGTGGTGCATTAAAGAGTATTTTCTCTGAATTAGTGCGTCAAGAACGTTTAGTTGTGGTTGAAACATTTACTGTTGAAGCACCTAAGACTAAATTATTAACTCAGAAATTAAACGATATGAATCTTAATGATGTTCTTATTATCGCTTCTGAAGTTGATGAAAATCTTTTCTTAGCAGCACGTAACTTGCATAAAGTTGATGTGCGTGATGTGGCAGGTATTGATCCAGTTAGTTTGATTGCATTTGACAAAGTGGTTATCACAGTTGATGCCGTTAAACAAGTAGAGGAGATGTTAGCATGATTCGTGAAGAGCGTCTGCTTAAAGTCCTGCGAGCACCACATGTTTCTGAAAAAGCATCTATTTCAATGGAAAAAACAAATACATTAGTATTGAAAGTTGCTAAAGATGCTACTAAGAGAGAGATTAAAGCCGCAGTTGAACAACTATTTGAAGTTAAAGTAGATGACGTTAATACACTTGTTGTTAAAGGTAAAGTTAAACGTCGTGGTCAACAAATCGGTCGCCGTAGCGACTGGAAAAAAGCTTACGTTACTTTAGCAGAAGGTCAAAATTTAGACCTTGCTGGCGTCGCTGAGTAATTCGGAGGAGTAAGAACAATGGCAGTTGTTAAGTGTAAACCTACATCTCCGGGTCGTCGCCACGTTGTTAAAGTGGTTAACCCAGAGTTGCATAAAGGCAAACCTTATGCACCGTTGCTTGATTCAAAAAGCAAAACTGGTGGTCGCAATAATAATGGTCGTATAACTACCCGTCATATTGGTGGTGGTCATAAACAACATTATCGTATTGTCGACTTTAAGCGTAATAAAGATGGTATTCCAGCAGTTGTTGAACGTTTGGAATATGATCCAAACCGTAGTGCAAATATTGCATTGGTTTTATATAAAGACGGTGAACGCCGTTATATTTTAGCGCCTAAAGGCTTAAAAGCAGGTGATCAGATCCAATCTGGTGTTGATGCAGCAATTAAAACAGGTAACTGTTTACCAATGCGCAATATTCCAGTCGGTTCTACCGTGCATAATATTGAAATGAAACCAGGTAAAGGCGGACAGCTTGCTCGCTCTGCTGGTAGTTATGTTCAAATCGTTGCGCGTGATGGTGCTTATGTAACATTACGTCTACGTTCAGGTGAAATGCGTAAAGTATTATCTGATTGTCGTGCCACTATTGGTGAAGTTGGTAATTCAGAGCATATGCTTCGCGTATTAGGTAAAGCGGGTGCAACGCGTTGGCGTGGTGTTCGTCCTACTGTTCGTGGTACAGCAATGAACCCGGTAGACCATCCACATGGTGGTGGTGAAGGTCGTAACTTTGGTAAACATCCTGTGTCTCCATGGGGTCAAAAAGCCAAAGGATTGAAAACGCGTAGCAACAAACGTACTGATAAGTATATTGTTCGCCGTCGCAATAAGAAATAATTAATATAGAGGATTAGCTATGCCACGTTCTCTCAAGAAGGGTCCTTTTATTGACCTACACTTGCTGAAGAAGGTAGAGAAAGCGGTGGAAAGCGGGGACAAGAAACCAATTCGTACTTGGTCCCGTCGTTCAACGATCTTTCCTAACATGATCGGTTTGACCATCGCTGTCCATAATGGTCGTCAGCACGTTCCAGTTTATGTTTCCGACGAAATGGTTGGTCATAAATTGGGTGAATTCGCGCCGACTCGTACTTATCGCGGCCACGCGGCTGATAAGAAAGCTAAGAAGAAATAAGTAGGAGAAAGAGATGGAAACAATTGCAAAGTACCGCCACGCTCGTTCTTCTGCACAAAAAGTTCGCTTAGTTGCAGATCTTGTTCGCGGTAAGAATGTGTCTCAGGCACTAGATATTTTAACGTACACCAATAAAAAAGCGGCTGTACTTGTTAAAAAAGTATTAGAGTCTGCTATTGCTAATGCAGAGCATAACGATGGTGCTGATATTGATGATCTAAAAGTTGCGAAGATTTTCGTAGATGAAGGCCCAACCATGAAGCGTATTATGCCTCGTGCGAAAGGTCGTGCAGATCGAATTTTGAAGCGTACGAGTCACATCACCGTGATCGTTTCAGATCGCTAGGCTGGAGAATAGCAATGGGTCAAAAAGTAAATCCAAATGGTATCCGATTAGGCATTGTCAAGCCTTGGACATCTACATGGTATTCGGGTACAAAGACATTCGCTGATAATTTAGAAAGTGATTTTAGAGTGCGTGAATTCTTAAATAAAGAATTATCTCAAGCGTCAATCTCTAAGATTGTGATCGACCGTTCAGCAGAAACTAACGTTCGTATTACTATTCACACTGCTCGTCCGGGTATCGTGATTGGTAAAAAAGGCGAGGACGTTGAAAAATTACGTAATGCCGTAGCTTCTATTGTCAATAAATATAAAGACAAAAGAGAAAAACGTGATGTTGCAGTACAAATTAATATTGCTGAAGTTCGTAAACCAGAACTTGATGCTAAATTAGTTGCTGATAGCATTACTTCTCAGTTAGAACGCCGTGTTATGTTCCGTCGTGCTATGAAACGTGCGGTTCAAAATGCAATGAAGGCGGGTGCTAAAGGTATCAAAGTCGAAGTAAGTGGTCGTTTAGGCGGTGCTGAAATTGCTCGTAGCGAATGGTATCGTGAAGGTCGTGTACCTTTACATACATTACGAGCTGATATTGACTATGGTTTATCTGAAGCATTAACTACCTATGGTATTATTGGTGTTAAAGTGTGGATCTTCAAAGGTGAGATCCTTGGTGGTATGGCTGCCGTTGAACAAGCAGAAAAACAACCTGCTGCTCAACCGAAAAAGCAGCGAAAAGGCCGAAAACAATAAGGAGCGTCGCTGATGTTACAACCAAAGCGTACAAAATTCCGTAAAGTGCACAAGGGCCGCAATCGTGGTCTTGCTGTAAGTACTGATGTTAGTTTCGGTACATTCGGTCTTAAGGCTGTAGGTCGTGGTCGTTTGACTGCGCGCCAGATCGAAGCAGCACGTCGTGCAATGACTCGTGCAGTTAAGCGTCAAGGTAAAATCTGGATTCGAGTTTTTCCTGATAAACCGATTACTGAAAAACCACTTGCAGTGCGTATGGGTAAAGGTAAGGGTAACGTTGAATACTGGGTTGCTCAGATTCAACCAGGTAAAGTCCTTTATGAAATGGACGGTGTACCGGAAGAAGTTGCTCGTGAAGCATTTGCGTTGGCAGCTGCAAAACTGCCAATTAAAACCACCTTTGTGATTAAGACGGTGATGTAAATGAAAGCAAAAGAGCTACGCGAAAAAAGCGTTGAAGAGTTAAATACTGAACTTCTTAATTTATTACGTGAGCAATTTAACTTACGTATGCAATTAGTTGGAGGTCAGTTAACACAGACTCATATGTTAAACCAAGTGCGTCGTAATATTGCACGAGTTAAAACATTATTAACTGAAAAGGCGGGTGCGTAATATGACTACTGAAGTAAAAATTCGTACTCAGCAAGGTCGTGTTATTAGCGACAAAATGGATAAATCTATTACTGTAGCTATTGAACGTAAAGTGAAGCATCCGTTATATGGTAAATTCATTAAACGTACGACTAAATTGCATGTACATGATGAAAACAACGAGTGTGGTATTGGTGATACTGTTGAAATTAAAGAGTGTCGTCCATTATCAAAAACTAAATCTTGGACTCTTGTTCGAATCGTTGAAAAAGCAGTTATTTAATCTTTTTTGATTAAAAAATGTGCATAATATAATAAACGGCTCAACGGTCGTTTATTATATGCTATCCATTTTATTTGAGTGGTGTTATACTATACGCCACTCACGTAAGTGGGTTTTTGGTTGTCTATTCTTATCCATGGTAGTTGAGGTGGATGAAGGTAGATTAGACAATAATTAATTTATACGGAGCATTAAAATGATCCAAGAACAGACTAGGCTAGATGTTGCCGATAACTCTGGCGCACGTAGCGTAATGTGTATCAAGGTTCTCGGTGGATCGCACCGTCGTTATGCAGCAGTAGGCGATATCATCAAAGTTACCATTAAAGAAGCAATTCCACGTGGTAAAGTCAAAAAAGGTGATGTACTTAAAGCTGTTGTTGTGCGAACTAGAAAAGGTGTTCGTCGCCCTGATGGATCTGTCATTCGTTTCGATCGTAACGCTTGTGTTATTTTAAATAATAACAGTGAGCAACCGATTGGTACGCGTATTTTTGGACCGGTCACTCGTGAACTTCGCTCTGAGAAGTTTATGAAGATCATTTCATTAGCACCAGAAGTACTGTAAGGAGCGGGTAATGGCAGCGAAAATCCGTCGAGAAGATGAAGTTATCGTGTTAACAGGTAAAGATAAAGGTAAACGCGGTAAAGTAAAGAGTGTTTTGTCTACAGGCAAAGTGATTGTTGAAGGTATCAATTTGGTGAAAAAACACCAAAAACCAGTGCCTGCATTAAATCAAGAAGGTGGAATTGTTGAAAAAGAAGCAGCTATCAATGTTTCTAATGTGGCAATTTTCAATCCTGCTACTGGCAAAGCAGACCGCGTAGGCTTTCGTATTGAAGACGGTAAAAAAGTCCGTTTTTATAAGTCTACTAATGAATTAATCAATTAAGTAATTTGGAGTGTACGATGGCGAAACTGCATGATTACTACAAAGCACAGGTAGTAAATAAACTGCAAGAACAGTTTGGCTACAAATCTGTCATGCAAGTCCCTCGGATCGAAAAGATCACCTTGAATATGGGTGTGGGTGAAGCAATTACTGATAAGAAATTATTAGATAATGCTGTTGCAGATTTAGCAGCAATCAGTGGTCAAAAACCACTAGTCACTAAAGCACGCAAATCAGTTGCTGGTTTTAAAATCCGTCAAGGGTATCCTATTGGTTGTAAAGTCACTTTACGTGGCGAACGTATGTGGGAATTTTTTGAACGTCTAGTTTATATTGCTCTTCCTCGGACTCGAGATTTTCGTGGTTTAAGCGCAAAATCTTTTGATGGTCGTGGCAACTATAGCATGGGTGTTCGTGAGCAAATCGTTTTCCCTGAAATCGATTATGACAAAGTTGATCGTGTTCGTGGTTTAGATATTACTATCACCACTACTGCACAATCAGATGAAGAAGGCCGAGCTTTATTATCTGCCTTTAACTTCCCATTTCGTAAGTAAGGTAGGGCATAATGGCTAAACAATCAATGATTGAACGCGATAAGAAACGCGTAAAGCTAGCAGAAAAATATTTTGCAAAGCGTCAAGAATTAAAAGCGATTATCTCTGATCTTAATGCATCAGATGAAGATCGTTGGAATGCAGTGCTTAAATTGCAAACGCTTCCTCGTGATTCTAGTCCATCACGTCAACGTCGTCGTTGTCGTCAAACTGGTCGTCCTCATGGCGTCCTTCGTAAGTTTGGTTTAAGCCGTATTAAGGTTCGTGAGTCAGCCATGCGTGGTGAGATTCCTGGTCTTAAAAAGGCAAGTTGGTAATCAGGGGAGTGTTATAGATGAGCATGCAAGATCCTATAGCAGATATGTTGACCCGTATTCGTAATGGTCAATCTGCGAATAAAGTTGCAGTCACCATGCCTTCCTCTAAGCTAAAAGTGGCAATTGCCAATGTGCTAAAAGAAGAAGGTTATATTGGGGACTTTAAAGTTGTTGGTGACACTAAGCCAGAACTGGAAATTACTTTAAAATATTTCCAAGGTAAAGCTGTTGTAGAAAGTATCAAACGTGTTAGCCGTCCAGGTTTACGTATTTATAAGCGTAAAGATGAATTGCCGAAAGTTATGGCTGGACTAGGTATCGCAGTTGTTTCTACTTCTAAAGGTGTTATGACTGATCGTGCAGCACGCCAAGCAGGTCTTGGTGGTGAAATTATCTGCTACGTAGCTTAAGGGAGAAAAGAATGTCTCGTGTTGCAAAAGCACCTGTCGTTGTTCCTGCTGGCGTAGAGGTAAAACTCAATGGTCAGGTAATTACGATTAAAGGTAAAAATGGCGAATTATCTCGCACAATAAATAATGCTGTTGTGATTAATCAAGAAGAAGGAGAAATTAAATTTGCTCCTCGTGATGGTTTTGCAGATGCTTGGGCTCAAGCTGGGACTGCACGTGCTTTGATTAATTCAATGGTTATTGGTGTTACTGAAGGTTTTACAAAAAAACTTCAGTTAGTTGGTGTCGGTTATCGTGCACAAGTAAAAGGTAATGTAATTAGTTTATCTCTTGGATATTCACATCCAATTGAACATCAATTACCTGCAGGTGTAACAGCTGAATGTCCTTCTCAAACTGAAATCGTACTAAAAAGTACTGATAAGCAATTAATTGGACAAGTATCTGCTGATATCCGTGCTTATCGTCGTCCTGAGCCTTATAAAGGTAAAGGTGTTCGTTACGCAGATGAAGTTGTGCGTACTAAAGAAGCTAAGAAAAAGTAAGGTAACACTATGGATAAGAAATCAGCTCGTATCCGTCGTGCAACTAAAGCGCGTCGCAAGATGCATGAACTACTTGCGACTCGCTTAGTGGTTCACCGCACTCCGCGTCATATTTATGCGCAGATTATCGCACCAAACGGATCAGAAGTACTGGCAGCCGCTTCTACATTAGAAAAAGCTATCAGTGAAAGTTTAAAATACACTGGAAACAAAGACGCAGCTGCAGTGGTTGGTAAAGCAATTGCTGAACGTGCGTTAGCGAAAGATATCAAAGAAGTTTCTTTTGATCGTTCAGGTTTCCAATATCATGGTCGAGTTCAGGCGCTAGCAGATGCTGCTCGCGAAGCTGGCCTACAGTTCTAAGGTAGGAGTTAAAGATGTCAAACATCGAGAAACAAGCTGGTGAACTGCAGGAAAAACTAATCGCAGTTAACCGAGTTTCTAAAACCGTAAAAGGTGGTCGTATTTTTAGTTTTTCTGCACTAACAGTTGTTGGTGACGGTAATGGCCGCGTAGGTTTTGGATATGGTAAAGCACGTGAAGTGCCAGCAGCAATCCAAAAAGCAATGGAAAAAGCACGTCGCAATATGATCAATGTTGCTTTAAATAACGATACTTTACAGCATCCAGTTAAAGGTGCTCACACAGGTTCTCGTGTTTATATGCAACCAGCATCAGAAGGTACTGGTATTATTGCCGGTGGTGCAATGCGTGCAGTTTTAGAAGTTGCTGGAGTTCGTAACGTTCTAGCTAAAGCATATGGTTCTACTAACCCAATTAATGTGGTTCGTGCAACTATTGATGGCTTAGAAAGTATGAAATCACCAGAAATGGTTGCTGCTAAACGTGGTAAAACCGTCGAAGAGATTTTGGGGTAATTAACCATGGCAAAAACAATTAAAATTACACAAACTCGTAGTTCTATAGGCCGTCTACCGAAGCATAAAGCAACATTAGTAGGTCTAGGATTACGTCGTATTGGTCATACTGTTGAGCGTGAGGATACTCCTGCAATTCGTGGTATGGTAAACCAAGTTTATTACATGGTTAAAGTAGAGGAGTAATAGTAATGCGTTTAAATACTTTATCTCCTGCTGAAGGTTCAAAGCATGCACCAAAACGTCTGGGCCGAGGCATCGGTTCAGGATTAGGTAAAACTGGTACTCGTGGTATTAAAGGTCAAAAATCTCGTTCAGGTGGTGGCGTTCGTCGCGGCTTTGAAGGTGGTCAAATGCCTTTATATCGTCGTTTACCAAAATTTGGTTTTACCTCACGTAAAGCTCAAGTTACAGCTCAAGTTCGTCTTTCAGATTTAATGAAAGTCGAAGGCGATATTGTTGACCTAAATAGCTTAAAAGTTGCAAATGTGATTAATTCACATATCGAATATGCAAAAATCATGTTATCTGGTGAAGTAACTAAACCAGTAACTGTTCGCGGTATTCGAGTAACTAAAGGTGCTAGAGCTGCAATTGAAGCTGCTGGCGGAAAAATTGAGGAATAATTAGAAAAATGGCAAAGCAACCAGGATTAGATTTTCAAAGTACACGAGGCGGTAGTGGTGAGCTTAAAAGACGCTTAATGTTTGTGCTTTTAGCGCTTATTGTTTTTCGTCTCGGTTCTTATATTCCGGTTCCTGGTATTGATACTAAAGCTTTATCGGACTTACTAACAAAAGCATCGTCAAACGGTATTGTTGGTATGTTCAATATGTTCTCTGGTGGTGCTTTAAGCCGTGCTTCAATTTTTGCATTAGGGATAATGCCTTATATTTCGGCATCAATTATTGTGCAGTTATTAACGGCAATTAGCCCTAAGTTAGCTGAATTGAAGAAAGAAGGTGAGTCTGGTCGTAAAAAAATTAGTCAGTACACTCGCTATGGCACACTTGCTTTAGCAATAATACAGGCTGTTGGTATTTCGACTGGTTTACCTAATATTCCTGATTATGAAAATGTAGTGATTAATCCAGGATTTTCTTTCTATTTTATCGCATCGGTTAGCTTAGTTACTGGCACTATGTTTCTAATGTGGTTGGGTGAGCAGATCACTGAGCGAGGTGTAGGTAATGGTATTTCAATCATTATCTTTGCTGGTATCGTGGCGAGTCTCCCTCATGCTATTTATGAAACAATTGAACAAGCTCGTTCTGGTTCATTGCATCCGATTTTATTATTGGTTGTTGCTGCATTAGTGGTTGGTGTAACTTATTTTGTTGTATTTGTTGAACGTGGTCAGCGACGAATTGTTGTTAACTATGCCCAACGACAACAAGGTCGTCGTGTTTATGCAGCACAAAGTACACACTTACCATTAAAGATTAATATGGCTGGGGTTATTCCTGCGATATTTGCCTCTACAATTGCTATGTTACCATCAATGATGGCTTCTTGGTTCCAAGGAGATGGTACAGGATGGAGATATTTTATTGTACTTATTAGTCAATATTTTGGCCATGATCAACCGTTATACATAATCTTTTTTGCGGTGGCAATTATCTTCTTTTGTTTTTTCTATACAGCGTTGGTTTTTAACCCAAGAGAGACAGCAGATCAGCTTAAAAAATCTGGTGCATTTATTCCAGGTATCCGTCCAGGTGAACAAACATCTAAGTATATTGACAAGGTAATGACTCGTTTGACGCTAATTGGTGCAATCTACATTACTTTTGTATGTTTGGTTCCAATGTTTATGACAAGCGCAATGAAAGTTCCAGTTCAATTTGGTGGAACATCATTATTAATTGTTGTTGTTGTAATCATGGATTTTATGGCACAAGTACAGACTTTAATGATGCCAAATCGTTATGAGTCAGTGTTAAAGAAAGCGAACCTTAAAGGCTATGGCCGATAAGTTAGCCAGAAGTTACGGAGAAAAAAATGAAAGTTCGTGCTTCAGTCAAGAAATTATGCAGAAATTGTAAAATCATTAAACGTAATGGCATCGTTCGTGTTATTTGCGTTGAAGGTAAACACAAACAACGTCAAGGTTAATTTATTTAACTGGAAGGTTGGGCTTTTGCATATTTTTCTTGCCAAAGTATAGTAAAGCTGGCTAGAATAGCCAGCCTAGATTTATTTGTAAATTCACTGTTTGAGTATCCTGAAAACGGGCTTTTCAGTATGGTGAATTTGCTAAACATTAACAATAAAGGAGTGCATAGTGGCCCGTATAGCAGGCATTAACATTCCTGATCAACAACATGCTGTAATTGCTTTACAAGCAATTTATGGTATCGGAAATACTCGCGCTAAGACAATTTGTGCTGAAGCAGGTATTCCTGAACATGTTAAGATCAGAGAACTATCTGAAGATCAGATTGAAAAGTTACGTGAACAAGTCGCTAAATTCACTGTTGAAGGTGATTTACGCCGAGAAGTAACTATGAGTATCAAGCGTTTATTAGACCTTGGTTGTTATCGTGGAATGCGTCACCGTCGTGGACTTCCTGTTCGCGGTCAACGCACAAAGACTAACGCTCGTACCCGTAAGGGACCGCGTAAGCCAATCAAGAAATAATTGAGGTATAATTAAATGGCAAAGACACCTGTTCGTACACGTAAACGTGTAAAAAAGCAAGTTTCTGATGGTATAGCTCATATTCATGCATCATTCAACAATACAATCGTAACTATTACCGATCGTCAAGGTAATGCGTTAGGTTGGGCAACCGCTGGTGGTTCTGGTTTCCGTGGCTCTCGTAAATCAACTCCTTTTGCAGCTCAAGTGGCCGCAGAACGTTGTGCTGAAGCTGTCAAAGATTACGGAATTAAGAATCTGGAAGTTATGGTAAAAGGACCTGGTCCTGGTCGTGAGTCAACAATTCGTGCATTAAATGCAGCGGGTTATCGCATCACTAACATTACTGATGTTACTCCGATTCCTCATAACGGTTGTCGTCCACCAAAGAAACGTCGTGTTTAATTTTTTAAACATTGAATGTTTAGGATTATTGGAGAAATAAAATGGCAAGATATTTGGGACCAAAACTCAAATTAAGTCGTCGTGAAGGTACAGATTTATTCCTTAAATCTGGCGTCCGAGCGATTGATAGTAAATGTAAATTAGAACAAGCTCCTGGACAACATGGTGCGCGTAAACCGCGTTTATCAGATTATGGTGTTCAGTTACGTGAAAAGCAAAAAGTTAGACGTATTTATGGAATTTTAGAACGTCAATTCCGTAATTACTACAAAAGCGCTGCTCGCATTAAAGGCAATACTGGTGAAAACCTACTTGGTCTTTTAGAACGTCGCTTAGATAACGTTGTTTATCGCATGGGATTTGGTGCAACTCGTGCTGAAGCTCGTCAATTAGTTAGTCATAAAGCTGTTCTTGTTAATGGTCGTGTTGTGAATATTGCATCTTATCAAGTTTCACCTGAAGATGTGATTAGTGTTCGCGAAAAATCAAAAAAACAAGCACGTATTAAAGCCGCTTTAGAGTTAGCTGAACAACGTGAAAAACCAACATGGTTAGAAGTTGATGCTAGCAAAATGGAAGGTGTATTTAAACGCTTACCAGAACGTTCAGATTTATCTGCTGATATCAACGAACATTTGATCGTCGAACTTTACTCTAAGTAAAGTTTAGCACTTAAGAGAGGACATAATGCAGGGTTCTGTAACAGAGTTTTTAAAACCTCACCTAGTTGATGTTGTTCAATATAGCCAAACACATGCTAAAGTGACTTTAGAGCCACTAGAACGTGGTTTTGGCCATACTTTAGGTAATGCACTACGCCGCATTTTATTATCATCTATGCCGGGATATGCAGTAACCGAAGTTGAAATTGACGGTGTTCTGCATGAGTACAGTACTAAAGAAGGTGTTCAAGAAGATGTACTTGATATTCTGCTTAATTTAAAAAAATTAGCAGTGCGTGTACATACGAAAGATGATGTTATGCTGACTTTAAATAAATCGGGCATAGGTGCAGTAACAGCATCTGATATCACTCATGATGGTGATGTTGAAATTGTTAATCCTGATTTAGTGATTTGTCATCTTACTGATGCCAATGCTTCAATTAGTATGCGTATTCGTGTACAACGAGGACGTGGTTATGTCCCTGCTTCTGCTCGCGTTAAGTCAGAAGATGAAGAACGACCAATCGGTCGTCTGTTAGTTGACGCATGTTATAGCCCTGTAGAGCGCATTGCATATTCTGTTGATGCTGCTCGTGTGGAACAACGTACGGATTTAGATAAACTTGTTATCGATATGGAAACTAATGGTACTATCGATCCAGAAGAATCTATTCGTCGTGCATCAACTATTTTGGCTGAACAACTTGAAGCTTTCGTTGATTTACGAGATGTACGTCAACCAGAAGTTAAAGAAGATAAACCGGAATTTGATCCAATCCTTTTACGTCCAGTAGATGATTTGGAGTTAACTGTTCGGTCTGCTAATTGCTTAAAAGCAGAAGCAGTTCATTATATTGGTGATTTAGTACAACGTACCGAAGTTGAGTTACTTAAAACCCCTAATCTTGGTAAGAAATCACTTACTGAAATTAAGGACGTGCTCGCGTCTCGTGGTTTATCTTTAGGCATGCGTCTTGAGAATTGGCCACCAGCAAGTATTGTTGAAGACTAAGATAAAATTTATATAAGAAGGATAAAGTTATGCGCCATCGTAAAAGTGGTCGTCAACTGAACCGAAATAGCAGCCATCGTCAAGCAATGTTTCGTAACATGACAAGTTCACTTGTTGAACATGAAATCATCAAAACTACATTGCCTAAAGCAAAAGAGTTGCGTCGTGTTGTTGAACCGTTAATTACGCTAGCCAAAAGCGATAGCGTAGCTAATCGCCGTCTGGCTTTTGCTCGTATCCGTGATAAAGATACAGTTAAAAAATTATTTTCAGATTTAGGTCCACGTTTTGCTACCCGTCCTGGCGGTTATGTACGTATTTTAAAATGTGGTTTCCGTGATGGAGATAATGCTCCAATGGCTTATATTGAATTAGTTGATCGTTCTGCAGTAGAAGAAGCAGCATCAGCTGAATAATAATAAATCATTGTGTATTAAAACCGGCATATAGCCGGTTTTTTATTTTATGTTTACTATATTTGAAAACTCAAATTACTAACTTTAGTTAAAGTTAGTTAAAAACTAAAAGAGATCACGACAAAATTATTAAATAAATAATTGTTAACAACAGTTATTTACCTCATAAATACAATTAATAGTGAGGTGGTGGTATTTCTTCAGATAAATTAGCAATATTTGGAGATTGTGTTGCTTGTAGTTTTTGAGACAATAACGTCAATTGCTCTTTTAATTTGCTAACATCAGCTTGAAGATTAGTTACCATTTGATTGAGTTCTTCGATGGTGATATCTTGAAAAGCTACTTTGGTTTCAAGTAATTCTAATTGCTGGTTCATAAAATAAATTCAATAGATTAGTTAATTAAATTACATTGTATGTAAAAATAGCTACGAAATCCATCCATGCTCTGCAAAAGAGACATATTCACCTTTACCTATAACAATATGATCTATGACTCGAATATCAACCAATTCACAAACTTCTTCTATTTTTTGTGTAAGATGACGATCTGCCTGACTAGGTTCTGCCACACCTGAAGGATGATTATGAGCTAGAATCAATGCAGCTGCGTTATGTTGTAATGCTCGCCTAACAACTTCTCTTGGGTGGACTTCAACACAATTATAGGTACCGACAAACATATCTTCTGATGCTATGACGTGATTTTGATTATCTAAAAAAATAACCATAAAAACTTCACGATCTTTATTAGCCAATCGACTAGCTAAATAGTGATGTGTCAAAGATGACGATGTCAAAAAATTATCGGTAGTCATTTTAACTTTTAAATATCTATAAGAAAGTTCAACAACTGCTTTCAATTGTGTATATTTAGCTGTTCCCAATCCTTTCTTCTTGCAAAAATCACTATGGCTTGCATTAATTAAATTATAAAAAGAACCAAACTCATTTAATAGCTTTTGTGACAGTTCCAAAACAGGCAAATCTCGAGTACCAGTGCGTAAAAAAAGAGCAAGTAATTCTGCATCACTGAGTGCTTCAACGCCAAATTTTAAAAGCTTCTCACGTGGCATTAATACTATTGGTTGTGAAGACATAGTTGCAGATCCCAATAATTGTAAAATAGAGATTATTAAAGGAAAAATTAGCAAAGCAAAATGATAATTTAAAATATTGGGAGTTGTTTCACAACTTATTAAGCAAAAACACAAAACAGAAGTAAATAAAAAGCGCTATAGAGCACTTTTAAAATTTAATTTGAATTAATTAAGAATTAGTGACAACCGCAGCCACCATGGCCACCGCCACAGCAGCCTGTGTTTTCATCATCTTCGTCTTCATGAGAATGTCCACCACAGCCACAACCGCCAAGTCCGTGATCATGACCATGCTCACTATGAATATGCCCGTGAGCAATTTCATCTTCAGTAGCTTCATGAATAGCCAATACTTCAACGTTAAATTGTAAATCTTGTCCAGCTAACATATGGTTTCCATCAATAGTGATGGTATCGCCATCGATAGCGGTGATTTCAACGGGTAAAGAACCATGCTCGGTATCAGCAAAAAATCGCATACCAACTTCAAGTTCATCTACACCAACAAAAACGTCACGAGGAACATTTTGTACAAGAGCATCATTAAAATCCCCGTAAGCATTAATTAGCTCAACGTCAAATTTGTCGCCAATTTGGTGACCATCTAATGCGTTCTCAAGATCTTGTAGCAAGTTACCTGCGCCATGTAAATATTCTAATGGCACTGCCGTAGTTGCTTCATCAACTAAAACACCGTCTTTAGTGCGAACTTGGTATGCTAAACTAACCACTGTATTTTTTGCTATTTTCATTTTTTCTCCAACAAACTTTTATTGAGCAAATTACATTAGATTTTAACGGAAAAAAGAGTATAAGTATTCTAAATTTTATATTTTTGTTCAAAACTTACCAAAAAAATAAAATAAAAAAGGCGCAAACATTTAAGGTTTAGCGCCTTTTTCATACACACTGAGAACAGCTTATTTAAGTTCTAATTCATTCATCGCAGCGATGCTAAATCCACCGTCAACATGAATGACTTCACCTGTAATACCTGATGCTAAATCTGAACATAAAAATGCCGCTGAATTACCCACATCTTCGGTTGTCACAGTGCGACGGATTGGTGTTACTGATTCACAGTGAGATAACATTTTTTTGAAATCTTTAATACCCGATGCCGCCAGCGTACGAATAGGACCTGCTGAAATTGCATTAACACGGACACCTTCAGGACCCATAGCATTTGCCATATAACGCACATTTGCTTCTAGTGAGGCTTTAGCAAGTCCCATTACATTATAGTTAGGGATTGCACGCTCGGCACCAAGATAAGAAAGTGTCACTAATGCTGAATTTGGATTTAGCATTGAACGACATGCCTTAGCCATAGCAACGAAGCTATAAGAGCTAATATCGTGAGCAATAGCAAAACCTTCACGGGTAACGGCATTAACATAATCGCCATCTAATTGATCACCTGGTGCGAAAGCAATAGCATGAACAAAACCATCAAATTTATCCCAAGTTTTTGCAAGTTCAGAAAATAGTTCAGAGATGCTTTCATCATGAGCAACATCGCAAGGTAAAACGATTTTAGAACCAAAATCAGCGGCAAACTCTTCAACGCGTGTTTTTAATTTATCATTTTGGTAAGTAAAAGCGAGTTCAGCGCCTTCACGATGCATTGCTTGTGCAATACCGTAAGCAATTGAACGATTACTTGCAACACCAGTAACGAGTATACGTTTACCTGTTAAAAATCTCATAAATTATTCCTCTAATTTTCACTATATAGTCTAGGATAGTGACGATTATATGTTGATCAAGCCAACTTCGCTACTATAAATTTATTTTCGTTGATAGGTTTTTATTTTATTGTCTAAAATAAATGATTGTTTACCATATTAATATCCTACTATAATAGTCAACTATTGTTTTTTTATAGGAGGTATCAATTTGAATAATTTAGTTTGTTACAAAACATTGCCTATTTGGAATGCTGATACATTACCTGCGTTGTTGCGTCAAAAGCATAATACCCAAATTGGTACATGGGCGAAGTTAGAAATTTTAAAAGGAAGTATTGGTTTTGAAATGTTAACCGAACAAGGCGAAGTGATTACTAAGCATTATTTTGATACTCAGCAGCAACCGCCATTTATATTGCCACAGCAATGGCACCGTATAGCCGAAATATCAGATGACTTACAGTGCCAGTTAGCATTTTACTGTTTGCCTGAGGATTATACTCAAAAAAAATACCAAATGACCAAAACCCACTCCGAGGTAATTAGCGCAACAAAGATTATCCAAACAGGAAAGGCATTGGATTTAGGTTGTGGTTCAGGTCGTAATTCACTCTACTTGCAGTTACAAGGCTTTGATGTTACCGCGATTGATAAATCAGAGCTCAGTATTGGAAACTTACAAAAAATCATTAATGATGATAACCTTAAGCACATTAATGCAATGGTTTACGATATCAATCAAGCAAATTTACTGGGCGAATATGATTTTATTCTTTCGACCGTTGTCATGATGTTTTTACAACCCGAAAGAATTCCAGCTATTATTAATAACATGCAAAAAATGACCAAATCAGGAGGATATAATTTAATTGTCAGCGCCATGTCTACGTCTGATTATCCTTGCTCTGTTGGGTTTTCATTTACTTTTAAAGAAAACGAGTTGCACCAATATTACCAAGATTGGGAAATACTAAAATATAACGAAGATATTGGACAATTACATAAAACAGATATACATGGAAACCGAATTAAATTAAGGTTTGCAACCTTATTGGCTAAAAAGAGATAACAATTACAGGATATATCATCCTGTAATTTAATATATTTGATTAAAGTGTATTTAGTTTTTCGCCAACTGTAAACCAAGCCTTGCGTGAGTTTAACAAATCTTGGGCTGACATCGGTTTTTTCCCAGCAGGTTGCAAAAGTATCATATTTAATGCGCCGTTGCTGGTTGCAATACAAATGCCATTTTTATTGGCTTGCAAAATTGTGCCAGCCGGCTGTTTTGAATCCATTTTTACTACATGGGCTTGCCATACTTTTACAGGCTCACCATTAACCTCAAAATAACTCACTGGCCATGGGTTAAAAGCCCGAACGCAACGCTCAAGTTGCACGGCAGGCAAATTCCAATCAAGTTTAGCTTCCTGTTTTGACAGCTTTTCGGCATAGGTTGCTTGCGTCTCATCTTGTTTTTCAGGTTGGATTTTTCCTTCAGTGATTAACTCTAATGTATCAAGCAAGCCTTGGGGACCGAGTTTTGCGAGTTTCTCATACAGTGATGCGCTAGTATCGGATTGCTCAATAGGACAGGTAAGTTTATAAAGCATATCGCCCGTATCAAGCCCTATATCCATCTGCATAATAGTAATTCCTGTTTTTTCATCGCCTGCCCAGCAAGCACGCTGAATAGGGGCTGCGCCACGCCAGCGTGGTAGTAATGAACCATGCACATTTAAGCAACCTAATCTAGGTATACCAAGTACAGCTTGTGGCAAAATAAGTCCATAAGCAACAACAACCATAATGTCAGCATTTAATTCAGCAATGATTTTTTGATTTTCTTCGGATTTGAGCGTTGCTGGTTGATAAACAGGAATATTATGCTCAACAGCTAATTGTTTAACAGGGCTTGCTGTTAATTTATTACCACGACCTGCAGGGCGATCTGGTTGCGTAAAAACAGCAATTACATTATGGCGTGAGTTAATCAGAGCTTTTAAATGAGTTGCAGCAAAATCGGGTGTACCTGCAAAAATAATATTTAAAGGTTTAGTTGCATGTGGCATAACCGTTATGTCCATAATCAAAAATTTATCTGAATTATACCCGAAATTTTAGTGAGAATCTTTAATCAAAAAGCGTTATGGATATAATAAGTGTTTTTAATTAGTATCAAATTTGACAATAATAACTATATAAATAAGTTATGCTGAATTATATCTTTTTTATAAATATTAAGAATTGTATTTTTTATAATAAATATAAAAATAATTTATGGCTAATTGTTTTTATTAAAATTTACTCAATAAGAAAATTAGAATCAATGAATTATCTGAAATTTTTATAGAAAGAATAACAATCTTTACAATGCGATGCTAACTAAGCAAAGTTAGAACACTAAATAAGAATGTTTGCTGAGGCATTAGGAATTTTGTAGAGAATCGCCACAACTTGAACATAATCAACATTATTGGCTAAAATTTCCGAAACCTAACGCCCCTAAACTCGAAACTAAAGCGTCTTTAACCAAGCTGTAACATCGCTACCTAAACACTTGTGTCGCATTGCGTATTGAACAAATGTTTGTATATAACCGAGTTTATTACCACAGTCATGGCTACGGCCTTTTATGCAATAGGCATCAACACGATCTTCTTTAAGTAACATGGCAATTGCGTCGGTCAATTGAATTTCGCCGCCAGCACCTAATGGAGTTTTGGCAAGTAGAGGCCAGATTTTTTCAGATAGAACATAACGTCCAACAACAGATTGGTTTGATGGTGCTTCTTCAACTGATGGTTTTTCAACAATGCTGTACATTTGTGCAACATTACCTGCAGATAGTTCTTCACCACAGCAATCAACAATACCGTAAGAAGAAACTAATTCTTTTGGCACGGGCTCTACCATGATTTGACTATGTTTAGTTTCATGATAATTTTTGATCATTGCGGCTAAATTATCGCTGGCAAGGTCACTTTCGTATTCATCAATAATCACATCAGGTAAAACAACAGCAAATGGTTCATCACCAACTATTGGATAGGCGCATAGTACAGCATGACCAAGTCCTTTTGCCAAACCTTGGCGAATGCTGGTTATTGTTACATGTCTAGGTAAAATACCTTGTACTTCTTGCAATAATTGGCGTTTAACACGCGCTTCTAATATAGCTTCTAATTCAAAACTAGTATCAAAATGGTTTTCAATTGAGTTTTTTGATGAGTGTGTAACAAATATAATTTCAGTTATGCCTGAAGCAATACACTCTTTAACTACATATTGAATAAGTGGCTTATCAACAACGGGTAGCATCTCTTTGGGGATAGCTTTAGTAGCTGGTAACATGCGTGTTCCCAAACCTGCAACAGGGATAACTGCTTTTTTTATTTTTCCATTCACTGAATTGTTTAAATTTGAAGTCATTTTATTTCCTTAAAACAAATTAACTAATAATGTTGCTATAATTACTTCACTACGGTAACCATTAACAAATGTATTTTTGACTCACACTGACTTTTATATATGAGTAAATCATCTACTCATTTTTGTATCTGTTTAGTGGTTGATAAATCGTTAGATTCAATTAGTAAAGGATTATCTATGTCTTTAGCTAAAGAATCAATAGCGATATAAACAATTTGGCAATTTTGTAACACGGCTTGCCTTACTACAAATTTTGCTTTTCGGTCACGCGCTTCTTTTTGTGCTTTGCTGATGTAAAGATTATCATATCCATCATCATATAAAGAGGCTCTTTCGAATAAATTTGGTGTTCGCCAAAATGTCTGTTTGGGATAATTACGAACAAGAATTTGATCGGTTAATTTGCCTTTTATTCCCGCATAACTATTGGGCAAATGTTTGCTTTCTCGACTCTGGATAATATAAACATGTTGATAGCTTGGTTTAGTTGAAGGGAGTGGGTTTAATAAAAATTCAATACCTGATAGGTTTGAATATTGACAATTTTCTATAGTTAAAGGTGCAGTTCGAAAGTTTAACGAGCTACACCCAACAAGTAAAAATAATGTAACTGTAAATAAAATACGTGACATTTTACTAAATATATTTAAGACGTTAAAATATTTGTAGACAGTCTATAACCTTAGTTACATTTTATCACTCACTTTTTCGGCTGTATGTGAAATGGCTTTTCCACCTGATTCGACATCTTGACCAACACCTTTTACGGTGTTACATCCAACAATAAGCGTTGTCATTGCTATACCTAATATTAACATTAACATTTTATGGAACATAAAAATACACTCCTTTATTAACATGATTGTTTTAGTGCAGCAAATGCTTCTGCCACACGTTCGATATTATGGTGATTTAAACCCGCTACACACATTCTTCCGCTACCCACCAAATAAATAGCAAAATTATCTTTCAATTGTGTAACTTGCTCTTTACTAAAACCAGTATAACTGAACATGCCCTGTTGTTTTACTAAATGATCAAAATGACAATCAGGTGCTGCTTTTTTTAATAATTCAACTAGAGTTGATCGCATGGTTACGATGCGAGTTCTCATCGAGTCGACTTCTTTTAACCATTGTGCCTTAAGTTCTGGATTATTTAAAACATAACTCACTAACTGCACGCCATATGCCGCTGGGGTTGAATAATTTTGGCGAACAGTTGCTTGTAACTGTCCTAACACGCGGTTAGCGATCTGGTTGTTATCACATAAAACGGATAATCCTCCCACTCGTTCACCATAAAGTGAAAATGTTTTCGAAAATGAGTTACTAACAAATCCACACAATCCTACATCTGCCATTTTTCGAATCGCATAAACGTCTTGTTCAATACCTTTGCCAAAGCCTTGATAAGCAATATCCATAAATGGAATAAGATCTCGTGCTTGTAAAACAGCTATTACTTTATCCCACTGTGCTTGCGTTAGATCGGCGCCAGTTGGGTTATGGCAACAAGGGTGTAGCAAGGCTATGCTTTTAGCTGGTAGTTGATTTAATGTTTCAAGCATTGCTTCAAATTTTACGCCACATGTTTGTTCATCAAAGTAAGGATATTGGTTTACTTTAAAACCTGCACCATTAAAAATGGCGATGTGATTTTCCCAAGTTGGATCGCTTACCCATACTTGTGAATTTGGGAAATAGCGAAATAAAAAATCAGCACCTATTTTAAGAGCCCCCGATCCACCTAAGGTTTGTATCGTTGCGATACGTTTATCTTTAGAGGCCGAATGATCTTCACCAAATAATAAAGATTGAATCGCTTGGCAATAAGCTGGTAGGCCACTCATGGGTAAATACAATTGAGCATCTTGGTTGTGATGATAGATATAATCACGCGCCGTTTTAATACATTGTAGTTGAGGCACTATGCTATTTTCATCATAATAATAACCAATACTTAAATTTATTTTGTTGTCTCGACTATCATTAATAAATTCAGTTACTAGTGATAAGATGGGGTCCCCTGCGTACGGCTCTACTTTTTCAAACATTTTTACAATCCAATTGGTACAAATAATAAATAATTGTAGATTATTGCACCAACTCTATTGGCGATCAATCATTAAATAATAGTTTAATAGCAAATAATTAAGTTGATTTTTGGTTGGAAAATTGCCGTTTTTAATAAGAGGAATTAAAGAACAAAATAACCCCAAAAATTATGTTTTTATATTAATTTTATACTGAAACACATAGTTACCTGAAACTTTTTGACAAAAATTAGCACCCATTGGTGCTAATCTGATAAGCAAATTTATTTAGCGGCAATAACTTCGATTTCGACTTTGGCATCTTTGGGAATTCGAGCTACTTGTACGCAAGAACGTGCAGGGAAAGATGCATTATTTTCAATAAAAAAGGCTTCGTATACTGCATTTACCGTAGTAAAGTCATTGATATCGGCTAAGAAAATAGTCGTTTTAACGATATTACTTACTTGATAGCCAGCCGCAGTGATGATCGCTTTAACATTAGCTAAACTTTGTTTGGCTTGCTCTTTAACACAAGTTGGCATTTCACCAGTTGTTGGATCTAATGGAATTTGTCCTGAGGCAAATAACATATTACCTAAATCTACTGCTTGAACATAAGGCCCAATAGCTGCTGGCGCTTTATCAGTACTAATTATTTTTGCCATGTCCGATTTTCTCCTTTTTAATTTATTCTGCTTTGTGATTATTAAGAATCGTCTTTTTCTCTTTCCTCATTTCAGCAGGAACACAATTTTGTGTCAAGTCAGTGCAAAATTATGATCGTGGGACTTATTGAAATTTTCTGATATGATAATGGCAATTTTTCATTTATTACGAGAGTTAATATGTTCGAGAATTTAACCGACCGTTTATCACAGACATTCCGCAATATTAGTGGTCGAGGAAGATTATCTGAAGATAATATCAAAGATGCATTGCGCGATGTTCGTATGGCACTACTTGAGGCAGATGTTGCACTACCCGTAGTTCGTGAATTTATTAATCAAGTTAAAGAAAAGGCTGTTGGATTAGATGTCAATAAGAGCTTAACCCCAGGTCAAGAATTTATCAAAATAGTTCAGGCAGAATTAACAACTGCTATGGGTGAGGTTAATAGTTCGCTCAATTTGGCAACTCAACCACCCGCAGTGATTTTAATGGCAGGTTTGCAAGGGGCAGGTAAAACAACGAGCGTTGCTAAGCTAGCTAAATTTTTAAAAGAAAAACATAAAAAGAAAGTGTTGGTTGTTTCTGCCGATGTTTATCGCCCTGCTGCGATTAAACAGCTCGAAACGTTAGCTAAGGCTATTGATGTTGAAGTTTTTCCATCTGATATTGCTGAAAAGCCAGTCAATATCGTTAATAAAGCAATTTCTCATGCTAAATTGCAATTTTTTGATGTGTTAATTGTTGATACTGCAGGACGTTTGCATGTTGATAGCGATATGATGGATGAAATCAAAGCGCTCCATCATGCTGTCAATCCAATTGAAACGCTATTTGTGGTCGATGCTATGACAGGGCAAGATGCCGCTAATACCGCTAAAGCGTTTAATGATGCATTACCGCTTACTGGTGTAATTTTAACAAAAGTTGACGGGGATGCTCGCGGCGGTGCAGCGTTATCAATTCGCCACATTACTGGTAAACCGATTAAATTCTTAGGGATGGGTGAAAAGACAGACGCTTTAGAGCCATTTTATCCTGATCGCATTGCTTCACGTATTTTAGGTATGGGCGATGTGCTATCTTTAATTGAAGAATTACAAAGTAACGTCGATCGCGAAAAAGCAGAAAAAATTGCCAAAAAGCTAAAAAAAGGTGATAAATTTGATTTTAACGATTTCCAAGATCAGTTAAAACAGATGCGTAATATGGGCGGAATGGGGGCTTTGTTAGCTAAATTACCCGGTGTTGGTCAACTTCCTGATCATATTAAAGCACAGATGGATGATAAAATTACCATCAAAATGGAGGCAATCATTGGTTCAATGACATTAAAAGAGCGTGCTAATCCTGAAATCATTAAAGGTTCTCGTAAACGCCGTATTGCCAACGGTTCGGGAACTCAGGTTCAAGATGTCAACAAGCTGTTAAAACAGTTCGAAGATATGCAAAAGATGATGAAAAAAATGAAAGGTGGCGGCATGATGAAGATGATGCGCCAAATGAAAGGATTAATGGGCGGTGGTATGGGATTACCTCCTCGTTAAGTCATTAATACTAAATTTTCAATTAAATGAGTTATATCTGAGTACTTAGTAACTGTTAACTATAGCTTGCCGTACAACCACTATCGCACTTATAAATAGTGCAATAGTGGTTTTAATTATTTAATTGTTTGGTTTACTCGATTTTATTTTTACTGGACGACTCATAGTTAGCACTGTACCTATTGATGAGGTAATAATAAAAATAATGGCTAAGCACTGGTAGTGGGTTAGTTGTTCATGCAAAACAATGAATCCAGAAAGCGCGGCAAAAACAGGCGATAAGCTCATTAATGTACTAAATGTTTGTGCCGGTAATTTTGGTAGTGCAATCATGTCTAATCCATAAGGGATTGCTGATGCTAATAATGAGACCAGAAAAACCATTGGGAGCAATTCCAACGAAAACATGGTACTGCTACTTTGCCAAATTCCAATAGGAAATAAAAAGCACGAAGCAATGACTGATCCAATCGCTACGCTGGCTGAGCCATAAATAGTGCTGGCTTTGCGTCCAAATAAGATGTAACACGCCCAACCACTTCCAGCTAATAGCGCAAATAAAATACCCTTGGGATCTAAATTGCTTGAAGCTTGTTCAATGGGTAAAAGCATAGCCAAGCCAATAATAGCAACACCTAACCAAATGAAATCAAGTACTTTACGCGAGGAGCACATCGCCACCATAATTGGCCCTGTGAGTTCAATGGCAACTGCAATACCTAGCGGAATTCTTGCGATTGCGTTGTAAAACGCTAAATTCATACAACCAATTGAAATACCGTATAAAAAAATGTATTTTAGTGCTTGTTTTGTCAGTGTTTTACGCCACGGCTTGAATATTAAAATTAGCATAATTGCTGAAAAAAATAATCGCCAAGCTGTCATCCCTTCAGGCCCTAATACAGGAAACAGATATTTGGCTATTGAGGCACTGCCTTGCACTGAAATCATCGAGATAAAAATTAACAAAACAGGCCAAAACCTTTTAAGCATAAATAATTACCTTAAATTTAATTTATTGTATATGAAACTATTGATAAAAAGTTTCCGATAACTATGTGTTTGAGTATAAAAATATACTATCAATTGATTTGTTGGCTAGTTAGTTTTCTCTTTTTACTGACAATAAGGCAAGATCTTGTAACGCTTGTTTATAAGGCGAATCAGGTAAAATTGCGATAACGTCAAACGCTTTTTGCGCTTCTTTTTGGGCTGTTTGTAACGTAAAATCTAGCGAACCACATTCGTCCATGATGTTTAAAATGCGATCTAATAATTGTCGACCATTACCTTGCTCTATTGCTTGGCGTATTAATGCCGCATCTTGGGCGTTTTTTGTGTGGTGCATAGCATGTAAAAGCGGTAGAGTGGGCTTGCCTTCGTTAAGATCGTCCCCTAAATTTTTACCTAATTTTTGGTTGCTATCAGCGCTATAATCGAGTAGATCATCAATGATTTGAAAGGCTGTGCCTAAATATTTTCCATATTCTTGTAAGGCGAGTTCTTGCTTCTCACTAGCTCCAGCTAGGACAGCAGCAGAATGCGATGTTGCTTCAAATAGACGTGCCGTTTTTCGATAAATTACATCTAAATATTGTTCTTTTGTGATATCTGGATCGTTACAGTTAATCAACTGTTGTACTTCACCTTCAGCTATTACATTGGTTGCAGCCGACATGATCGTCAATACTTTAAACGATTCTGTACGTACCATCATTTGAAAAGAGCGTGTGTAAATATAATCGCCAACTAATACGCTCGCGGCATTGCCAAAAAGTGCATTGGCGGTTGATTTGCCTCGGCGTAAATCGGATTCGTCAACAACATCATCATGCAATAAGGTGGCAGTATGAATAAATTCAATAAAAGCAGCAGTGATAATATGTTTATCGCCTTGGTAGTTGAGTGCTTTGGCTATTAATAATGCGATAACAGGACGTATACGTTTGCCACCACTACTAATGATGTAATTGCCTAATTGATTAATTAAAGCCACATCAGAAGTTAGTTCTGCCTGTATTGCCTCATTTACTTTGACTAAATCATTTTTAACAAGATCGAGTATTTGATTCATTGATGGAGTATTCATCAGCCTAACCACTACAAATAATAGATATTTATTTTCTATTATCTGATAAATATCTTTATGCAACAAGGTATCATCCATCTTATTTTAAAATAATACTACAAATGATAAGCATTTTCATTTAGAATAACTGTCATTAAGTTAAATATGATTATTATTATGAAGATTAACTTTGATATAGATCTCGATGATACTAAGGCCCCTTTGAGTCCAATTAAAAAAAAACCTAAAAATACCTATGTATGTACATCAGTTTCTGTATTGTCGCATCTTATCTTATTTGCTTTGCTCTTTAGTTCTGCCTTGTTTGCTAAAAATGTTGCTGTTGATGAAGGCGATAATGCGATTAAAGCTATTATGGTCGATCTATCGCAATTTGCCGCCCCTGAACAATCATTAGTTGAAAATACCCCTGAAATTCAAGGTGCGGAAAATAGTGAACTGATCGATAACAAACAAATTGAAGAAAAACCAGTTGATCCTGTTGTTGAACCTGAAGTAGTTAAGGAAGAAAATCCTGAATCTATTCTCGAAAAAATATCCGATAAATCAACGGTTGAACCCCAAAAGGAAGTTGTAGTAAAAAAAGAGAAAAAGCCGAAAAAAAAGCGCAGGCCAGTCCAAAAAGCTTCTCATAAACAAGTTAGGCAAGAAGTGGTTAGTGATAATTTGGCAAATACCTCTGTTGCACCCAAACTTTCAAATAATCGCCAATATTCAGGTAATCCTTCTCCAATTAGACGGAATCAACCTGAGTATCCACGCCGAGCGCTTGATATGCGCTTAGAAGGCTACGTGGTAGCAATGTTTGATATTAACAGGGATGGGCGAGTTGAAAATATTCGCATTGTTGAAGCAAATCCTAATAATATATTTAATCGTTCGGTAATAAATGCCATGAAAACTTGGAAGTACAAACCAATTCCAGCAAAAGACCTAAAAATTAGGATTATTTTTAACCGTGATAAATCAATTAAGTTGGATTAATAATTAGGTAGATGAAAACAAAAAACCGTAATTTTTATTTTAAAAATTACGGTAACGACACAATTAATGAGTAAATTTATTTTCCATTAATTTTTCAATTTTAGCTGGATCTTTTGGAACATCACCTGTCAGAACTTCATTTCCTGTGTCAGTAATTAAAATGTTATCTTCGATCCGAATACCGATACCTTTATATTGTGCAGGCACATCTGATTCTTGATTAATATAAAGCCCTGGTTCAACAGTCAATACCATTCCTGACTCTAGAATTCGATCTCGTCCACTACCAACATCATGCACATCAATACCTAACCAATGGCCTAAACCGTGCATGTAATATTGTGTATAAGCTTTATTAGCAATTAAGCTATCAACATCACCTTGCATAATCCCGAGTTTTACTAAACCTTCTACCATCGTTCTTACAACTTGATTATTGACTTCCATAATTGAAGTACCCGGTTTAAACAATTTAATGGCTTGATATTGTGATGCTAAAACGATGTTATAAATTTCAAGTTGAGCTTGGCTAAATTTGCCATTGATAGGAAAAGTGCGAGTTATATCGCCTGCATAGTACTGATATTCACAACCCGCATCAATTAAAACTAAATCGCCATCTTTTAACTGCTGACTATTATTTTCATAATGCAGTATACATCCATTATTACCACTACCAACAATGGTGTTATAAGATGGTGCTCGTGCACCATGCCACGCAAATTCATGCAAGATTTCAGCTTCTAGTTGATATTCATACATATTCGGTTTACATTTTTGCATTGCTCGAACGTGAGATTGAGCGCTGATTTTGCAAGCCTTGCGCAATATTTTGATTTCAAAATCTGTTTTAAACATGCGCATTTGATGAACTATCGGTCGCCAATCGATCGTGCTGTTTGGTGCATAAAGATTTAATCTACTCCCTTGTCGCAGAGTATTCATTGTGCGATCTACGATTCTATCGGCATATTGATACTGTTGGTCAGCATGGTAAACCGCCGTTTTGCCATTTAATAAATCAGGTAATACTTTTTCAATCTCATCAAATGTATAAGCTTCATCAACAAAAACCGTCTTTAATGCGGCATCTTGACCTAAACGGTAACCAGTCCAAGTCTCTGCTAGCGTATCTTTTGGGCGATTAAATAATATGTATTTAGTTGTATTATCTTTTTGTTTAACTACTGCAAATACCGCTTCTGGTTCAGAAAAAAGTGTAAAATACCAAAAGTCGCTATTTTGTCGATATGGGTAATGGGTGTCATTACTCCTCGTCATTTCTGGAGCAGCAAAAAAAAGTGCGATACTATTTGGTATCATTTGAGCTAGTAATTTTTCTCGACGTGCAAAAAGTTCTGTTTCGATATCAGTATTTATCATTGTGATTCCCCTGAAGATGTAATGTTATTAATATTAATGGATTGTTGGGGGTGTGTCTGCCTCATTGAATTCGTTAAATTCATCAAAACATAGCATAGAAGTTATGCGAACATACTCTTTTATCTCTTCAAAAGCAAAACCAAGCTCTTGTTGATCTTCATTTTCATCATAGCCTAGTTTAACAATTTGGCGTAGGTCATAAATGGCTTCACCAACATCACCTTTGATGTGGTTAATTTTAGGTTGCACAATTCCAATACCAAGTAAGAAATGATTTACCCAACCAACTAGATCATCCAGTTGTGTATATAAATCTTTGTCGCTAAGTAATAACTGAAAGCTGAAATCTTCTTCAAAAAATTGCTGTTTGATAAGCGCATAAAGTTGGCTAATTTTTTCATCTAATGATGTTGACATTTTTTGACCATTATTTAACATATCCTCAACTAATGGACGCCAGCTTTCGTCATAGTTACCTCCAGCTAATATACCTGAAAGAAAACCATGTAACTCTGCGGCAGTAATGCCTATTTTATTTTGAATTAATTGGCGATTAAATTCGTCGTAATTGATAGTATCTGACATAAACTTCCCCTAATATTATTACATCAAGAAAAATGCACTCTGCACTTTCTTCGATTATTAGTATATAATTTGCATCTAGTTATAAATCATAAACAGGTTGCTGTGCTTTATAAAGGAATTATTTTGAATATTATAGGATTTATCATGAAATTTTCTCTGCAACTATTATTTTTTGCAGGATTAATATTATCATTAACCTCCTGTGGTTCGCCTTTATCTAATAAAGGCGTAATTGTCCTTGATGTGCAAGATAAAATACATACCTATGTGACCAGCCAAGATTTACCTTCATCTTATAAATTGGGTAATAGTGAACAGGAATTACAGCGATTTGAAGCTTTCTGTAGAGATGAGATCCGCGCATCACAACTTGATGGTAGTGAAGAAATCGTTTTTGAGAATATTAAACATGGAATCCATGGAGAGGTAGAATTTAAAAAATGTAGTGATAAAGTCACTCGTATCTACCGATACTGATAAATTACGGCTATCTTAATGTGATAGCTAATACGGCTGACTTAATATAAAAGATCAATGAAATCTTACTAGCCTTTCAGACGTTTTTTATTTATATTGGTCGGTGAAACAAAATATTTTGGGAGTAAAATAATATGTATAAACAAGATGTAACTATTACTGCATCTAATGGTCTTCATACCCGCCCTGCTGCACAATTTGTTAAAGAAGCAAAGAACTTTAATGCAGAAATTACTGTCACATCTAATGGTAAAAGTGCGAGTGCTAAAAGTCTGTTTAAGTTACAAACGTTAGGTTTATCACAAGGAACAACTATTACCATTTCTGCCGAAGGTGAAGACGAAAAAGAAGCTGTTGCTCATTTAGTAAAATTAATTCCTGAGTTGGAATAATAACTCCCAGTTAGCTATGAACGGTTTTAAAATAGAATAAGGATTAAATGTTATGGTATCAGGTACACTTGTTTCCCCCGGTATCGCTTTTGCTAAAGCGCTATTATTAAAAGAAGAGCCTATTGCTATTAGTAATAGACAAATTCTTGATAACAAGATTGAGGCTGAAATTGAGCGCTTCAAGGAAGCTCGCCAAAAATCAAGTAAACAGCTACATACGATTATGGAACGAGCAAAATCCACATTAGGCGAAGATAAAGCTGCCATTTTTGAAGGGCATATTATGCTTCTTGAAGATGAGGATCTTGAACAAGAAGTTATTTCTCGTATTCAAAGTAAACATTCAACCGCTGATGCCGCTGTTCAATCTGTATTTGAAACCCAAGCTAAAGAACTAGAAAACCTAGATGATGAATATCTAAAAGAACGTGCTGCAGATATTCGTGATATTGGTAAACGATTACTCAAAAATATTTTAGGTATTGAAATTGTTGACTTAAGTGCTATTAGCCAACCATGTATTTTAGTTGCAACAGATTTAACACCTTCTGAAACAGCTCAACTAAACCTAGACATGGTGTTAGGCTTTATTACTGA
The DNA here is from genome assembly GCF_001690655.1 of Gilliamella sp. Occ3-1. Taxonomy (GTDB): domain Bacteria; phylum Pseudomonadota; class Gammaproteobacteria; order Enterobacterales; family Orbaceae; genus Gilliamella; species Gilliamella apicola_P. Next base: position 112,432 of record NZ_LZHQ01000004.1, read on the forward strand.
CGCAGGTGGACGCACCTCGCATACTTCAATTATGGCTCGTTCTTTAGAAATCCCAGCTATCGTTGGAACATCTAATGCAACTCAAGCAATCAAACAAGGTGATTTTGTTATTTTAGATGCAATAAATAATGCCATTTATATCAATCCAGATCACACAACTCAAGAAAAATTAAAACAAGTTCAAGCTAAATATATTAGTGATAAAGAAGAACTAGCTAAATTGAAAGATCTACCTGCTGTAACCCTTGATGGCCATCAAGTAGAAATTTGCGGTAACATTGGTACAGTGCGTGATATTGCAGGTGCTGAACGTAACGGTTATGAAGGTGTTGGCCTATACCGTACTGAATTCTTATTTATGGATCGCGAAGCTTATCCTGATGAAGAAGAACAGTTTAAAGCATATAAAGAAGTAGCTGAATCAACCAATGGTTTATCGGTAATTGTCCGTACCATGGATATTGGTGGCGATAAGGATGTACCTTATATGCATTTACCAAAAGAAGAAAATCCATTCTTAGGTTGGCGAGCAATTCGAATCTGTTTAGATCGTAAAGAAGTACTTCATGCACAATTACGCGCAATTTTGCGTGCATCTGCATTTGGTAAATTACGCATTATGTTCCCAATGATTATTTCTGTTGAAGAAATCCGAACATTAAAATCCGAAATCAATATTCTTAAAGAACAATTGAATGCTGAAGGTAAAGCATTTGATAAAAATATTGAAATTGGTGTAATGATTGAAACTCCAGCAGCAGCTGTGATTGCACATCACTTAGCCAAGGAAGTAGACTTTTTTAGTATCGGTACCAATGACTTAACACAATATACGCTTGCTGTTGACCGTGGTAACGAATTAATTTCTCACCTTTATAATCCGTTTTCGCCTTCAGTGTTAACTCTGATTAAAAATGTTATCGATGCTTCTCATAAAGAAGGTAAATGGACAGGTATGTGTGGAGAGCTTGCTGGTGATGAAAGAGCCACAATCTTATTGCTCGGCATGGGACTTGATGAATTTAGTATGAGTGCAGTATCAATTCCTAAAATCAAAAAATTAATTCGCAATACTAACTATGAAGAAGCGAAAAAATTTGCTGATACTGTATTAGAAAAAGCAACTTCTAAAGAAATAATTGATTTAATTGAAAATTACACTGCTGAAAAGCAAATTTGTTAGGAGGCAATAATGGGTCTATTCGATAAAATTAAGCAATTAGTATCCGATGATAACAAAAATAGCATCGAGATTATTGCTCCTTTAAGTGGCGAAATCGTTAAAATCGAAGATGTGCCAGATGTGGTTTTTGCTGAAAAAATTGTTGGTGATGGGGTAGCTATTAAACCTTCTGGTAACAAAATTGTCGCTCCATTAAGTGGGAAAATAGGAAAAATCTTCGAAACCAATCACGCTTTTGCTATAGAATCGGATGAGGGCATTGAGCTTTTTGTTCATTTTGGTATTGATACAGTAGAACTAAAAGGTGAAGGCTTCAAACGAATTGCTGAAGAAGGTCAGCAGGTAAAAGTAGGTGATACCATTATTGAAATTGATTTACCTCTACTTGAAAGCAAAGCTAAATCCGTATTAACTCCGGTAGTTATTTCTAATATGGAAACCATAATAGAATTAAATAAATTATCGGGCTCTGTCGAAGCAGGTAAAACACCAATAATGCGTGTAAAAAAATAATTTTTTCACTATTATAAAAAAACCTTCAGTTTTAGCTGAAGGTTTTTTTATGTTATAACTTATCTTTTTTAATAATACTTAACGCCATTTTTTGTATTGGTTGATTAAGCTATTTGTTGAATCATCGTGAGAGCTAACAGGTTTATCATCTGCTAATTCAGGTAAAATACGTCCAGCAAGTTGTTTACCAAGTTCAACACCCCATTGATCAAAACTAAATATATTAAGAATAACTCCTTGAGTAAAAATTTTATGCTCATACATCGCAACTAAGGCACCAAGAGCATAAGGTGTAATTTTTTTCACTAATATTGAATTAGTTGGTTTATTACCTTCAAATACTTTAAATGGTACAATAGACTTCACTTCATCAAGATTTTTTCCTGCAGCTATGAACTCTTGCTCGACCTGTTCTTTTGTTTTACCAAAAGCTAAAGCTTCAGTTTGAGCAAAAAAGTTAGATAATAATTTTGGGTGATGATCTCCAACTGGATTATGGCTAATTGCTGGTGCAATAAAATCACAAGGGATGAGTTTAGTACCCTGGTGAATTAATTGATAAAATGCATGTTGACCATTGGTTCCTGGCTCGCCCCAAATAATTGGACCTGTTGTGTAAGGTGTTTTATTACCGTTGCGATCGACACTTTTACCATTTGACTCCATATTTCCTTGTTGGAAATAAGCCGCAAAACGGTGCATGTACTGATCATATGGTAAAATAGCTTCAGTTTCAGCACCACAAAAATTATTGTACCAAATACCAATTAATGCCAGTAACGTTGGGATATTTTTATCAATTGGTGCGCTTTGGAAGTGCTTATCCATCGCATGGCCACCAGCTAGAAATTGTTTGAAGTTATCAAAACCAATTGATAAAACAATCGATAAGCCAATTGCCGACCAAGATGAATAACGTCCACCAACCCAATCCCAAAATTCAAACATATTAGCTATATCAATACCAAATTTTTCAACTTCTTTAGCATTAGTTGAAAGAGCAACAAAGTGCAAAGCAACTGCTTTATCATCTTTAGCAGTATCAAGTAACCATGCTCGTGCTGTTTGTGCATTTGTCATAGTTTCTTGAGTGGTAAAAGTTTTGGATGCAACCAAAAATAAAGTGGTTTCAGGATTTAAGCCTTTTAACGCTTCAACGATATGTGTGCCATCTACATTTGATACGAAATGCATGTTCAAGTGGTTTTTGTAAGGTCGTAATGCTTCGGTAATCATTACAGGCCCTAGATCTGAACCACCAATACCAATATTGACCACATCAGTAATGGCTTTACCAGTGTATCCTTTCCATTCACCATTAATGATTTTTTTACTGAATGATTCCATTTTAGCGAAGACAGCGTTAACATCATCCATCACATTCTTACCATCAACATAAATTGGTGTATTTGATACATTACGTAATGCAACATGTAATACAGCTCGATTTTCTGTACGGTTAATCTTTTCACCGCTACACATGGCTTTAGTTGCACCAATTAGATCGCATTCATCAGCTAGCTTATAAAGCAATTCTAGCGTTTCTTGCGTTACTCTATTTTTAGATAAATCAACTAAAAACTCATCTTCAAAAGAAATAGTAAGTTTTTCAACGCGTTTCGGTTCTTCTTTCAAAATTTGTGCAATAGTTTTATTGTGGTGTTTTTCGTAACTAGCTTGAAGGGATTTCCAAGATTGGGTTGTTTTTGGATCAATTGATTTTAACATAATTTATTCCTTAAATAATATTGCATTATAGTCATAATATAACTATGCTTATAACGATGCAACTAAGGATCTTATCGATTAAAAATAATGTGTAGGAAAACGCTGTACTATTTAAATTATATGTTTAAAAAATCTGTTAAAAAAACGTAAGGTGTTTTTACCGCAAAGTACTTAAATTTTTATTTTCTATCTTTTTAATTTTCAAATTGACAAGGATGACCATATCATTAGTAAAATTATCAATTGCTTTTATTATTTTTATATCCACACCCTTCGTTTTGTTTATTTGCATATGGATATGCTACACTAATTAGTACCAGTTTTATAAGGTCATTGTTATGATAAACTAAAAATAAAAGAAGGTAACAACAATGGCAATCGATTCATCGCGAAGAACAAAACGTAGCTTTACTAACGAGTTCAAAAAACAAATGGTCATGCTATATCAAAATGGTAAAAAACGTGCGGATATCGTCGCAGAGTATGACCTCACCAAATCAGCATTAGATAAGTGGATAACGCAGTACTAAACTACCGGCTCATTCATCGCAAAAGATAATCAGTCGAACTGAAGAGAACGAACTTATCGCGCTACGCAAAGAGAATAAACGCTTGTTAATGGAGAATGATATCCTAAAGCAAGCGGCGTTGATAATGGGAAGAAAATCGAGTTAATTTTACATAATAAGCATCGATACAGCTCACGTGCATTATGTCGATGTTTAAATGTAAACCGAAATCGTTTCTATAATCAACGGTAATTGACGCAGTAACCACAAGATATATTCCTAGTGAAATTTTTAATAATAATTATCGTGCTTATGGTACAAAGCGTCTGCAAGCAGAGCTGAGAAAGCAAGGCATAACCGTATCTAGACGCCGAATAGGTCGGATCATGGCTGGGTATTCGAAATACACCTGTAAAAAATATTGTATTCATATAGAAAAAAGCAATGAATCGCCGGTGGATAATGAACTGAATCGAGAATTTGATATAGGTCAACCACAAAAGATATTAGTGACCAATTTAACCTATGTGAAGGTTAAACAACGTTAGCACTACCTTCGTGTAATTGTTGATATCAGTAATCGAGAAATAGTGGGACGAAGTGCTGGCAGGCATAAAACAGCGGCACTGGTCATGCAAGCTATGAGTCAAATTCCAATGAACTTACAGACGATTGAGTTGTTTCATTCTGATAGAGGAAAAGAGTTTGATAATCATTTGATTGATGAATGTTTAACAGCATTTGGAATTAAACGGTCGTTAAGTCGCAAAGGCTGTCCTTATGATAACGCAATTGCAGAAAGCACATTTAAAGCAGTGAAAACAGAATTTGTGTCAAATACTATTTTTGATTCACTGGCGCAACTTAAATTGGAATTTAATCACTATGTGGATTGGTTTAATTATAATCGACTTCATTCAATATTAAATTACCAGTCGCCGATTGAATACAAAAGAAATCGATGACCTTATCTTTTGGGTGCTAAAAAGTGTGGGCATACCAGAATTTTATATCAATAAATATATTCGTTGTAATATGTTATAAATATAAAACATTTTTGGTTCACATCTATTGTATATGCAACATTAACATGTTTTTATTAATAGCAATACACACATGATTTTAGTAAACTTGTCGATGATTATCTACGATAAAAGGAGGTGTTTTTTAATGCATATACATTTTATTATTCATGAGGCTTTTGAAGCACCCGGAGCTTATGAACAATGGGCTCTAAATAATCATCATACTATAACTTATTCTCGCGTTTACCTAAATGAACCACTTCCTAATAGCATTGATGATATCGACTTTCTTGTTGTTATGGGCGGTCCACAGTCACCATCAACCACCAAACAAGAATGTGCTCATTTTGATTCTAAAGCAGAACAATCCATTATTTTATCTGCAATAAAAGCAGAGAAAGTAGTCATTGGTGTATGTCTTGGTTCACAATTAATCGGTGAAGCGTTAGGGGCAAGTTATAGCAACAGCCCAGAAAAAGAAATTGGTAAATTCCCTATTAGACTAACTCAAGTCGGTAAAAAAAATCTTTTATTTTCTGATTTTGGTAGCACATTAGAAGTAGGTCATTGGCACAATGATATGCCCGGTTTAACCAAAGATGCTCAAATTATTGCTTATAGTGAAGGGTGTCCTCGTCAAATCATTGCATACAGTAAATTTGTTTATGGTTTCCAATGCCATATGGAGTTAACACCTGAAGTGGTCGAGTTATTAATTACCCATTCACAAAAGGAACTTAGCCAAGCAGAAAAATACCGCTTTGTCGATACACCTGATAAGCTTCGCTCTCATGATTACACTGAAATGAATCAAAAACTTTTCACTTTTCTCGATAAATTGAGCCAGTTTTATCATTCATCTTTAGGGAACTAAATTCAGTACAATAAAATATAGCAACACAAAATATATTTAATTGATAGTAAGTAAAAGGAAACCTGATTAATAAAAACCATGCAATTATTTATATAAACTCCATTTATAGCAAATAATGAAGACGAATTGAAAAAGCAATAGTCATTCTGATAACAGATAGTCACTAACTATCTAAGTGATAGTTTGAGAGCTATACTAATAGCCCGTATACTCATGAAATAAAATAGTTAATAATACCTAATATATGAAAGGAGCAAATTTCATGGCTTATACTTTACCTCCATTACCTTATGCTTATGATGCATTAGAACCTTATATTGATTCTGAAACTATGCATCTTCATCACGATAAACATCATCAAACCTATGTGAACAATGCAAATGCCATTCTTGAAACTTTGCCAGCTGAATTAAAAGAATTTTGCCCTAGCACTTTGTTAAAAAATTTAGATAAAGTACCTGCTGACAAAATCACGGGTATTAAAAATAACGTAGGTGGTCATGTTAATCACACTCTTTTCTGGGAACTATTAAAAATTGGTACTGAACTAAAAGGCGACTTAAAAGCGGCCATCGAAAAAGATTTTGGTTCGGTTGATGCATTTACAGAAAAATTTGCAGCAGCGGCAGCAACTCGATTTGGTTCAGGTTGGGCTTGGTTAGTATTACAAAATGGTAAACTTGAAGTTGTTTCTACAGCCAATCAAGATTCACCGATAATGGGCGAAAAATTTGCTGGTGTTTCTGGTACGCCGATTTTAACACTAGATGTTTGGGAACATGCTTATTATTTAAAATATCAAAATCGCCGTGTTGATTACATTGGTGCATTTTGGAATGTAGTTAACTGGGATAAAGTTGCTGAGCTATACGCTGAAGCAAAAAAATAACTTGATTGTACTCATATTCTTTTCACCTTAAAAGTGGCGCCTAGTGCGCCATCTTTTCTTTTCGAGCACTGAGTCAAATTCAAAAATAGTAATTGGCAATTGCTAAATTATGCCCAAATCCGCTACAATGGACGCTTGTTTAATAAATCATAAAACTGAGCAACTCCATTTAAATCATGTTTGAAATTAATCCAGTTAAATCAAAGATAGTAGAACTTACCGAACGCACAGCCGTGATTCGGGGGTATCTTTGACTATGATCTAAAAAAAGAACGGCTCGAAGAAGTCAATGCCGAGCTAGAGCAATCCGAAGTATGGGCCGATCCAGAAAAAGCACAAGCGTTAGGTAAAGAACGCGTTGCACTTGATGAAATAATAAATACCATTCATTCATTAACTCAAGGTCTTGACGATGTTGAAGGCTTGCTTGAACTTGCTATTGAAGCTGAAGATCAAGATACTTTCGATGAAACTAATTTTGAACTTGAACAGTTAGAGAAAAAACTGGTTGAACTTGAATTCCGACGAATGTTTTCTGGTAAATATGATAGTGCAGATTGTTATTTAGATATCCAATCAGGCTCAGGGGGAACTGAAGCACAAGACTGGGCAGAAATATTACTTAGGATGTATTTACGCTGGGCTGAATCAAAAGGTTTTGCAACTGAAGTGATGGAAGTATCGGACGGTGATGTTGCTGGTATCAAATCAGCAACGATTAAAGTATCAGGTGATTATGCTTACGGTTGGTTACGCACAGAAACTGGAGTACACCGCCTAGTTCGTAAAAGTCCATTTGACTCAGGCAATCGACGCCATACCTCGTTTGCTTCTGTATTTGTTTATCCTGAAATTGATGATGATATTGATATCGACATTAACCCTGCCGATCTCCGTATTGATGTATACCGTGCGTCAGGCGCTGGTGGTCAACATGTAAATAAAACCGAGTCTGCTGTACGAATCACTCATATTCCTACGGGCATTGTTACTCAATGTCAAAATAACCGTTCACAACACAGCAATAAAGATCAAGCAATGAAACAGTTAAAAGCAAAACTGTATGAGCTTGAGATGCAAAAAAAGAATGCTGAAAAACAACAAATGGAAGAAACTAAATCTGACATTGGTTGGGGGAGCCAAATTCGCTCTTACGTACTTGATGATTCGCGTATCAAGGATTTGCGTACTGGCGTTGAAACTCGTAATACACAGGCCGTATTAGATGGCGATTTAGATCAATTTATTGAAGAAAGCTTAAAAGCAGGTTTATAAACCGCTTGGTTATAAATAAAAGGTAAAACTATGTCAACAGAGCAGCAAGATCAACAAAACCAAATTGAAGAGTTAAATAATGAACTAAAAGTACGTCGCGAGAAGCTCGCTCATCTTCGCGAACAAGGTATTGCTTTTCCTAATGATTTTCGCCGTGATGCGATTTCTAGTGATCTCCATAAACAATATGGCGATAAAACTAACGAAGAACTGATTGAAAAGAAAATTATTGTAACTGTGGCTGGCCGTATGATGATGCGTCGTATTATGGGTAAAGCCTCGTTTGTTTCTCTACAAGATGTTGCTGGACAAATCCAACTTTATGTTACTCGTGATGATCTCCCTGAAGGTTTTTATAACGAGCAATTTAAAAAATGGGATTTGGGCGATATTGTCGGCGCTAAAGGTTACCTATTTAAGACTAAAACTGGTGAGCTTTCTATTCACTGTGAAGAAATTTGTTTATTAACTAAAGCTCTTCGCCCATTACCTGATAAGTTTCATGGACTTGCCGATCAAGAAATGCGTTACCGTCAACGTTACTTGGATCTTATCACAAATCAAGAGTCAAGAGAGACTTTTAAAGCGCGTTCCAGAGTTGTCAGTGAAATCCGCAACTTTATGATTGAAAACCACTTTATGGAAGTCGAAACGCCAATGATGCAGGTAATTCCGGGTGGTGCATCAGCTAAACCATTTATTACGCATCACAATGCGCTTGATTTAGATATGTATATGCGTATTGCGCCAGAACTTTATCTAAAACGATTAGTTGTAGGTGGCTTTGAGCGGGTATTTGAAATTAATCGTAACTTCCGAAATGAAGGCGTATCACCAAGACATAATCCAGAATTTACCATGATGGAAATGTACATGGCTTATGCTGATTACAAAGATCTGATCGTATTAACAGAAACATTATTCCGTCGTTTAGCTATTGCGGTAACAGGTGATGCTGTTGTGCAATATGGTGAACATACGTTTGATTTTGGTAAACCATTTATCAAAATGACCATGCGTGAAGCCATTTGCCATTACCGCCCTGAAACCAATAATACAGATCTAGATGACTTTGATAAAGCTTGTGCCATAGCACAATCAGTTGGTATAAAAATTGAAAAAAGTTGGGGACTTGGTCGAGTGGTAACTGAAATTTTTGAAGAAGTGGCTGAATCAAACTTAATTCAACCAACCTTTATTACTGAATATCCAGCTGAAGTATCCCCACTTGCTCGCCGTAACGACGAAAACCCATTTGTGACTGATCGATTTGAATTTTTTATTGGTGGTCGTGAAATAGGTAATGGATTCTCAGAGCTTAATGATGCTGAAGATCAAGCTCAACGCTTTGCTGATCAAGTATCACAAAAAGATGCGGGTGATGATGAAGCGATGTTTTATGATGAAGATTATATTACAGCGCTGGAGCACGGTTTACCGCCTACAGCAGGACTTGGGATCGGTATTGACCGTACCGTGATGCTATTTACCAACAGCCATACAATTCGTGACGTAATTTTATTCCCAACCATGCGTCCAATCAAATAAAACGGTTTATCATTAAAAACACACTTATTTTTTGATAAGTGTGTTTTTATACTGAAACACGTACTTACCTGAAACTTTTTGACAAAAACAGCGATAAGCATATAAAAAGAAACAATCCATTCATTGATTATAAAACTGCATAATTCTATACATAGATTTTGTGCTAGCTATGAAGTGTGATAACCACCATATTGATTAAAAATGCAAAAATAGGTTTGCCACAAAAAAATAGAAAGGCTAAAAAGAGTGATAGGTTAATACAGTTATATTATAAATATCGTTGGCTATAAAAATAACCAACGATATAGCAGTTAATTTAGTGGCTATTAGTTGATTTGACTTGATGTGGCAAGATAAGATTTAACACAATAGCTAAAATACCGCATAAACTAATACCTTGCAGTGTATAAGAGCCAAAATCAAAGATCATCCCTCCAATACCAAAGACTAAAACTAATGAAACAATACACATATTACGCGGTACAGATAGATCGACTTTATGTTTAACTAAGATATTAATGCCCACTGATGCAATAGAACCAAACAGTAACACCATAATCCCCCCCATTACTACAGTTGGAATTGAACTTAAAAATGCACCAATTTTTCCGATAAAAGACATTAAAATTGCCCAAAGAGCTGCCCATGTCATTACTCGAGTTTTGAAATTGCGAGTTAGCGTTACTGCACCAATCACTTCTGCATAAGTAATACACGGTGGTCCACCAAAAAATCCTGCCATCGAAGTTGCTAGCCCATCACCAAGTAATGTACGCTGTAAACTGGGATCGCGTGTATAGTCTTTACCTGTTACGGCGCTAATAGCCATAATATCGCCAACATGTTCAATGGTTGGCGCAATTACAATCGGGATCATATACAAAATGGCTTGCCAGTGAAATTCAGGAAAAGTGAAATCGGGAACTTTAAACCATGGTGCATCAATAATTGGTTGGAAGTTAACAATACCAAACATGCAAGAGAGCGTATAACCAACTACAATACCCGAAATAATAGGTAATAATTTTAAAAAACCTTTTGCCCAAATGGCAACCACTAAAGTTGTTAATAATGATAACATTGAAATAATAATCAATTGATAATTTTCAGCTTGCAGTCCACTTTCTTTACCCATTGCCATACCTATAGTAACAGGCGCCAATGATAAACCAATAACCATAATAATTGGTCCAGTTACAACTGGCGGTAAGATACGATCAATAATATGTTTACCATTTATTTTTACTAAAAAAGCAAAAAACATAAATACAAATCCAGCAGCTATTAAACCGCCTAAAGTAGCAGGAATCCCCCAATGAGCAACACCAAATGAGATTGGAGCAATAAAAGCAAATGATGACGCTAAAAATACAGGAACTTTACCTTTAGTTGTCAATTGAAATAATAAAGTACCTACTCCAGCAGTAAAAAGAGCTACATTCGGGTTTAACCCTGTTAATAGTGGAACTAACACCAATGCACCAAATGCGACAAATAACATTTGTGCTCCAGTAAAAATATCTTGCCAAGAATGCTTATGCAGTGATGTTATATTTTTTGTTTTATCTGTTGTGATATTGCTCACATCTCGCCTCTCTTACTTAACGAAGTTTATTGTATAACTTACCTGATTAACAGGCATAAAAAAACCGGATTAACCGGTCTAAATTTTGAGATTTTATTTTGTGCCGAAGATTTTGTCTCCAGCATCACCCAGTCCAGGTAATATGTAGCCTTTTTCGTTCAACCTCTCATCAATCGATGCAGTATAAAGTTCAACATCAGGGTGAGCTTGTTCAAGCACTTTAATACCTTCTGGTGCGGCAACTAAAACTAATACTTTAATATTTTTACAACCTGCTTTTTTAAGCAAATCGATTGTCGCTACCATTGAGCCACCTGTAGCTAACATTGGATCAACAACTAAAGCCATTCGCTCTTCAATATCCGAGGTTAATTTCTGGAAATAAGGAACAGGTTCTAACGTTTCTTCGTTACGGTAAAAACCGACAACGCTAATACGGGCACTTGGCACATGCTCAAGCACACCATCCATCATACCTAAGCCGGCACGCAAAATAGGTACAACGGTAATTTTTTTACCCTTAATACGTTCTACTTGAACAGGTCCACACCAACCATCTATTGTTACTGTTTCGGTAGGTAGATCAGCAGTTGCTTCATAAGTTAATAAACTGCCAACTTCGCTGGCAAGATCACGAAAGTCTTTGGTACTAATATCGTGTTCACGCATTAATCCAATTTTATGACGTACAAGAGGGTGTTTTACTTCAACTATTTTCATGGATGGCCTCAGTGTTATTTTCTATAATTTGTTAGCTGGTATAAATAACCACTGAGCGATAATTCTAACATAGTTATCACTTTATGAAAACCTGAAATCAACAGCCTTATAGGCAATGTAAATATTGATAAAAAAATAAAAATAAAAAATTCAACGATAAAAATCAGTTTTATTTTCGTTTTTTTTTCATTAGAATAGCCACAATAGCCGTTCCAAATAATTTATTTCAGTAATTAATTTAAAAAAGGAATATAGGAATGAATTGGTTTATTGATTGTATTACAAAAAATTATACAAATTTTAATGGACGAGCGCGTCGTAAAGAATATTGGATGTTCGCTTTGTTCAATTTTATTTTAACTGTTATCGCAGCAATCATTGATAAAATGATTGGAAGTCCCTTAGCTATAACCGCTATCTTAGCGTTGGCATTACTCCTTCCTAGTTTAGCTGTTACAGTACGCCGCTTACATGATACAAGCAAATCAGGTTGGTGGGTTTTGTTACAACTTATTCCATACATTGGTATTATTATTATATTTGTATTCTGCGTACTGGACTCAACACCAGGCAGGAACCAATACGGTGAAAACCCTAAGGGGTTATAATTTACTAATAACCTTATCTTAAACGTGGTAAGGTTAAATCATTATCAATGTCATCTTCTACCCTTATTAAATACTTTCTCCGTTTAAATACTCAACAGGTAAATCAATCACTTTTTTATCAATTTGTTCACCATTAATCCGTTTTAATAACAGCTCCGCTGCAATTTTTCCCATTTCAATTCTTGGTGTCTGTATAGATGTTAGTTTGGGATTCATAAATTGACCAATTTGATGTCCATGAAATCCAACAATCGCTATTTGTTTTGGCACTTTAATTCCCATCCGTTGGCACTCAAGTAATACCCCTAAAGCTAAGTCATCATTAGTACTAAAAATACCATCAACACAAGGAAAATCTTTTAAAATTTGATGCAAAAATCTTGCCCCTAATTCATAAGATGATGCTTCTTTAGTCGCTAGCGTTCTAGGTGTTAATCCTGCTTCTTCCATAGCCTTTTCATATCCTTTTTGACGTATAATACTTCGTTGATCTTGTCTTGCACTAAAATAGACAATATTACGGCGGCCTTTATCTATCATTTTATCAATCATATTCTTGGTTGCAGTAAAATTATCAAATCCAACAGCCATATCAATACAAGGTGAAACACTGTCCATAATTTCAACCACAGGAACACCCGAAATTTCAATCATCTTTAATGTTGCTGGAGTATGTGTTCTTTCCGTTAAAATTAACCCGTCAATATTATAAGAAAGTAATGAGCGTAAACGTAACTCCTCTTTGTCAGCACTATATCCGGTATGAGTGATCATGGTTTGATATCCTCTTACATCCGTCATCATCTCAATACCTTTTAAAATATCGGCGAAAACCTGATTGGTTAAAGAAGGGAACACAATACCAATGGCATTACTTTTAGCGTTAGACAGCATATCGGGAGCTTTATTGGGAATATATCCTAACTTATCTATTGCGGCTGAAATTTGTAATTGAAGTGGTTTAGATACAAGATTGGGATCGCGTAAAAAACGACTCACTGTCATTTTACTAATCCCGATTAAATTTGCAATTTCCTGCAAACTTGTTCGACGTCTTTTATTATTACTCATGTTTGTTTTTCCGCTAGTCTTGGTTGCCAATCTATTGCTTTTTTACCTTGTTGCATAATAAGATCATTCGCTTTGGAAAAGTGCTTACAGCCAAAAAATCCACGATGAGCTGATAACGGTGATGGATGCACTGATGTTAATACATGATGTTTTTGGCGATTAATAAACTGCCCCTTTTTTTGTGCAGGAGATCCCCACAATAAAAAAACCACACCTTGAAGATATTCATCGATTGCCGCTATCACATTATCAGTAAAAGTTTCCCAACCTATTTTTGCATGAGAATGCGCTTGTCCAGCTTCAACAGTCAACACATTATTTAATAGTAATACACCTTGAGCAGCCCAAGAAGCTAAATAGCCATGAGAAGGAATTGTAAAACTATCAATGTCGGTTGCTAGTTCTTTATAAATATTAACTAACGATGGTGGTGTCTTAACTCCGGGTAAAACAGAAAAAGAAAGGCCGTGAGCTTGATTGGGACCATGATAAGGATCTTGCCCTAAAATCACCACTTTGATTTGATCAAATGGTGTAAAACGAAACGCATTAAACACATCATGCTGAGGCGGGTAAATTATCTTGCCATTAGCACGCTCAGCCATTACAAATTGCATTATTTGTTGAAAATAAGGTTTTTGTTTTTCTGCACCAATAACTTCATGCCAAGTCAATTTTGTTGTCATATTTTGATATCACTCATCAATAATGCCAGTGTTTCTGGGCAATAACTAATATAGTTCTACATAATAACCTATCACAAAAGAAAATAGAAATTAAAGGCATTACTTATCGAATTAATAGCTTTTTTTGACTTTTATCAATCTTTTAAAGTGCTATATTAACCCTAATTATTTTAGGGCAATAAGGCCCCGTTAGGAGGATTTAAAATGATTACAGGTATCCAAATTACTAAAGCAGACAACTCAGCACTTCTAAATTCTTTCTGGTTATTAGACGACTCTACAAAAGAAGCTCGTTGTATAGCTGCTAAATCAGTTTATAAAGAAGATCAAATCATTCCAACTGCAGAACTTGGTCAATTCGAATACCGCGAAGTTCCATTAGATGTTGCTCCAACTGTAAAAGTTGAAGGAGGTCAACATTTAAATGTGAACGTTCTTCGTCGTGAAACTTTAGAAGACGCTGTAAAACACCCAGAAAAATACCCACAATTAACAATTCGTGTTTCTGGTTATGCAGTACGTTTTAACTCATTAACAGCAGAACAACAACGTGATGTTATTGCTCGTACATTTACAACTAAAATGTAAGTGCGACAAGAGCGCACTTATTGCACCTAAGTCTTTTATTTTTAATTAAAAAGCTGGGTGGGTTAATTAAGGTGAACAACTTTAATTAGCCATCCTCACAATGTCTGAGTAGGGCGTTATACATGTCCGAAAGGATATTGTACAACCTGTATTCAGTAAAGAATATGTTAAAGTCTGTGAGAGACAAATCTCATACTTTAAAGAACAAAATTCTTTGGACAATTCATTTAATCATATCTGATATTCTGGAAGATTCCAAGGAGTTCAATAAGAGTTTATTGAATCGACCAAGGAAACGAAAGAACCCACAGCGTATAGTTTAAGCTAGAATTGACCTATTGTGAAGTTATAAGTGCATAAGCTGTTATTATCATTGTTGAAGTACAATTGCTTATAAATTAGGTGAAAGTGCGAGTCAACCTGTTATATGACTAACAGTAGCCTAGGGATAGTGCGAGACTGGTAACGGTCTGGTGCGGAGCTTCCTGACAATGTACCCCTTGAGGAGTAGCAAGGTTAATGTTTATCGTGAGGTAACATTAAGTAATGGCAAGTAGCATGTCATGAGGGGCTAGGCTAAATAGAAAGATGAACGTAAGTGAACTGTTGATAAACGTCGTGATAGTTGAAGAGCTTAAGCTACTGACAAGCTCTAACCAAAAAGGTATATAGTGGGATATCTCTTTTTACATTGGGGATACGTCATCATAAACACTATCGGCGAACAGACAGCATCTTAACTATTTGTGTGATAATAATGGAACTTGGTAAGCCTGTATTTCCGCCCTAGGGCAGGTAGAGCGTAAGCGATACTGTTGGGGGTGCAGGTAAGGGAGGTTAGAGAAAGCGAATGATTGGCTGTAATGGCTGATATAGGGTATGAAACATGACCTAACCCGAAAGGGTGCAGACTTCTAACTGGTCTTTCATCGTAAGATGTTGGCTAATCCTTTTGTGGTCATTTCTTCGGGAATGATTGGGTGAGGACAGGAAATAGGCAAGTGAAAACAAGCCCATTTCCCTACTCTAACAATTCACCATGTGACAGAGAAGTAGAATTTATTTGGCAAACTGAATAATTCTTCTTTCTCTCACAGGACGAAGAAATTATTCACAACAAACCAAGTAGATTTCTGCTTATTTCTGTTACTACAGGAGTAAGTATGAAAGAGTACTCTAAGTTTAACGAAAAAGTTAAAAGTAGTCCAGCTCCAGCGACTCCTGACATGAATGAGCTATGGCACAAGATTGATTGGGTCAAAGCAACAAAGCATGTTAAAGGGTTGCAGGTACGGATTGCGAAGGCAACAATTGAAGGTGACTACCGTAAGGTTAAACGCTTACAACGGTTACTGACACGCTCAACGTATGCTAAGCAATTAGCGGTGCGGAGAGTGACAGAAAACAGAGGTAAAAGAACGGCAGGGGTTGACAAGGAAACATGGTCAACACCAATGAGTAAATGGAAAGCCATTGCAACGCTGACAAGTAAAGGATATAAACCCATGCCATTAAGGCGAGTTTATATTCCCAAGTCTGACGGAAAGAAGCGTCCTTTGGGCATTCCGACCATGAAAGACAGAGCAATGCAAGCGCTGCATTTATTTGCTTTACAGCCTGTAGCCGAAACGACAGCAGATAAAAACTCGTATGGATTTCGTGTCAATCGCTCAACGGCGGATGCGATAAGCCACGTGCATAAGATATTTTCACGCAAAGGGAGTCAAATGAGACAAACGGCGCAATGGGTATTGGATGCGGATATACAAGGTTGTTTTGACCATATTAGTCATGATTGGTTAATAGCCAATATTCCGATGAATAAACGGATATTAGCAAAATGGTTAAAATCGGGCGTAGTAGATATGGGACAGGTTACACGGACGGCAGAGGGTACACCACAAGGGGGTATCATCTCACCAACTTTAGCAAATATGGCACTAGACGGCATTGACGAGCTATTAACTAAACACTTTGGTGTAATTGGAAATAGACAACGGCGAGCTAATAAGGTGTATATGGTTCGATATGCGGACGATTTTATTATATCGGGGAGTTCGAAAGAATTACTTGAAAATGAAGTTCTGCCAATAATGCGGGAATTTTTGAAAGAGAGGGGATTAACCTTATCGGAAAAGAAAACTCACGTTGTTAATATCGAGCAAGGATTTGATTTTCTCGGTTGGACGGTGAAATCATTTAAAGGCAAATTGTTGATTAAACCTAGCAAAAATAATGTGAAAGCATTTTATCGCAAGGTGAAAGAAACAATAAGTGCCATGAAAATGGTTAAACAAGACATACTAATAGGAAAATTAAATCCAATGTTAAGGGGATGGGCTAACTATCACCGCAGCATTGTTGCTAAAGAGACGTACAGTAAAGTAGACTATCTAGTCTGGCAAGCGATTTGGCGATGGTGTTGTCGAAGACACAGTAACAGGCGGAAACGATTTGTTAAAGCGAAATACTTTACAAAGATACAAAGCAGGGACTGGATATTTGGCACACATACAACGAATCGGCACGGCGAAAAGATATGGACTGAATTACTGTTTTGCAGTAGGACAGAGATTAAACGTCATGTAAAGGTAAAGTCGGAATACAACCCGTTTTTACCTGAATGGGAATTATACGGCGAAACACTATACCAGAAACGGATGTACGAAGATTATTCGCACAGAAGTCAATGGCAAAGGTTGTATAAGGAACAAAAAGGGCGTTGTGGACTATGTCATCTCCCTATCACAAAAGAGACGGGATGGCATGACCATCATATTATATACCGTGTACAGGGTGGAGATAATAAGCTGAAAAACAGGGTTTTATTACATCCTGTATGTCATACTAAAGTTCATGCACTGAAGTTAGACGTATTGAAACCGACTTAGCAATAAGTTAATAGGAAGGCTTGAGCTGTATGCGGAGAAATTCGCTCGTACAGTTCTTAGGGGGCGGCGACACAGTAATGTGTCGTTGCTACCCGACTTTATTAAATAATAAATATTTAAACCCAGCAAATGCTGGGTTTTTTATGCTTAAATAATAATTAATACAATCCTGACTTACTTAACTGTAGGAAAACGCCGAAGGAGAGGCACTTTATGATTAGAATAATTCCCTAAAAACTCATAAGGAGTTTTCTCAGAAATTGTTTTATGCGGTCTTACTATATTATAAAGTTAATGCATTGCTTAAGATTTTATTTTCTATCTTTTAAATTATTAAATATTGTTGATTAGCTAAATTTCTATTAAAGTGCATATCATTGTTTCTGCTTTTCAATTAGTTTATGGCCAAGCAGATTTAGAAACTTTTTGATTAAAGGAAAGTGGTTTTTGTATATGAAGTAATTTACTAAGTGTTTTTTCACTTAGAAGTTGGCTCCTCCAACAGGACTTGAACCTGTGACATACGGATTAACAGTCCGCCGTTCTACCGACTGAACTATGGAGGAACCGAAATGTAGCGCGCATATTATAGATTTAATGGCGCTATGTCAATAGTTAAATTATTTTAAATATTTTTTTGTGTAAAATTTCCTCCTTTTATTATCATTCAAGTGTTAGGATTGTCTTGAATAAATGGCGTTGTCTAAGTAATTGCTGTGGGTGCGATCCTAGTTCATGTTGTGGAATAATCTGATTTA
This sequence comes from Gilliamella sp. Occ3-1, assembly GCF_001690655.1. Taxonomy (GTDB): domain Bacteria; phylum Pseudomonadota; class Gammaproteobacteria; order Enterobacterales; family Orbaceae; genus Gilliamella; species Gilliamella apicola_P. The sequence continues at coordinate 130,883 of NZ_LZHQ01000004.1, forward strand.
GATCGCGATAATAATCAATCCAATAAGATAAAATCTCATTTGTAGCTAAATCTTTAAAATTCATTGGATATAATGCGAAATAATTATTACCTTGCTCAGTTTTAAAGGCATAAGTAATTAGTTCACTGCAATAAAACCCATCTGCATAGGGATGAAAGCTGTGATTGTAAGGTGAACCCAAGCATTTCTTTACCCTTCTTAATGCATTTTGAATAACAACTAAATCATGGATTCTACCAATGATATTGTGCTTAGCTGCACAAATAAAATTAGTCAATGATTGTTCAATCACGCCATAGTTTTGTGTTGCTTCAATAACGGTATTATTTCCAATATATAAACCAACATGATTAATACTTTTGGTTATTTCATCTATCTTTGGCACTGCACCTGAAAGGCTTACAGCGCCATTAAAAGCATTATTTTTTTTTAGGCTTTGGAAGATAATATCTCCACATTGGATATTATTGTTTTTTAGCACGATAGCGCCATAGCGAAAACATTACACAAGTTGCAATAATAAATTTAAGCGCATCCACACCAACAAATGGCAGATAACCCACTTTTAAAGCATCAATTAGCGTGATGTGTAAATAGCCCATTAAATAGACAACGCCAAATACAAATAACAATTGATGCGCACAAGCGAATGCAATTAAACCTAAAATAAAGTGACGATCATAACCTCTTTCTGCTGCAAACCCTGCTAAATAGGCACTAAATACATAGCCATATAAGTAACCTGAAGATGGTGATGCTAACGCCATAATTCCACCACTACCATTGGCAAATAGCGGTAACCCAATTGCACCTAAAATAAGGTATTGGATTATTGCTAATGCACCTAGTTTACGACCTAAAAAAGCACCAATTAACAATACAGCCAATGATTGTAATGTAAATGGAACAGGGTAAGTTGGAATACTAATGTTAGCGGCTAATCCTAAAAGTAATGCTGCACTTGTTGTGGTTAATAATTTACGTTGCCAAGAAGATAAATTTACAAGTGTAGTGATAAATGTTGGATAATACGAAGTCGGTTGAAGTTTCATTATTTTCTACCTTTTATATAAATAGTAGAACTATAATAGCGCAATTATTATTGTTGTAAACTTTTTTGTTTTTAATTTGTTTACATTGGAGTGGGATATAGGATATTTTTATCACACTCTAAAATAAAGAGTGTGATAATTAAAATAATTTGTTACTTAAACTAAGTAAGGATTACTAACTCGTTCATGACCAAAACTAGACATAGGTCCGTGGCCTGGTACAAAAATAAAGTCATCCCCAAGTGGTAATAATTTATTAGTGATTGATGAAATTAAATCGGCATGGTTGCCTCGTGGAAAATCAGTTCTTCCTATACTACTTTTAAATAATACATCGCCGACAAAAGCCTGCTTATCCAAATGGTTAATAAAAACAATATGTCCCGGAGTGTGACCCGGGCAAAAAAGTACATCAAGGCTAATATTACCAACTTGAATCTGCTCACCTTCTTTTAACCAACGATCAGGCAAAAAGCTATCAGTATAAGGAAAACCGAATTGTGTACTTTGTTGTGGTAAACTTGTTAATAGAAATTCATCTTCTTGGCTTGGCCCAATAATCTTCACATCATAATGTTTAGCCAATATAGTTGCAGCACCGACATGATCCAAATGTCCATGGGTTAATAAAATCTGCTTAATATTAACGCCTAGCTTTTCAACCGCTTTTATAAGCAGTTCGGGTTCACCTCCGGGATCAATAAATGCACCTTCCATGGTTTGATCGCACCAAATGATGCTACAATTTTCTTGGAAAGCTGTAACTGGGATGATTTGGTACTGGAACATAGATTTATCTCCTTATTTCTTGCTGATGATTGGTTAGATTTTGTCCGTCTTCTTTTTTTAATTGTGCAAAAATAATGCTTGATAAAACGGTAATCATACCAAGTATAACAAATGTTAACTGAAATGAGTGAATAGTACTTGTTGTGGTGCTAATTAAGCGTAATAAAACAGCACCCAATCCGGTACCAAAACTAATTGCTAATTGTTGATTTACTGCCATTAAGCTATTTCCACTACTTGTATTGTCGTTTTCTAGATTAGCTAAGGTTATGCTATTCATGGCCGTGTATTGCATGGAGTTGATTCCACCGATACAAAATAGCAATAAACTGATAAGAATAAGTGGTGTCGATAAATTTAATACGGACATTAAAATAATCATTATGCCAGCTAAAATTGTATTAGTAACTAGTACGAAACGGTAACCTAAACGTGCTAAAATACGTGGAATAAAGATTCGAGTACAAATTGAAGCAATGGCCATTGGCATCAACATAATGCCGGCAAAAATAGCTGAATAACCAAATCCCACTTGTAATAATAGTGGAATAAGAAAAGGCACTCCTGATATACCTAATCTGCAAATTAAATTTCCGATAATTCCTATTTTGAACGTACGGATTTTAAATAGCGATAGTGGGAATAATGGAGTTTGTTTCTTTTTTGCATATTCACGATAAATAAATAAAAAAAGTAGACTAATTGTCGCAAGTAGTAATGGACAATAATATGTCTGATTTTGGTTTAAAATCTCTACACTCAAAGTGGCGCTAATAAAGCTAACAACAATAAATATAAAGCCTAATAAATCAAAAGGCATGTGTTGGCCTTTTAAGTTAGGCATGTATTTCCAACTAATTATTATACCTAAAATACCAATGGGTAAATTAATAAAAAACACCCAGTGCCAACTTACCATATCAACTAGATATCCTCCCAATACAGGCCCTAAAACGGGACCAATTAATCCAGGAATCGTGGCAGTATTTAAAGCAGCTAAAAAATCACTGCGCTTAAAAGATTTTATCAATACTAAACGTGATATAGGCACCATCATGGAGCCTCCAATGCCTTGGATTACTCGTGATATATCTAAAAAAATTAATGAATTAGATAAAGCGCAAAGTAATGAACCCAATGTGAATAGTGAAACGGCCATGACAAAAATATTTCTAGTGCCAAATTTATCAGATAAAAAACCACTAACAGGAATAAATAATGCAAGGGTCAAAGCATAACTTATCACGGCTGATTGCATATTTAATGGGGACTCATTGAGGTCGTTAGCCATAGTGGGGAGGGCTGTATTTAATATCGAGGTATCAAGTGATTGCATAAAGAATGCAAACGCCGCAATCCACGGTAATATACGATAGACAAACGGTGGTAACTGTAATTCGCTATTCATTTTAATTTGGCCTAAAATTAATTTAAATGCTAGTGGAGCGGTTGGATATAAGCTCAAAAAATTAAGCTCTCTTACTTAGAGTTGATTAAGAAAGAGAGCTGATGAATGCTATTTTACAATATTATTTGTTAATGATTGGATTTTTTCTGATTCTTTACTGGTTTACCTTGCCAATAACCAGCCAGTAATGAGCCTGAAATATTGTGCCAAACAGAAAATACTGCAGCAGGCAGAGCCGATAAAGCCGAAAAGTAGGTGGTGCCTAAAGTAGCTGCAAGGGCAGAGTTTTGCATTCCTACTTCAAGTGACATGGTTCTGCAGGTTGATTCATCAAAACCAAATAAACGTCCACCCCAGTAACCACCAAGCAATCCTAACGCATTATGAATCACAACTGCAAAAATAACAGTGCCCCCCACTTGGCCAATTTGAGTATGGCTACCTGCTACTACAATACAAATAATTAATAAAATACAACTCATTGATAAAAGTGGTAAAAATTGCTCACATTTTTTTACAATAGCATTTAAGAAATGGTGAACAATTAATCCTAATATAATCGGTATTAGTACAATCTGTACAATATGTACAAGCATTCCCCAAACAGGGACTTCAACTGTTGTTCCAACTAATAGTAGTGTTATCAGTGGTGTTATAACTACTCCCACAAGTGTCGAAACAGATGAAATTGTAACAGACAATGCAACATCACCTTTGGCAAGATAAATCATCACATTTGATGCTGTTCCGCTAGCTACGCTTCCAACTAATACCATGCCAACCAATAGTTCTGGTCTCATTGTAAACAGTTTTGCTAAGATTAGAGCAGTTAACGGCATAACAATATAATGTAGCAAAGTACAAATAACCACCGCTTTAGGTTTGGTTACTACACGTTTAAAATCATCAATACTTAATGTAACTCCCATGGTGAACATCACAAACATGAGTAATTGTGATGCATGGGGACGTATAGGTGTAAAAGTATCAGGAGAAAAATAGACCATAACAGCACACAAAACTGCCCACAAAGGAAATAATCGGATGAGGGAGGAAATAGATTGAGCAAATAGTTGATTCAATTGTCTAGCCATATAAACCTACTGTCGTCGGTTTACTAAAATAACTTCATAATAATATTAAATTTATTTTAGTTGCTTGTTAAATTTTTATTCTATTGATTCCACTAAATAGCGTCAAGGTATTTGTTAAAACTGTGTTAAGTATGTGTTCTGGTGATTCAGTGCGTAATTGTGTCAATATTTTAAAAACCTCAGTGATATATTCAGGGCGATTTGCTTGACCTTGACGCCCACTTAATGGCATGTCGGGCGCATCTGTTTCAAGTACTAGGCTGCCAAGTGGTAATTGAGCAATTGTATTGCGAGTTTTATTTGCACGTTCATAACTAATTACGCCACCTACACCAATATAATAACCCAGCTTAACAAATTGCATGGCTTGTTGATAACTACCTGAAAAACCATGTATTACGCCGCAACAAGGTAAGTTGGCCTTGTGTAATTCACGGTACATAACATCGTGCACTTTGCGTGAATGTATTAAAACGGGTAAATCAAACTGTTTGGCAATTATTAATTGCGACCTAAAAAATAATAATTGTTGTTGCCAATCGATACTTAAATTGTAGCGATCGAGCCCGATTTCACCAATGGCAACTAATTTTTTAGGTTTTGTTTTAACAATATTGGTTAATAGTTCTAAATCAGCCATAGTATGTTGATAGATAGGATGCAGCCCCAAAGCGGCATAAAGTTCATGATAATTATTGGTAAGTTGTAAAACAGCATCAAAATAGTTAGCACTAACTGCGGGTATAATTAATCCAACAATATTCGCTTGGCGAATCTTATTTATTGAATCAGCAAGAAAATCACTAAAAGGTGGAAAATCAAAATGACAATGTGTATCAATAAACATAATGCCTCTTATTCTGCCGTTGTTTGATGTAATAAAATTGGCAATAAAAATCGCTCAGCGGTAAATATAATTTGTTCAATCAGTGTATCGGTTAACTCAGGATAAAGACGAGTATAATAACTATCACACTCGGCGGATTGGTTAAATCCGCCTTGCCATGAATTTAAAAGTTGACTGATAGCTCTTTCACTAGCGATAATCTGACCTGTTTTTTTATCATAAGCTGTAATTAACCAACTCCACGAACTTTTTAATGGCATTAATAATGGTTCATTGATACCCTGCAAATAGCCTTCAACTAAATTAGTTAATATAGTTAAGGCCAGATCTGCATTTAAATGTGAAAATCGCCATTCATTATCGTCCCGACCATACATACGACTTTGACTATCAATTTTATCAGGATTTAAAATGCAATAAATCAAATGATCAATCCACAACAAAATACCATCGCGAATCGAAAGCTTTGACGGTCGCCATGTCAATATACCATCGTCTTGAATGTGAGTTAACCAACCTTGTAATTGGTAATGTTGATCATTAGATGAAATGGTTAAATTAACTTCTTGCGTTGTCATGACTAAACGTTCTTGGTCAACTTTATTGGCCAAAGGTTGCAGTGATTCAAGTTGATTATCATAAATAATTTCACCAAACGCACCATCTGGTAAGTCACCTGTTAACGCTAATCGTTGATAGAAATCATCTGATTGTTGAGATCTATTGGCAATTAATTCATTTAAAATCTGTAAGTTTAATTGATAGCGCTTTAAGCTATCAAGATTAAAGTTTTCGGCATCTGGTAAGGTATCATCCAGATAATTTATATAAAAATTAAACCGTTTTTGTAAAAATAGCCTAATAGAGTGCTGGTAAAATCGTTTTAATTCATCAAGATTAATATTATCTACACTAATAATTGGTATTTCACTAATGAATAACTGACTTTCACCTTGTTGCAATGCTGCAGGTAACCACTCATCGGCATAGCTTTTGGGTTCTTGTAAAAAATTTTGGGGGTTAAACGGTGTGCGTGTATGGTTTACACGTAAAAAATCTAAGCTATTTGTTGTAGTGCTATTTGTAGTGCCATCTGTATTATTTTTATCCTTGCCATAATATTGGCCAATATATTCCCAAAACTCATCAACAAGTATAGAAGGGTAACGTTCACTATTATCTTTCATATCGCGACCAATATAACTGATATACAACTGTTTTTGCGCAGATAAAATTGCTTCTAAAAAAAGGTAACGATCATCTGTGCGACGGCTACGATCCCCTCGTCTTGGATGTTGTGCGATTAAATCAAAATCAAGTGGAAGAGATGTTCTTGGATAATCACCGTCATTCATACCAAGTAAACAAACAACTTTAAATGGAATAGAACGCATAGGCATCATGGTACAAAAATTTATCTTACCAACTAAAAAACGATGCGCTAAATGATTTTTCTCTAAGCGTGATTGCATAGCATCATGTAGAATAGTGATAGAAATATTATCTGTATAACAAGCCGATAATCCACTATTAATCAGTTCTTGCCATTCTTCTTCGATCATCAATAAAATGGATTCACGTTGAACATTACTTACAAAAAAGTCATTGATTAATTCAAGGCAACAAGGTTGCCAATTAATTAGTGGTTTTTCTTCATTTAAGATAGCAAACCACTTACTTACAACTTTAATAAATTCGGCTAATTGACCTATTAATTCGGCATCTAAACCTGTTGCACCATCATAAGGTAATATTTGTTGCCAACCGCCTTGTTCACTGTTCATCGTGTAACCGAGTAATAACCGCTCAAGCCCAAATAACCAACTATGTGCACTATCAAGTCCAAAACGAATGCCTGACTCAACAATCCAAGTTCGCAACAAGGTTAATTGAGATTCGTTAATAGCGAATTTTTCGGCAATAGCAGGGATTTCAAGTAAATTAAATAGTTCTTCTGCTGTAAATCGACTATTCGGAAAATTTAAAATGGCAAAAAAGCCTTGAACGATAGGATCGATATTTCGTGCTTTTTGATCTGAAATAGTAAAAGGTAAATAGCGCTTTTCAACAGCATTACCAAAGACGGCTCGAATATAAGGAACATACTTATCAATATCTGATACCATAACTATGCAATCGCGCAACTCCAGCGTAGGATCTGCATCAAAAACCGATAGCAGGTAGTCATACAATACCTCAACTTCACGTTGTTCACTATGGCAGGCATGAAACGAAATCGACTTATCTGTTACGGCAAAAGTTTTATCATCAAAATCGGTTTGATACAGTTCTAAAATATCTTGCTGAATAGCATGTAATAGACAAGAACGATCCTGATCGGCAAACGCTTCAATATCTTGCTTATTATTAAATTCTTGTAACAAAAATAGATTATCACGCCCAAGTTTTCCCCATGAGGTTAACAGAGGATTGGGTATATTATCGGGTGTATTTAATATATCTGACAGCTGTTTTTCAGCAATATCGCCCCAATACCATTTACACGGATTATTAAACATTAAATGGACATCAATATGTTGCCCAAGTGCTGAAAGTAGCGAAAGATAAATAGGAGGAAGAGAAGTAATACCAAAAATAAAAATACGGTTAGGTAATGCATCTAAACGTAAACGTTCAAAGTTATTATTTAATAACATTTCAAGCATTTGTTGATGAATATTAGCGCGATGATAAGGTTGGCTAATTGATATTAGTTTTCGCCACAACTCCGCTTGCCACATTTCATCAGAATGATGCTTCAATTCGGCAACAGTCTGGTTTGCCTCCCATTTTGCTAACCAATCTGGACGGTAAACTAAATATTGGTCAAATAATCGTGCAATACGCGTTGCGAGCTGATATCGTTTTTTATCTTGCTTATCAATATCAAGATAATGTTTAAGCGCGCTAAACTCAGGTTGTTTAATAACTTGAGGCAATAAATAATACAAACGCCAACTCATTGATTCAACATTAAAGCTATTTTCAATTGGCGCCTCTGGTAACAAGACTTGATAAAGTTGCCAAATAAACTGAGTTGGAAAAAGAAAATCAACATTAGCCACGATACCTAGTTCATTCGCTAACGCAATTTGCAACCATTGTGCCATGCCTTGACTTTGCACCATAACAACATCAGGTGTAAATACATCCTCTAATGGTTGCCTGCGCATCAATTCACTTAATAATGTTTTGAGTAAATCGACTTGATTTGAATGATAAATGGTAAACATAACAACACTAATTATTAGTAAGATTGGGTTAAGATTATCGCTGATTGTTATTAATAAATCTAGTTGCTATTCTAGTATCAATTTTCTATATAAGAAAATTAATTAACAAGTAATATTAGTCTTTTTTGTCAATAATTTTAGATTAAGATAAAGACAAGTCTCATGATAGCAAAAATAATAACTATAATGATGATAATTGTATTGAAAGTGGTCAGTGTTATACTTATACCCATTATTCGCTATAAACATATTATCAGCAACTAATTATCATTAAAGGCAGTTTGCTGACTGATATTGATGAGGAGGTGATTGTTTAAAGAGCACATAAAAATTTTTTTTAAATAATGCAAAATATTGGATTGAAGTGATGTAATGTAATGTGATATGTGGTGAGTGTAAACATCTATATGTAACTTGAATCGGCATATGGTTAAAAAGAGCGGTAAAAACGTACAATCACTGGCAGGGGAATACCGTATGCCTGATTTACTAAGATATTTAGAACAATAAACAAAATTTTTTAAAAATGAGGAATAAATCATTGTGGTAACGAACATTCGCCGACTTAAACCGGCGAATTGTGGCATATTAAATTACGCTTCGTTCCAACTATCTCTTAACCCTACGGTTCGGTTAAACACTAGTTTATCTTCAGTTGCAAACTTGCTATCTAAACAGAAATAACCTTCTCGTTCAAATTGATAAGCTTGCCCCGCTCGAGCTTTTTGTAAACTAGGTTCAACAAGACCTTGCTCAATTACTAACGAAGTAGGATTAATTGTTGATAAAAAGTCCTCTGCTGCACCTGGATTTGGCGTATTAAATAGACGATCATACAGGCGAATTTCGGCTGGTTTTGCAAATTTAGCTGAAACCCAATGAATTACACCTTTGACTTTACGACCATCTTCAGGATTTTTATTTAAGGTTGCTGGATCATAACTACAATAAATAGTTTGAATATTACCTTCGGCATCTTTTTCAACTCGATCTGCTCGAATCACATAGGCATTACGCAACCGCACTTCTTTACCTAATACTAAACGTTTGTAATTTTTGTTGGCTTCCTCTCTAAAATCCGCACGATCAATATAGATTTCACGAGTGAAAGTGACTTCCCGATGACCCAGCTCAGGACGATTTGGATGATTCGGCATACTAAGCACTTCATCAATAGTATCCGAGAAGTTTTCAATGACAACTTTAACCGGATTAAGCACCGCCATAGCACGAGGTGCATTTTCGTTAAGATCTTCGCGAATACAAAACTCAAGAGTACTCATTTCTACGGTATTATCTTGTTTTGTCACACCAATTCGACGGCAAAATTCACGGATCGAAGCTGGTGTATAACCCCGACGTCGTAAGCCTGAAACAGTCGGCATACGTGGATCATCCCAACCATCAACAATTTTTTCTGACACAAGTAAATTTAATTTACGTTTTGAAGTAATCGCATATTCAAGATTTAATCTTGAAAATTCATACTGATGAGGTCGAGCCTCGATTGTAATATTATCTAATACCCAGTCGTATAAACGGCGATTGTCTTGGAATTCAAGTGTACAAAGTGAATGGGTAATATTTTCGATCGCATCTGAAATACAGTGGGTGAAATCATACATTGGATAAATACACCATTTATTACCTGTTTGGTGATGTTCTGCAAATTTAATACGATATAACACTGGATCTCGCATCACAATAAATGGTGATGCCATGTCAATTTTAGCACGCAGACATGCTTTTCCTTCGGCAAATTTTCCCTCTTTCATTTGGGTAAAAAGCGCTAAATTTTCATCGATGCTACGATCACGATAAGGGCTATTTTTACCCGGTTGAGTAAGTGTTCCTCGATATTCACGAATTTCATCAGCTGAAAGCTCGTCAACATAAGCAAGTCCTTTATTGATTAGCTCAATAGCATATTCATATAATTGGTCGAAATAGTCAGATGAGTAACAAATTTCGCCATCCCATTCAAACCCTAACCAACGGACATCTTCTTTAATCGAGTCAACATACTCTATATCTTCTTTAGCTGGATTGGTATCGTCAAAACGTAAATTACATTTACCTTTATAATCTTGCGCAATACCAAAATTTAAACATATTGATTTAGCATGACCAATATGTAAATAACCATTAGGCTCTGGTGGAAAGCGTGTGTGCGTAGTTTTATATTTTCCTGCTGCTAAATCAGCATCAATAATTTGACGAATAAAATTAGATGGACGATTATCTGTCTCGATCGGTAATGAACCGCTCATAAAAAACCTCTGATGATATCTTTATTAATAACAAATTGAGAATATTTGCTATATTATTGCTTATTATGTGACGAATATAACAAATTTTTCTTATTTCTGAAATGGGAAACAAGCGATTTGCATTGGTCAAAATTAGCTTTTAACTAACGTAACACTACTGTTTTTTAAAATAAATCTATTTTTTACTAAAAAATAAAAAAACAAAAGTAATATAAAATCAAAATGCAAATTAAAAAATTTGGGGCTAAATAAATACAATAAGTTATTTTTTATTCATCACCTGACTTTAACGAAACAACAAATCTCGCTCCCCCAAGTGGGCTAGTGACAACAAAGGCCTTACCATTATGAAATTCTGCCATTAGTTTTACATAAGCTAAACCAAGTCCATAACCACCAGTTGATCGAGTTCGGCTTGTATCTAGTCTGGCAAAAGGCATAAAGATTTTTTCACGTGAATCAAAAGGAATGCCAGCACCATCATCATCGATTTCAAAAATGACTCTATTTCCTTTTTTTGTGATATTTAAAACTGCTTTATGTGCTGCATATTTAAAAGCATTTAACAACAAATTTTTAACTATAGTTTCAACTAAATTAGTATCAATTATTGCGTATGCATCTTGGCTATTACAAGTAAGTTCAAATCCTTTTGGTTTAAATAATGTTAAAGATTGGCAAACTTTTTCACTCCACTGTTTTAGTGATACCCTTATAAAGTTTAATTCAACATTGCTTTGCTGCATTTTAAAGTAATTTAAACTAGCATTGATTAATGTCTCAAGTTCATTAATATCATCACTCATGCCTTTTTGTAGCAAAAATCTCTCTTTTTCATCGGTTGACTCTTCAAGCATACTAAGTTCAAATCGCATACGGGCAAGAGGAGTACGTAATTCATGAGCCATCGCATGAGAGATTGTTTGATTAGTACCAACTAGATGTTCAATATGCGTTCCCATATTATTTAAAACATTTGCTAGCGGCTTAAATAACCAACCTTTAACATTTTCGGTTCGAGCTTTTAAATTACCTTGTCCTAACTGCTCGGCAGTTTGTCTGATATTAACTAGATCCTTCCATACGGCACTAAAAGCCATATAAATTAAAATGAAAAAAACAATAGCACTAAACAAAGCCCAAATAACAAGAAAGATGGTCAACGACATGGTATTGGATGCCAAAATATCCCGCATTACAATCGGACCTAATTGAAGCAAATTGCCATCTTTTAAATCTATATAAACAATCTCATTATCACCATCATAAGAAAAACCAAGTTTTTTTAACTCGTTAAGTACAGTATCAGGTAACGGTGTGTTAATTGGTAACACTTCGATAGGGTAGCCAAAATAAGGTTGCAATTCATTAACCACTTCTTGAAGGGGACGATCTTTATGTTCTTTAATTTGCATACGAATAAGGTTTACCGTACCCCGTTGAGATTCACGAAACACAACATGATCATCAGGTATATCTGTTAATGATGAAGGTAATGAATCAAAAACCAATAAAGCGCCATAAGCAATAATACTTTGCAATAAAAGTAAAATAACTAGATAAAATACAATACGGCGATTAAAAAATAGCGGTTTGGCTAATAATTGACTCAATGATTTTCTCCTTCTCGCATAAATAAATAGCCCTTTCCTCGCACTGTTTTGATGCGAGATGGATTATCTGGGTCATCAAGTAATTTACGACGAAGTCTTGAAACACGAGCATCAATAGATCGATCACTACCATCAAAATCGATCCCTCTTACTTGAGAAAAAATATCATCTCGAGAAAGAATTGCCCCAGCATTATAAGCAAGCAACCATAGCAGATCGAATTCGGCAGTGGTTAAATCAATTTCTTGCTCGTGCAAGAGTACTTTTCGGTTTTCACCGTCTATGACTAGATTATCAAATATTAAAGTTTTATTATTCTGTGGTAAAACAAACTCTTTCGTATTGTCTTTGTCGGTTTCTATCTGTTTCCGTCGTAATAAAGCTCGTATTCGCGCTAGTAATAATCTGGGTTCAACTGGTTTTGCTAAATAATCATCCGCTCCCAATTCAAGCCCAACAATTTCATCAATATTATCTTCACTTGCTGTCATGATCAGTATAAAATTACTAAACCATGTACGAATATCTCGACAAATATCAAAACCTGTTTTTACAGGTAACATTACATCTAAAATAACCAGATCGGGATTAAGTTGTTGAATCTTTTCTTCTGCCCCTTCGCCACTATTATGCCATTCAACAAGATATCCTTGCCGAATTAGATAAACTTGAATTAAATTGGCTAAGCGCTGATCATCTTCAATGATTAATATACGTTCACTCATTATCTGTTCTCGATTACTGTAGCTTGTACCTAGAGATACCTCATTATACAGATAATTCTTTTCCCGTTACAAAATATATACAAAGAGGCTACAAAGTTTATAGCCACTCTATGAGAGAATTTACGCCAATATCTATAAATAGACTATTTTTTATCAAAATGAATACTTTTTCATCAATAGCAAACCATCTTTTTCATCCATCTTATCCACAAAATCACACGCCAATTGTTTTGTGTGATTTTGATGGTACGATTAGTGTTAAAGATGTCACAGATACTTTACTAAGCCACTTTGGTCAACATGGTTGTGATGAGCTTGAAGAATTGTGGGTTAGCGGTAAAATTGGCTCTCAAGAATGTATGAGTAAACAAATTGCATTAATGGATGCAAGCTTAGATGAACTCAATCAAGTTTTATCACAAATTGAAATTGACCCAGATTTTAAATCTTTTATTCATTATACAGAACAGAACAATATTCCCGTACATGTGCTCAGCGACGGTTTAGATTATGCCATTGAGTTTATTTTAAAACGTCATGGTATTGAACATTTACCTATTTTTGCTAATAAATTGATGCATAATAATGCACGCAGTTGGCGCCTTGAGTTTCCTTATGCAAATAAGGACTGTATTAAGCAAAGTGGCAATTGCAAATGTAATCATGTAAAAAAACAACAGCACTTTTCGCAAATATTATATGTTGGTGACGGCACATCAGACTATTGCGTATCACATAATGTTGATTTCGTTTTTGCCAAAGACAAGTTAGTTAATTATTGTAAAAAAAATAAAATTGAACATTGTAAGATTACTAGTTTCGTAGATGTAACCTCGGCATTAAAACAGGCGCAACATGCTGTTATCCCTGTCATGATGGTAAAATAATAAGGAATATTAATGAGTACAATTCAAGATTTATCTTACTTTCTACCAGGTAACAAAAATGGCGTACTTTTGATTCATGGTTTAACTGGTACCCCCAATGAAATGCGCATTTTAGCTAATGGATTAAATAAAGCTAGATTTACTGTTTATGCAATCCAATTAGCTGGGCATTGTGGTACTGAAGAAGATCTGTGTAAAACAACATGGCAAGATTGGTATAAAAGCGTACAAAATGGCGCAGATTATTTAGCACAGCATGTAGATAATGTTTTTGTTGCTGGATTATCAATGGGTGCGCTACTTGCACTAAAACTTGCTGCCGATAGACCTGAACAAATTAAAGGTGTTGGTGTTTTAGCCCCCACATTTTGTTATGATGGTTGGAGTATGCCATTTTGGGCAAAAAAACTTTTCTTCTTATTAGTCTATTTTAAAAAATTGGGTATTTTTCAAAAAAAGGTTTTCATTGAAAAACCACCCTATGGACTTAAAGATGAACGCATTCGCGCAGTAGTGTCCGAAAGCATGTTAAGTGGCGATGCGGCATCAGCAGGGCTTGCTGGTAACCCGTTTCCTGCACTTGCCGAAATGCAGTTATTGGCAAAAGAGATGCGCAAACAATTACCTAAAGTAATTTCGCCTTGTTTAATTATGCATTCAGGCAATGATGATATCGCCAATATAGAAACTAATGCCAAATTGGTTGAAAAATCGGTATCAGGCTCAACAAAATTAGTGGTATTAAATGATAGTTATCATTTAATTACTATTGACAGCCAACGTCGTGAAGTGATCAAAGAGTGTGCATCGTTCTTTGATAATATCGCAGAAGGAATAAAAGCATAATGTCACCATTAGTTATTATACTTTGGATTAGTAATATCTGTTTTGATACTCTAGGACAAGTCGCTTTTAAATTTGCAGCCATCGCACCAAATAATCGCGATGGTTGGTACTACTGGCTAGATTTATCGAAAAATAAGTGGATTTGGGTTGGTGTTATATCTTATATTGCTGAATTTTTATTATGGTTAGCCTTTTTAACCTTAGTCCCTCTTTCTCAAGGCGTATTACTTGCTTCATTTAATATCATTACGATTATGTTAGTTGGTCGAATTATTTTTAAAGAATTGCTAACCATTTATCGCTTAATTGGGATGCTATTAATCACTGCTGGTGTCATTTTTGTAGGAATGTCTTAATATGGCTAGATTTTATTTAATTGGCTTTTCTGTATTGCTTTTTTTTGACACAATTGCGCAATGTAGTTTTAAATTAACGGCTATCGAAGCTCAACCATTAGAAATGAGTATTCAATGGTTAATTCGAGTATTTACCAATCCTTGGATTTATATTTCAATAGTGGGATATATTCTTACTTTCTTCACTTGGATGACATTATTAAAAAAAGCACCTGTAGGCCCTGCTTTTGCTGCATCACATTTTGAAGTTGTGACAGTTATGATTGTTTCAATCTGGTTATTTCACGAACCTATTACATTATTCAAGTTAATAAGTGCAATATTAATTGTTTCAGGTATTCTCTTTTTAGCTTTAGCAGAAAGTAAATTATCTAAACAAAATTTACACAATCATCAACATTAAATTCTGATCACAATAATGGGAAGGTAGGTAAGGCTTTATACCTAAAATACCTGCTTTCCTAAAACTTTTTTGCCAGTTTATACTGCTAATGCCTTTAATAAGGTTAAATTAAGTTGATGTTGCTCTCGTTGCCAATTGATAAGCTTATCTGGCGATATGGTAGGTTGTTTATCGAGCGAACTGAGTAAACGTTTGAACCAATTTGATGGCTGCCATATAGATAGCTCTCCCGTAATATCACTACCAATAATTCTAGGCTTTATTGATGATATAGTATCAAGAATATGATATGTTTGTAGCTTACCTTGATCCCAATTGGTATGAATTACATCTTCGCTCAATGCATCTTTATCAATCGATAAGTAAACGGGTTGTGCACTGTGATACTGTTCGGATAAAAAGCTCGCAATAAGATCATCTGGTGTTGCAAAATGTCGAAAAGCGTGTCCTAAACCAATTTTTTTTGCCCATGCAACATTGACCTCCAAGCTCCAATAAGTCAACTTTTTATGAAAAAGCGCTGACCATCTATTTTCCCAAAAATGAGAAAGCCCAATATCATGAGACGTAATACCAAGTACATGTACATGACTAACAAAAGGCAAACTTGCCACATAACTAACCCATGAACCACAATGAATACCAAACAAATATCGCATATTGTCTGGATGATTATCAAAAATTACGACTTGAATTGGATTCTCGGCAGAGTATTGTTTAGCTAGATTTTCAATCAGTAATAATGAAATATGGTGATAATCACCACTACCCATTAATACCGTGCCATGGTTTTCAGGTAAAGATTGCTGTAACACATCATTAAATTGGTGAAATTTTTTCTTAGTACAACCAAAACGAATCGCATCTTGCCATTGGGTAAAATCAATCGTTTTAGCATGACAAATTTCACCAACACTTCTATCAAAATTGAGAATAATAGGACATGTCATGTTACTTTCTCCTTGTCACTTTCAAAATGACCAATGAATCTACGCAATACGGTTCTTAATAATGGGTTGCGAATATAGACAAGATGTTTAGTAAAGGTGAATTTTGCACCTAACGAAGCTTTTACTTCGGGATCAGTCCAACCTGCAATATAGTGACTAAAACCTTGCTGTAAAGCATATTCAAGATTAACAAACCAACTTACAAAATAGAGATTAAGTTCCCTTGCCTGTGGAT
This sequence comes from Gilliamella sp. Occ3-1, assembly GCF_001690655.1. Lineage (GTDB taxonomy): Bacteria > Pseudomonadota > Gammaproteobacteria > Enterobacterales > Orbaceae > Gilliamella > Gilliamella apicola_P. Next base: position 147,591 of record NZ_LZHQ01000004.1, read on the forward strand.
AAACCATACCGATATATTTATCAACTAGCATATTATTAACAACAAAACAAATATTGAACCCCACCAACCTATCATTATAGTGATAAGTCACTATATGTGCATTTTGGATTTTGCATTGTAATAGTTGGGTAAAAAACGGTTTGGTCAATAAGTCAAAATGTATTTCACTTTGCTGATAAACATTAAGATACAATTGATAATACTCATCTAGAACAGTATCATCAAAAAAACAATCATCACCACTATGCAAAACATTAATATTTAATTTTTCACGTGATCTTAATTTTCTTCTAAAATTTTTACGTCGGCTATAAGAAAACCGTAAAAAAACCTCGTCCATATTTGCAAAGTCAATCGGAACCCAAGCTAATGCCTGCCCTTCAACTTCTATAAAACCATTTTCTTTTAATGACGAAATAAAATCCATTGAATAATGGTTGTCTTTTTCGTTTAGTAAAGGAGAAGCAACAGGAATATCTTTAACAATAAAAAAAGGATACTGCTTAGCATAAGCTGCTTTAAGGTGTTCAGCCAATTGATTCGCATCAACGTTATCAGTTAATAATGCATATTCCGAAACAGTAGCACCAACAAAACAAGTATGAGGTTGTAAATAACGCCGCCATTTATTATAAAAAGGAAGTTTCTGAACTTTATGCCTGAAATCATCATCTGCAGTAGTAAGAAGATCAAACTTAGCAGAAAAAATAGGCACGCCATCTTCGCTCAGCCATGCTGAAAAATCTTGCGGAGGATGAGCTAAAAAATTGTCTATTAATTCATTAGGTTCTAACTGATTAAGGTATTTCATAAGGTAAATCTATGATTGGCTGTAACACATAATCCCGCCAATAGACATTGACGGGATTATGAAGATCAAATAATTAAAGTTCTTTTTTCGCTCGGGTAATTAACTGATCTAGAAGTTCAATACCTTGATCAATTTCCTGACGAGAAATGTGTAATGATGGTGCAAAAGTAATCACATTTTTATAGTAACCACCAATATCAAGCACTAATCCCATTTTGGTACCTTTCCAATCAAGATCACCTGACATACCAATATCAACCATTTTGTCAACTAAGGCTTTATTAGCTGTAAAGCCATCTTCTGTACAAATTTCTGCGCGAAGTGCCAAGCCTAAACCATCAACTTCACCAATTTCTTTATGTTTCTTCTCAAGTGTTTTTAAACCCTCAAGGAAATAAGCACCACTATCCATTACCATTTTTTCGTAATCTGTTTCAGAAGTCATTTTTAATACTTCAAGACCAACAGCTGTACCTAACGGATTTGATGCAAAAGTTGAGTGGGTTGAGCCAACTGGGAATACTTGAGGATTGATTAATTCTTCACGCGCCCATAAACCACCTAGTGGATTAAGACCATTAGTTAATGCTTTAGCAAAAACAACAACATCAGGTTTAACATCAAAGTGTTCAATTGACCAAAGTTTACCTGTACGATAAAAGCCCATTTGGATTTCATCAACCACCAATAAAATACCATACTGATCTAAAACTTTTTTAAGTCCTTTAAAGTAATTACGAGGAGGAACAATATAACCACCTGTTGCCTGTAAAGGTTCAGCATAGAACGCTGCATATTCAGCTTGCCCAACTTTTGGATCCCAAACACCGTGGTATTCAGTTTCAAATAAACGCGCAAATTCTGCGACTAGATGTTCACCATACTCCTCCGCTGTCATGCCTTTTGGACGACGGAAAGGATATGGGAAAGGAACAAACATCGCACGATCACCAAAATGACCATAGCGACGACGATAACGATAACTTGATGTAATTGATGAAGCACCTAAAGTTCGACCATGGTATCCACCTTGGAAAGCGAACATTAATGATTTACCACCAGTAGCATTACGAACAACTTTTAAAGAGTCTTCAATACACTGTGAACCACCTACATTGAAATGTACTCGCCCTTCATAACCAAATCGCTTTTCCATACCTTGAGCAATAGTTTTAGCTAATTCAATTTTAGTTGGGTGTAAATATTGGCTAGCACATTGTGGTAAGGTATCAATTTGCTTTTTAAGAACATTGTTTAAACGTTCATTGGCATAACCGAAGTTACATGCAGAATACCACATTTGTAGATCAAGGAAAGCTTTGCCTTCTTTGTCATACATATAACTACCTTCACAACCATCAAAAATTTTTGGTGGTTCTACATAATGCACTGTATCACCAAAAGAACAATATTTTGCCTCATCTGCTAACAAGATAGCATCATCAGGACGGCTATTAATCATTTCTAAAGTTGGTTTACTCATAAGTTGTCTCACTAATTGATATTCAAACATGATAAAATGTGGCATTATTATTCAGGAAATTTGTTTGTTACAATGTACAATTAATGTATAGATTGTGTGACGATAAAGCTAACTAACGATAAGATATAAAATTAGTGTAATTAACGACAAGTGCACACCTTTTTATATATGGATATTAAGAAGAAATGAAAAAAATATTTTTTACATTTGCTATTTTAACAATAATAACTTTAGAAACCAAGCAGATTGCCTTAGCTGATCCCATTTCCATTGGGGTTGGTGTTGGTTGGGGTAGTTCAGCTTATAAAAGATATAGTGCGAATTATTATCCTATTCAGCATATCAATTATGATAATGGTTTATATTTTATCGATGATCTGTCAGCTGGTGTTTATGCTTATAACAAAGACAATCAAAGCGTCTCTATTGGCGCACGTTACTTATCTAACGAATTTAAGCCACATAATTCAGATAACCATCAATTAAGGCTACTTGATAGCCGCCATTCGACATTATTGGCAGAAATCGAGTATTCTATTGATACCAATTGGGGAAGTTTTTCGAGTAGTGTAGGAACTGATGTATTAAATGAAAGTAATAGTATTTTAGTAAATGCTGATTATACCGTTCCTTATATGCAAGGCAATTTGATTGTTGCACCTACCATCGGTATAAATTGGGCTAACAATAGGCATAACAATTATTATTATGGTATTTCACATAAAGAATCTTCTCGTTCAGGATTACGATACTTTAATGCTGATGAATCATTAACACCTTATGCTGAAATAGCTGCACAATATTCATTAAACCAAAATATTGCGACATTTGGCGGTGTTCATATTGACAGGTTAACTGGCGATGCGGCAGATAGTCCAATGGTGGATAATAGCATTGTAACTTCGATTTATATGGGTGTATCTTATAGCTTTTAGTAAATATACATCATACCCAATAACCAAATATGATAGCTTATTATTTTCTATAAGTTGTTGCTCATTTAAACAATGATAAAACCTTTATCACAAAAAATTTAGGAAATAGAAAAGTATGCTTTGGTTTAAAAATGCCATAATTTACCAACTTAATAGCGACACGTTACTTAATAAAGATGCAATAGAAAAAGCTCTAAAGTCTCATCCTTTTACTCCATGTAGTAATTTAGACACCACAAAGATGGGTTGGGTTTCGCCTTATTGTGATAATAACCAAGATGATTTTATAGTTGACATGCAAGGACATTTATTATTACGGATCAAAAAAGAAACAAAAATATTGCCATCCCCTGTAATTAAACAAACTTTATTAGAAAAAATCGATAAACAAGAACAAGTACTAAGCAGAAAACTAACTAAAAACGAAAAAGCCACATTAAAAGATGAAGTTATGATTGATCTAATGCCAAGGGCTTTTAGTAAATATAATCACTATTGGTTATGGTTAGATACACATAATAAACGCATTATTGTTGACTGCAGTAGCTTTAAACAATCAGAAGATATCTTAGCGATTTTACGTAAAGAACTTGGCTCACTCGCTTTAACGCCTTTATCGATTGATAAACCGCTTGAACAGGTTATGACCACATGGGCTAAAGAAAACCTAAAATTTCCACCATTTTTACTGGGCGATCAAGCCGAACTAAAAGATCCTCTTGAAGGGAATGGAATTATTAGCTGTAAAAATCAAGAAATCACCAGTGATGAAATGCGTGTCCATTTCGATTCAGGGAAATGGATCACTAAAATTAAAATTATTGATGAAAGAGGCGTTAACTTTATTGTTAATAGTGACCTAACATTTAAACGAATTAAGTTCGATTCTGTTATTTTGGATGAAAACGAAGATATCGGTTCAGATGAATTTGATAAAAGATTAGAAGCTGACTTCTTTATTATGGCTAATACATTAGCAAATTCCATTAATGACTTTTACATAACAATTAACAAAATTATTTGATAAAATTATCTAAATATTTTTCATTGTAATTGCAATAACTATAGATTTGCCTATTATCTATGCTATACTAGGACAAGATTATGGGTAACATAATTATATAAAAATAAGTAATTGTTCTTTTTATTTAAAGTAATTTTTAAATAAAAAAAGAAACTAAACAACGTCTATAACAATATATAAGTTGAGGCAATAAAATGAAAAAAACTACTCTAGCTCTAGCAATCGCAGTTGCCAGTTTAACAGCTACTGCAGCTAATGCAGCATACGAAGATAACACTTTTTATACAGGTGCTAAATTAGGTTGGTCAGAACTTTATAAATTAGATGCCAATAAAGTTCGAGGTTATGATAAAGATGAAGTTGGTATCAAAACTTCAAATCGTAGCAATGTTGCTGGCGGTGCCTTCCTTGGCTTCCAAGCAAATCCTTATTTAGCCTTTGAGTTAGGTTATGATTGGTTAGGTTCAGCTAAATATAAAAGAACTTGGACGAATAATAATACTAAGGCTGGTAATAGCAAAATCTCTGCGCAAGGCGTTTCTTTAACTGGTAAATTAAGCTACCCTATCATTGATGGTCTGGATATTTATGGCCGTGCAGGTGGTATGGTTACTATCGCTAAATGGAAAAATGGTGGAGATGTTAGACAATCTGATAGGCTTAATCATGGTACAAAAACTGACTTATCTCCTGTTTATGCATTAGGTCTTGACTATCGTTTCGATGAAGACTTTTCTACTCGCTTAGAATATCAATACGTTCAACATATTCATACTAAAACTAGTGCATCTCCAGATGCCGGTACTGTAAGCTTAGGTATTACTTACCGTTTAGGTGGTCCTGTTGCTGCTCCGGCACCAGTTGAGTTAAAAACAGAAGTAAACCGTTATGTATTAAATGAAGATGTACTATTTACTTATGCAAAAGCTGACTTAAAAGAAGAAGGACGTCAAGCATTAGACAACTTGCTTACAAACCTTGTAAAAATTAATCCAACTGAAAGTGCTGTCGTAGTAATTGGTCATACTGATCGTATCGGTTCAGTTAGTTATAACCAAAAACTATCAGAACAACGTGCTAACTCAGTAATGAAATACTTAGTTGAAAAAGGTGTTCCTGCTAGCATAATCAGCGCTCGTGGTATGGGGAAATCTCAACCAGTTACTGGTACAAAATGTGATGCTCTTCGTGGAGCGAAATTAAAAGCGTGTTTAGCTCCAGATCGTCGTGTTGAAATAGAAGTTGAAGCACGTAATGTTAAAGAGGTCGAAGTAACTAATACAACAAATTAAAATTAATTTTTGTTATGAATTATGAGCTAAAACCCGGTTAAATACTGGGTTTTTTTCTACCGATTTTGTTAATATTTAAATTATATATCACTTTGTATCTACAAATTATCCACAAAAAAGGTTATAATACTTTACGGTATTGTTAGTAAGAAAAGTTGAAGGAGTTGCCGTGCCTACCGCTATTTGGCAAGATTGCCTTTCTCAATTACAAGAAGAAATTCCCACAACAGAATTCAATTTATGGATTCGCCCGTTGCAAGCGGAAATGGTCGATAATAAACTCTATATCTATGCGCCCAATAGATTTGTCCTAGATTGGGTAAGAAATAAATATTTAACTACTATTTCACAATTATTAAATAAACTAATTAACGATGATTCTGTAAAATTATTTCTTGAAGTAGGATCCACTGTATCTACAGATAAAAAAGTACAAAATAATCAACAAAAAGCAGAAGTTGTTCCGGCATGGAAAACAACAAAAGAAACCAATAATAATCAAGTGTATCATTCAGGTATTAATCATAAGCACACTTTTAATAGTTTTGTTGAAGGTAAATCAAACCAACTTGCTGTTGCCGCAGCAAAACAAGTAGCTGAAAATCCAGGAAAAGCTTATAACCCGCTATTCTTATATGGTTCTACAGGTTTAGGTAAAACGCATTTGTTACACGCAGTTGGTAATCAAATAATGGCAAAAAAAGCCAACGCCAAAGTTGTTTACATGCACTCGGAACGCTTTGTACAAGATATGGTCAAAGCACTACAAAATAATGCTATTGAAGAATTTAAAAATTACTATCGTTCAGTTGATGCATTGTTGATTGATGACATTCAATTTTTTGCCAATAAAGAGCGATCTCAAGAAGAGTTTTTTCACACTTTTAACTCTTTATTAGAAGGTAATCAACAAATTATTTTAACTTCAGATCGCTATCCTAAAGAAATTAATGGCGTTGAAGACCGGTTAAAATCACGTTTTGGTTGGGGACTAACCATTGCAATTGAACCTCCTGAACTAGAAACACGGGTTGCAATTTTAATGAAAAAAGCCGAGGAAAATCATATTAAATTACCTGAAGAAGTTGCTTTTTTTATTGCTAAACGATTACGTTCTAATGTTCGTGAATTAGAGGGCGCACTTAATAGGGTTATCGCTAATGCTAATTTTACTGGTAAAGCTATTACCATTGATTTTGTTAAAGATGCCTTAAAAGATTTGCTAGCTTTACAAGAAAAACTTGTCACCATTGAAAATATACAAAAGACAGTTGCTGAATATTATAAAATTAAAGTATCAGATTTACTTTCTAAACGTCGTTCTCGTTCTGTTGCAAGGCCACGACAAGTAGCAATGGCGCTTGCCAAAGAGCTTACCAATAAAAGCTTACCTGAAATCGGTGATGGCTTTGGTGGCAGAGATCACACGACTGTATTACATGCATGTAGAAAGATCGCAGAGTTAAAAGAAGAAAGTAATAATATTAAAGAAGATTACTCCAATTTAATTCGAACATTATCAACTTAAAAAGAATCAATACTATGAAATTTATTATAGATCGTGAAAAACTAATAAAACCATTACAACTTGTAAGTGCTCCATTAAGTAGTCGTCCTACACTACCAATATTGGCGAATTTATTATTACAAGTGAGTGATAACACGCTATCAATGACAGGAACTGATCTTGAAATAGAGATGATATCTCATCTACCATTGGTTGAACCAAGTGAACCGGGCTCTACAACCGTGCCAGCAAGAAAGTTTCTTGATATCTGCCGAAACTTACCTAATGATGCCAAAATTTCGATAAGCGTTGACGATAACCGATTGATGATTCAATCAGGACGTAGTAAATTTTCATTATCGACATTACCAGCCACCGATTTTCCAAATTTAGAAAATTGGCAAAGTGATGTTGAACTTTCAGTGCCACAAAAAACCATTAAACGCCTTATTGATGCAGTACAGTTTTCAATGGCGAACCAAGACGTAAGATATTACCTAAATGGTATGTTATTTGAAATTGAAGATGGTTTATTAAAATCAGTTGCAACAGATGGACATCGATTAGCTTTATGCGCACAACCTATTGAACAAGATACTCAAACTAATCATTCTGTCATCTTACCGAGAAAAGGGGTACTAGAGCTTGCAAAACTGGTTAGTGATAACGACCAATTAATCAATATGCAAATTGGTAATAATAACTTACGGGTTAATCTTGGTGATTTCACTTTTACATCAAAACTCATTGATGGAAGATTCCCTGACTACAAACGAGTATTACCACGCAACCCAGATAAACCACTTGAAGTATCTTGCGAAGAACTTAAAAACGCCCTATCAAGAGTTGCAATCTTATCTAATGAAAAATTCCGTGGTATTCGACTTTATGTCCATAACAATCAAATAAAAATTACAGCAAATAACCCAGAACAAGAAGAAGCAGAAGAAGTTATTGACGTAAAATATGAATCAGCAGAGCTTGAAATTGGCTTCAATGTAACCTATCTACTTGATATATTAAATACATTGAAATGTGATAGCGTACAACTATTATTAACCGATGCAACATCAAGTGTACAAATAGAAGATATTAATAATCAAACGGCAACTTATGTTGTTATGCCAATGCGCTTATAATCCAATCTCACTTAATATTCCGGCTTCGACCGGAATAATTTAAAGCATATGACTCTTTCAAAAATCAATGTCCATCATTTTCGTAATATTAGTTATGCACAGTTATCTTTATCTCCACATTTCAACTTCATTGTAGGCGATAATGGGAGTGGAAAAACAAGCTTACTTGAAGCTATTTATATGCTTGGTCATGGTCGTGCATTTAGACATACTCAATCGAATCGAATTATTCAACACGAGCAACCAGAGCTAGTATTATTCAGCGAACTAAACACGTCCAATCAACAAATTCACTCAATTGGACTTGCTAAATCGCGTAATAATGATAATAAAATCAGAATAGATGGGGATGAAGGTTATCGATTAACCGATTTAGCCAAATTATTACCTATTCAACTAATTACACCAGAAGGATTTGATTTATTGACTGGCGGACCTAAATATCGCCGTGCATTTATTGATTGGGGATGTTTTCATCATTACCCAGAATTTGTTCATTTATGGAACAATTTAAAGCGTTTATTTAAACAACGCAATGCATTATTAAAGCAATCCCATAGCTATAATCAATTATTACCTTGGGACAAAGAACTCGCGCCCATCGCTGAAAAAATTAGCCACATTAGAGAAAACTACTCACAACATATTTTTCCTGAAATTATACAAACATGCCATGATTTTTTACCCGAGTACCAACTTAATTGCCAATATTATCAAGGTTGGGAGCATAATACCGATTATGCCGAAATGTTGCGCAAACAATATGAACGAGACAAACTCCTCAACTACACATCAGTCGGACCACATAAAGCAGATATTCGATTACGTGTTGACAACATTTCGGTTGAAGATCTGTTATCACGTGGTCAATTAAAATTATTAATGTGCGCATTACGCTTATCTCAAGGCGAATATTACTCCAAGCAAAATACTCAAGCTTGTATCTACCTACTTGATGATTTTGCATCTGAATTAGATAACAATAAACGCGAATTGCTAGCTAAACGTCTAAAACAAGCTAATTCACAAGTATTTATAACAGCAGTTAACCAATCGCAAATTACCCATATGATCGATGAAAATGATAAGATTTTTTACATAAAATCTGGTATAATTTCGTAAATATACAGAATGATATAAACAATCAAATAAGTCGAGAAATCCATGTCTAATTCTTATGATTCTTCTAGCATTAAAGTACTCAAAGGGCTTGATGCTGTCCGTAAACGTCCAGGTATGTATATTGGTGATACTGATGATGGCACAGGGCTTCACCATATGGTTTTTGAAGTTGTTGATAATGCCATAGATGAAGCATTAGCTGGGTATTGTCACCATATTGAAGTAACTATCCATCCCGACAACTCTGTTTCTGTGCGTGACGATGGTCGCGGTATTCCAACAGGTATTCATGAAGAAGAAGGTGTTTCAGCAGCAGAAGTTATCATGACCGTATTACATGCTGGTGGTAAATTTGATGATAATTCTTACAAAGTATCTGGTGGTTTGCACGGTGTAGGTGTTTCAGTTGTTAACGCCTTATCAGATAAATTAGAATTAGTTATTTATCGTGATGGAAAAATCCACCAACAAGTTTATAACTTAGGTGTACCGCAAGAGCCACTAAAAGTAATTGGTGAAACATCTGAATCTGGCACTTATGTACGCTTTTGGCCAAGCCCAGAAACGTTTACCAATATTGAGTTTGTCTACGAAATATTAGCAAAACGACTACGAGAATTATCATTCTTAAACTCAGGTGTATCTATAAGATTACTTGATGAGCGTACCGGCAAAAGTGAACATTATCACTACGAAGGTGGTATTCAAGCGTTTGTTGAATATTTAAACAAAAACAAAAATCCTATTCATCCTAAAATATTTTATTTCAGCACAGAAAAAGACGGTATTGGTGTTGAAGTAGCACTACAATGGAACGATGGTTACCAAGAAAACATCTATTGCTTTACTAACAACATCCCACAACGAGATGGCGGTACTCACTTAGCAGGTTTCCGTGGAGCAATGACACGAACATTAAACAACTATATGGAAGCTGAAGGATACAGCAAAAAAGCCAAAATCAGCGCCACAGGTGATGATGCTCGTGAGGGGTTAATTGCGGTAGTGTCAGTTAAAGTACCTGACCCTAAATTCTCATCACAAACCAAAGACAAATTGGTATCATCAGAAGTAAAATCCGCAGTTGAATCCGTAATGGGTGAAAAGTTAACAGAATATCTACTTGAAAACCCAAGCGATGCCAAAATTGTTGTCGGAAAAATCATCGATGCAGCAAGAGCACGAGAAGCCGCCCGTAAAGCACGCGAAATGACACGTAGAAAAGGCGCTTTAGACTTAGGCGGATTACCGGGTAAACTTGCTGATTGCCAAGAAAAAGACCCAGCTCTATCTGAACTGTACTTAGTGGAAGGGGACTCTGCGGGGGGCTCAGCAAAACAGGGGCGCAACCGCAAAAATCAAGCAATCTTACCACTTAAAGGTAAAATTTTGAATGTTGAAAAAGCTCGCTTTGACAAAATGCTCTCATCTCAAGAAGTCGGAACACTAATTACCGCATTAGGTTGTGGAATTGGCCGTGATGAATATAACCCAGACAAAATGCGTTACCACAGCATTATTATCATGACCGATGCCGACGTTGATGGCTCGCATATTCGAACATTATTATTAACATTCTTCTACCGACAAATGCCAGAAATCATTGAGCGAGGTTATGTTTATATTGCACAGCCACCTTTATACAAAGTCAAAAAAGGCAAGCAAGAACAATATATCAAAGATGATGAGGCAATGACGCAATTTCAAATTGCCTTAGCGCTTGAAAATGCATCGTTACATGTCAATGACCATGCACCTGCTCTTGCAGGCGAAGCATTAGAAAGACTAATTGCTGAATATCAAAAAGTCGAAAAACTTATTACAAAAATGGAACGTCGCTATCCAAAAGTGTTGCTATCGGAATTGGTTTATCATGATGTATTAAACGAAAGTATTCTACAAAATCAACAACAGGCCGAAAACTGGGCAAAAACCTTTGTTGAAAAACTATCAAATAAAGAACAACATGGTAGCAGCTACCTTTATTCAGCTGAATATAATGAAAAAGCAAAGCTATATGTGCCAATCATTAAAGTAAAAACTCATGGTGTAGATACTAATTATCCATTAGATCAAGTATTCATCCATAGTAATGAATACCGTAATATTTGCCATCTTGGTGCACAATTAAAAGATCTACTTGAAGACAGCGCCTTTATTCAACGTGGTGAGCGCAAACAACATGTTGAATCTTTTGACGAAGCTGTTGATTGGGTAATTAAAGAATCACGTCGTGGATTAACTATTCAGCGTTATAAAGGACTAGGTGAAATGAACCCAGAACAGTTATGGGAAACCACAATGGATCCAACCAGCCGCCGCATGTTACAAGTCACCATTAAAGATGCAATTGAAGCAGATCAATTGTTTACAACACTAATGGGGGATGAAGTCGAACCCCGTCGACTATTTATTGAAGAAAATGCGCTTAAAGTAGCAAATTTAGATTTCTAAACATTATCGTTATTAAGAGAAATAGTTGGATCTGTTAATTAATAAAATATGTCTGGAGTAGATGAAATAAAATCCAGAAATTATTGAAATATCAAATCAGGTAAAATATCTGATTTGACTTTAATGATAGTTTTAAAATCACTAGCTGTACAATTTAAAACGCTTTAAAGTGTTTTACCAACTCACATCATCATAATAAAAAATGAAAATTCCAATTTATAAATTAGTACAACAGGGTAGATTTATTAATCTGAATGGGCTTAATTGAATTATTTATTTTGTGTTTACCAATATTGAAAACTAATACCAACAATAGTAGTTTTCAATATTGGTATTTATCACTTTTTTATATTTGGTAATTATTAATTTTCTGCGAATCAATTAAATTAACGATTGCACAACTAGCACACTAAGATAGCGCTTAATTTAAACGCAGTGTTAGTTAAAATAATAACTAAGATTCATTTTTAATTCTTTTTGGTAAATCAGCCAAACTATCAATAATCCAATCAGCTTGTTCTAATGTCTCTTCTGTTATGGTATCACCCGTTTTTACTAACACAGTTTTTTTAACGCCAGCTTTTTTACCCGATAATAGGTCAGACACTCTATCTCCAACCATATAGGAATTAGCAATATCAATTTTTAGTTCTTTAGCTGCTGTTTGAATCATACCTGGACTTGGTTTGCGACATTCACAGTTATCAATTAACGGATCATGAGGACAATAATAGACACCATCTAAATCAACACCACGATCTTGTAAAGACCAATCCATCCATTCAGTCAAAGTATGAAATTGTTCTTCTGTAAATATATTTCTAGCAATACCTGATTGATTGGTTGTTATAACTAACATAAAACCCATTTTTTTGAGTTCTTGCATTGCCTCAATAACACCATCAATAAAATGGAATTTATCGATTGTATGCACATAATTATAATCTATATTAATGGTACCATCTCGATCTAAAAAAATAGCTGGCTTCATGTTTAGTTTTTTCCTTTTATTAAGATATTACTCTAATATTGCATAGAATATTATTGATTGACTTAGATGTCTAGACGTCTTAATATTCATTTATTCATCTTTTTTTTTATATATTATGATACAACTACAACATATTTCGAAAACATTTGAGCATAATAAAACTCCCATTTATGCTTTAAAAGACATTAATATCCATGTTCCCCAAGGGAAAATTTACGGAGTTATTGGCAAATCAGGGGCTGGGAAAAGCACACTTATTCGCTGCATTAACCTGCTAGAAAAGCCGACTAGTGGGAAGATTTTCTTTGATAATCAAGAGATCACTAATCTATCTAATAGAAAATTAATTGAAATACGCCGAAAAATTAGTATGATTTTTCAATATTTCAATCTACTGTCTTCACGTACTGTATTTGATAATATCGCTTTCCCTCTTGAACTAAATAAAACGCCTAAAATAGCAATTAAGCAGAAAGTAAATGAGCTTATGGATTTAGTTGGATTGACAGAAAAAGCGAATGTTTATCCAACTAATTTATCTGGTGGACAAAAACAACGTGTTGCTATTGCGAGAGCTTTGGCAAGTGACCCCAAAGTATTATTATGTGATGAAGCAACCAGTGCGCTTGATCCTGAAACAACACGTTCAATTTTGTCATTACTAAAAAATATTAACCAAAAATTAGGACTAACAATTTTATTAATTACGCATGAAATGAATGTAGTAAAACAGATTTGTGATCAAGTGGCTGTCATAAGTGATGGCAAACTAGTTGAACAGTCATCAGTAGGCGAAATGTTTTCTCATGCTAAAACAGATATTGCACGACAATTTATTCAATCAACCTTACACCTTAGTATTCCAGATGATTATTTAATAAGGCTATCATCTGAACACAAAGAAGGACTCAATCCTTTATTACGTTTAGAATTTACAGGAGTCTCTGTTGATTTACCATTATTATCACAAATCGCTAAAGAATTCGAAATTGATAGTAACATTATCAGTGCACAAATGGATTATGCCGGAGGAGTCAAATTTGGCTTAATGTTAGCGGAAATGAAAGGGAAACAAAAAAGTATGGCATCAGCAATTCAATTCTTAGAAAAAAATAATACTAAAGTAGAGGTGCTCGGCTATGTTTGATTTTATTCCTTCATTTAAACCTTTTGAATCATTATTTCGATATTTAACTCAATATAATTTTTGGGCTGACTTTGTTGCTTTTTGTTCATCATTTAATGGCTTTAATGAAGCAATGCTGTTCAAAATGGCACAAGCAACAGATGAAACTCTATTTATGGTCATCTTATCAGGTTTTTGGGGAACGATAATTGGATTACCCGTTGGTATATTACTTTATACGACGCGTAAAGGACAAATATTGGATTGTTATGTCGCTAATAGCACTATTTCATTTATTACTAATGTATTTCGATCAATCCCTTTTATCATATTAATTGTATGGATTATTCCTTTCACCACAATTTTAATGGGCACCTTTATAGGTAAACAAGCTGCAGTGGTACCATTAAGTATTGGTGTATCGCCATTAATTGCACGTATGATAGAAAATGCATTATTAGATGTTCCTAAAGGATTAATAGAGGCTGCACGCTCAATGGGTGCAACACCACTACAAATCATATATAAAGTTTTATTACCTGAGTCATTGCCTATAATTGTCAATAGTATGACAATTACCTTAATTACTTTGACAGGATATATTGCAATGGCTGGAGCTGTTGGCGCAGGAGGCCTTGGGCAACTTGCTATTCAATATGGTTACAACGGCTACAAGCCAGCTATAATGAATACTGTTTTAGTTATATTAATTATTATTGTCTTTATTATTCAATTTATTGGTAATATGATTGTTAAACGCGTCACGCATCATTAATTTTGGAGAAATATATGTCTATTAAAAAGCTAGCGCTTATTACCACATTGGTAAGTGCATTTTTTTTAACTGGCTGTGATAATAATAAACAAACAGCCACAACGGATAACAAACCAACAGAGCCAGCTAAAGTAAATGTTCTAAAAGTCGGAGTAATTTCAGGCCCTGAACAAGAAGTTGCTGAAGTAGTTAAACAACAAGCAAAAGATCTTTATAATCTAAATGTTGAACTAGTTATTTTTAACGATTACGTAACCCCAAATCAAGCATTAAATGATGGCTTAATTGATGTAAATGCTTTCCAACATAAACCTTATTTAGATGAACAAATGAAAGAACGTGACTATAAATTAGCTTTAGTAGGTAATTCATTTGTTTATCCTATTGCAAGCTATTCTCATAAACTAAAACCAATTGATGAATCAATAGAAAGAGGCGAAGGCGTAAAAGTCACTTCACCACGCGGTGAAGCATTTTTCATTCCAGCTAACTCAACGATTGCTATTCCTAATGACCCTACAAACTTAGGACGAGCACTATTATTATTACAACATGAAGGGATGATTACGATTGATAAATCTAAAGGTTTACTACCAACTGTACTTGATATTACCAGTAACCCTTATAACTATAATATTTTAGAACTCGAAGCCCCAATGTTACCTCGTTCATTGGATGATGCCCAAGTTGATCTTGCAATCATCAATAACGCATTTGCAGGACAAGCAAACTTAACACCAAGTAAAGATGGTATTTTTGTTGAGGATAAAGAATCACCATATGTCAACATTATTGTTTCGCGTGAAACGGATAAAGATAATGAAAATGTGAAAAATTTTGTAAAAGCATACCAAACCGAAGCTGTTGCACAAAAAGCTGACCAAATTTTTAATGGTGGAGCTATTCGCGGTTGGTAATAATTTATAAATAAATATTAGACTAATATTAAATCCGCCGATCTTTGTATCGATCGGCGGAAATAGAGATAGTAATTAAATGACTTAACAAAACTGCTACTCATAAACAAAATTATCGACCAATAATGATATATCAAATTGAACCAATCGGTATTATCCGCTCACCGTATAGTGAAAAATTTGCCGTTCCAAGGCAACCCAATCTAGTTAGTGCAGGACAAGGGGAACTTTATTTATTAGCACCTTATAATGACCCTATCAGTGTAAAAGGATTAGAACAATTTTCACATTTATGGCTATTATTCCTATTTCACCATGTTGCCCCTGAAAAATGGAGATTAACCGTTCGCCCTCCTCGTTTAGGCGGTAATAAAACAATGGGCGTGTTTGCTACACGATCGCCATTTAGACCTAATCATATTGGGCTTTCAGCAGTAGAGTTAAAAGATATCATCATAGAAAATAAGCAAGTAGTCTTAAAATTAGGAAGTCTCGACTTAGTCGATGGCACACCAATTATTGATATCAAGCCTTATCTCCCTTATTCCGATAGCCACTCAGAAGCACTTGCAGGATACGCACAATCTACTCCTGAAAAAAAAATAACAGTAGAGTTCTCACAAAAAGCACGATTATCTTTGGAGTTACAAAAACAAAGTTATCCTCAACTCGCCGAATTAATTACACAAGTAATATCCCAAGATCCAAGACCAGCCTATAAACAAAAAAACATTAATGAACAAGCATACGGACTTGCACTTTACCATTTTAATATTAAATGGAGAATCGTAAATCAACACGCCATTGTTGAAGATATTTATGTAGGAATTAAATAAAAATAATTTTTATGAATTTTAAAAAGTTAAGGCTAAAAAATTTTTTATTAATTTCAATGTAAAATAATTTTGTAAATTTTCTTTACAAGATTTTTATATAAAACAGATAAAATAGATTGGTATCTTTTTTTATTCTGTTAAATTAAATATGGATTTAATTCCCTATATTTTCACTTTACCACTATGGTATTAGTAGCCTTAGTGGTGTTTTTCTATGAAAATCAATGATAATTTAGGTTACTTTTACTTCTAATTTCAGCAATATCAATTGCATCAAACAGATAATGCTTTCCACAATAATCACAATGGATATCAATCTCCCCCTCGTTTTCCTTTAGGATTTCATCAATCTCATTAGCTGGTAAAGTCATTAAACTATCTTCACAACGTTGACGTGAACATCCACACTTAAAAGTAATATCATGCGTTTCAAAAAGACGTACTTCTTCTTGATTATATAAACGATATAAAATCTCATCAGTAGAAAGTTGAAATAACTCATCACTAGTGATTGTCTCAGTTAAAGCGCTAACATGTTCAAATGATTCAACTGTATTTTTATTAGCAGGTAAAACTTGCAATAAAATACCTGCTGCTATTGGTTTATTATCATGTACACCTGTTTTTACAAATAGACGAGTAGGGAGCTGTTCTGATTGCATAAAATAATTTTCGATACAACCAATAAGTGTATCTTTTTCCAGCCCAACGATACCTTGATAACGCTCACCATTTTTAGGGGTGATAGTAATAACGACATAGCCATTACCCACCATTTCTTTAAGTGTTGCATTATCAGCGATTTCACCACTAACCCGAGCAACACCTCGTAGCTGCTGTTGATCATTACCATTAATAACCGCTAAAGATAACGCTCCATCACCTTGTAACTGAACAGCAATATCACCTTCAAATTTTAGTGTTGCTGTTAATAAACTAGTTACAACCAATAATTCACCAAGCAATTTTTGTACTGCAATTGGATAAGTATGATTATCTAAAATTGCTTGATATGTCTGTTCCAGACGGGTAATTTCACCACGAATAGGGTGATTATCAAATAAAAAACGGTTTAAAGTATCCATATTAATCATTGCCATCTTTTTGCCTATCATATTTAAATTTAATCAAATTACGTCGTTCCTTTTTATCAGGCCGTCTATCTGGATGCGGCATTGTTAATGCATTAAGTTTACGCGCTTGTGCTATTTTTTCTCGTTTTGTAATGCTATCAGGAGTTTCTTTATAAAGCTGTTGGGCTTCAATAGCCGTTCTTCGTTGTTCACTAATGGCTAAAACCCGAACTGTTTTTTGATCAGAACCTTGGCGAAGCGTTAAGATTGCACCGACTTCAACAAGCTTACTTGGTTTGGTACGTTGGCCATTATAATGCACTTTACCACCGTCAACCATTTCTCGTGCTAACGATCGAGACTTATAAAATCTTGCCGCCCAAAGCCATTTATCTAATCTTATAAGCACTATTACTACCTCATATTACTTATTATTGAGTTTTTTAAGCTCAAATGAACATAATAACTTAAACATCTTAACGATGTTATATAAGGATGCTTTTGTAAAAATCAATGCGCAAGATTAATGATATACTCATTCCCATTTGCCGAAAATTTACCTGATAAATTAAATGGTTGTAATTTACCATGTAAATTAGCTGAGTAATTCATAGCATTTGGCGGTTTTTTTATCAATTTCCAATTTTCTAGTAGCAAGCTTGTTACGCCATAAGCATCAAATTGCAAAGATAACAGTTCATTTTGCGATAAATCAACTTTTGCTCTCGACTCAATTATTCCCCCATTAGTTAAAGAACTGAAAGTTAATGAAGGATAGTTATCAGAATCAAATTTGAGAACAAGATCTGGATAACGAATATCAATTCGATTTAACGAAGCTTTTTCAGATTTCAAAAAAAAAGTTCCTGAAAATAGTCCTAATTTTTGCGCTTTTGCTAAAGTGATATCTTTACCTGAAGCTTGAAAATTATATAAACTAAAAGGAAAATCGCTCTGCTTTCTAATTATCAAACTTTGAAAAATATTCAGCTTATCAAGCTTAATATTTCTAAAAATATTAGGTAACAGACTCTGTCCTAAATTTTCAGGAATCTCATAGACAATATCCGCTAGCATTAATTGATCTAGATGTAAGGTATTATCTTTCCACTTACCAGAAAAAGTTATACTACCTTTATTCCATTTTGCTAATACTTTTTGAATTGTCGCTTCTTGGTTTTGGAATGATAATTGTGCTAATACCGACGAAAATAACTCATCATGCCAAACAATTTCCTCAGCAGTAAAAATAACGGAACCCTGATCAAAACTCCATTGCCCTTCATAACGAAGATTCGTCGCTTCAATATTGCCTTTTTCTATTAAAAAACTAGGCAGCTGAATACTACTTTCCTGTATTAATAATTGTTTGATTGTTAGCTTTGGTAGGACATGAGAATATTTATCAAAAAAATCATCATCAGTTGATTGAAAATGTATATTATGCAAATTTAATTGTTCGATATTTAAAATATCGTCGGCCTGTATTTTTAATTTACTAACAAAAAATCCGTCATTAATATTCCCACCTAAATTAGTAATGGTTGTAATACCATCTCGATGGAATCCTTGAATAAGCAAGGATTTTATTGATATTTGATTTAACAAAGTTTCTTGCGAGGTAAAATCAAATTGATATTTATCTGCTCCTGATGAAGAAAAAGGTTGAAGCCCCCCATTGATTTTTGTGAAAGAAAATTTGTCCTTTCCATTATTGGCCAAAATATTAATGGTTGAATCAACAAATCTTAGTGTATTTGCTGAAAAAGCATAATTACTAGATTGAGTATTATTAATAGTGCCATTAATAACAGTAACATATTTAAAATGACTTAATTGCCATAGATCATTTTTATCAAACCCCACAACTAATTTAGGAACATTAACAATCTCTTGATTATTATCATTGACAACAACATCATCAAAAATCAGTTCATAAAAATTTGAAAAAGAGTGATTAACACTGCCGATTGAGATTGTATATGAACTTAATTTGGATAATTGTTGACTAATTATTTTAGCTCCAAACGAAGTTTGCACGATAAAATAAGACAACAATACCAAAAACCAAATAATGGTTAGGAAGATGATTATATAAAATCGTAATCGTCGCATAAATAAATATAATTGTTATAATCAACTACTGGTAGTTACATTACGATAACCGATTTTAATCAAAATATCATCTTATTTTCGGTATAAATAATTTGTTATTAAGTCAGCTTTACAGTTAATATATAATTATTCACTATAATGTTTTTAAATAACCAAAAGAACAATTAACTTTCTCTTTCTTTTGATTAAGATAAGTGATAGTTACTTTTTATTTACTAAATGAGTAAAAACGGGAGATACTTAGATGAAACAAATCCCAATGACAGTCAAGGGAGCTGAACTATTACGAGCCGAATTAGAAGAGCTAAAAAATGTTAAAAGACCACAAATAACGGCAGCAATAGCAGAGGCAAGAGCTCATGGAGATTTAAAGGAAAATGCTGAATACCATGCAGCAAGAGAACAGCAAGGTTTTTGTGAGGGTCGTATTCAAGAAATCGAAGGTAAATTATCACAAGCTCAAATTATTGATATTACCAAAGTAAAAAATACTGGTCGTATTATTTTTGGTGCTACAGTAACAGTAATAAATATTGAAACGGACGAAGAGACAACATATCGTATCGTAGGAGATGATGAAGCTGACTACAGACAAAATCTTATTTCAGTCAACTCACCTATTGCCAGAGGTTTAATCGGCAAAGAAGACGGTGATACAGTACAAATTAAAACGCCAGGGGGGGATGTTGAATTTGATATTATTAAGGTTGAATATATCTAATTATTAAATAAATCAATTACAAAAGTAGATGATAAATGCAACAGGGCTAAGCCCTGTTGCATTTATTTAGGTAGGGAAATTTTCTTATCTTCGCTTGGTCTAAAAATAGTGAAATTAGAACCAACCAATTGCACTGGTAACGCTTTTGTTTCGCGTACAATTGCATCACAAATAAGCTTTTTTGTTTCACGATCTTCAGCAGAAACCTTAATTTTAATCAACTCATGGAAATTTAAAGCGTTGTCAATCTCGGCAAGTACACCTTCGGTAAATCCATTAGCCCCAATCATCACAATAGGTTTTAAATAATGAGCTTCACTTTTTAAATACTTTTTTTGTTTATTCGATAAATTCATTAAATTTTTATCACATTAAGTTGTAATTTTGCTATTCTACCCTTATATATGTTTGTAATCAATGAAGTGACCTCTTACATTAAGGATTTATTAGTTGTGAGTAATAAAAAACGCTCAGCAAGTTCAACTCGTTGGCTCAATGAACATTTTAATGATCGCTTTGTACAACAAGCACAAAAAAAAGGGCTCCGTTCTAGAGCGTGGTTCAAACTTGAAGAAATTCAAAAAAGTGACAAATTATTTAAGCCAGGAATAACGGTTGTTGATTTAGGAGCAGCTCCTGGCGGTTGGTCACAATATGTTGCATCGCTTATTGGCAATAAAGGACGTATTATTGCCTGTGACTTACTTCCTATGGATCCCATTGTTGGTGTTGACTTTCTTCAAGGCGATTTTCGGGATGAAGCAGTTTTAAAAGCGTTACTTGAACGGGTTGGCAAAGAAAAAGTCCAAGTAGTCATGTCAGACATGGCACCAAATATGAGTGGGCAACCCGCAGTTGATATACCAAGAGCAATGTATTTAGTTGAACTAGCGTTAGACATGTGTAAAGACGTGCTTGCTCTTAATGGTAATTTTATTGTTAAAGTGTTTCAAGGTGAAGGATTTGAAGCGTATCTAAAGCAAGTACGTTCGATGTTTAAAACTGTCAAAATTCGAAAACCTGAGGCTTCACGCGCAAGGTCACGAGAAGTTTATATTGTTGCAATGGGTATGAAGTAGCCAGTTGTATAATTTTGTAGTACTATATTTCGTTAAATTTAGTCGTAACTATTAATTTTTATGAGAGGTTTTTCTTTTGAACGACATGGTAAAGAATTTACTGATCTGGGGAGTTATCGCTGTAGCATTGATTGTTGGATTTAGCCAATTTAGCTCAATATCTAATAGCGGACCTCAAGTCAATTATACTCAATTTAATTCCGATATCGCAGCTGGTAATCTTCAAGAAGTGCATATTAACGGACGAGAAATTGTTGCCACAACAAAAAATAGTGGCAATTATGTTACCTATATCCCGTACCTTGATGAAAAATTAATGGATGATTTATTAGCCAATAAGGTGCCAGTCTATGGTAAACCTGATGAAAAACCAAGCTTAATACTTAGTATTTTTGTCTCTTGGTTTCCTATGATTTTACTTATTGGTTTTTGGTTCTTCATGATGCGCCAAATGCAAGGCGGTGGTAAAGGGGGACCAATGTCGATAGGCAAAAGTAAAGCTCACATGCTAACTCCCGATCAAATTAAAACTAAATTTACCGATGTTGCCGGTAGCGAAGAAGCAAAACAGGAAGTGACTGAAGTAGTTGACTTTCTACGTGATCCAGGAAAATATCAGAAATTAGGCGGACGTATTCCAAAAGGAATTTTAATGGTTGGACCTCCTGGTACAGGTAAAACATTACTGGCGAAGGCCATTGCCGGTGAAGCGAATGTA
This sequence comes from Gilliamella sp. Occ3-1, assembly GCF_001690655.1. Taxonomy (GTDB): domain Bacteria; phylum Pseudomonadota; class Gammaproteobacteria; order Enterobacterales; family Orbaceae; genus Gilliamella; species Gilliamella apicola_P. Next base: position 169,709 of record NZ_LZHQ01000004.1, read on the forward strand.
CCTTTCTTTAGCATTTCAGGTTCAGATTTTGTTGAAATGTTTGTTGGTGTGGGTGCGTCGCGTGTACGTGATCTGTTTGAACAAGCTCGCAAACACTCTCCTTGTATTATTTTCATCGATGAAATTGATGCTGTAGGTCGCAAGCGTGGTGCAGGTTCAATGGGAGGGCACGATGAACGTGAACAAACACTAAACCAAATGCTAGTTGAAATGGATGGATTTGAGGCCAATAGTGGTATCATCATCATTGCTGCAACGAATCGAGTTGATATTTTAGATCCTGCGTTACTTCGTCCAGGCCGTTTTGATCGCCAAGTTCAAATTGGCTTACCAGACATGAAAGGTCGCGAGCAAATTCTTGCCGTACATGTACGCAAAGTACCATTAGGAACGGATATTGACTTATCTGTTCTTGCAAGAGGTACGCCAGGCTACTCGGGTGCAGAATTAGCAAATTTAGTCAATGAAGCAGCTTTATTTGCTGCACGCCGTAATAAACGTGTAGTGACCATGGAAGAATTTGAAGAAGCTAAAGATAAAATCAACATGGGAACTGAAAGACGTTCATTAACCATGACTCAAGAGCAACTTGTTTCAACTGCGTATCATGAAGCAGGGCACGCAATTATTGGTCACTTAATGCCTGATCATGATCCAATCCATAAAGTTACCATTATTCCACGAGGACGAGCTCTCGGTGTGACTTTCTTTCTCCCTGAGGGTGATCGAGTTAGTGAGAGTCGAGAAAAATTAGAAGGTGATATTGCAACTCTTTATGGTGGACGACTAGCTGAAGAGTTAATCTATGGCGCAAACAAAATATCCACTGGTGCATCGAATGACATAAAAGTTGCCACACAATACGCAAGAGCGATGGTAACACAATGGGGATTTTCTGATCGTTTAGGTCCACTATTTTACGAAACCGATGATAATTCATATGGGCGACCGAAAGATATTTCGGACGAAACAGCTCGAATTATTGACGAAGAAGTCAAAGCAATTATTGATCGTAATTACCAGCGCGCACGTAAAATATTAACAGAGAATATTGATGTACTTCATGCAATGAAAGATGCTCTAATAAAATATGAAACTATTGGTGCAAAACAAGTTGCTGATTTAATTGCTCGTCGTCCTATTACCACTCCTGATGATTGGACAGAAAGTGACGAACAAGCAGCGAACAAAATACCAAATGAAGGAAGTGATACGCCACCTAAATCAGAAAGTTAAAATACTTAAATAAAATATAACGCGCCTCGGCGCGTTTTTTATCAATAAAATAAAAATATCTAATGAACAAATTTGCTGTAATAACATAATAAATATATTGAAAATTTAACCTTAATCTACTGCATTTTAAATTAAAAAAATAGAGCTCGTAATCATGGAAATACATTTTCAAAATCAGACAATAGATCTTTCTTTTCCACAAATCATGGGCATTGTTAATATGACGCCTGATTCGTTTTCTGATGGCGGAAATTATAACAATCTTGATGACGCCATGCGTCGTGTTGACAGCATGATTCAAGCTGGCGCAACATTTATTGATGTAGGGGGCGAATCAACACGCCCCGGTGCTACCGAGGTATCAGTTGATGAAGAGCTAAACCGTGTTGTGCCATTAGTTGAAAAAATTGCTCGTTATTTTGATGTTTGGATTTCGGTTGATACCTCAAAGCCACAAATAATGACTGAATCAGCTAAAGCAGGGGCCCACCTAATTAATGATGTTCGAGCCTTAACAGAGCCAGGTGCACTTGAAGCCGCAACACAAACCGGCTTACCAGTTTGCGTCATGCACATGCAAGGCGCCCCCCAAACCATGCAAAATGCACCACACTACGAGCAAGATATCTATCAAGAAGTCGATGATTTTTTTGCAAAACAGATCGAACGCTGCATAAGCGTAGGCATTGACCGCCAAAAAATCATACTAGACCCTGGTTTTGGATTTGGTAAAACATTAGCACACAATTACCGACTATTAGCAACGCTTGAACGGTTTCATCATTTCAACCTGCCTTTATTAGTAGGTATGTCCCGAAAATCCATGATAGGACAAGTGCTAAATATGCCACCGCAAGAACGCATGTTAGGCAGTGTATCTTGTGCGGTGATAGCGGCAATGAAAGGGGTGCAGATTATTCGTGTGCATGATGTAAAAGAAACGTTTGATGCATTAAGAATTGTACAAGCAACTCTTGCAGAACAAGGCTAATTGCATAAAGAAAGGCTTTTAGTTAAATGGTTGGGTTTGAATTGTTGACACATTTTGTAATAGCAATATTTTTCTTTTGAGATTGAAAAAATTATTATGTTTTCTTCTTATAAAATCAATTAGGTATTGCATTAATTTTGTTTATGTTTTCAATTGAAGGTGATTTTTATAATTTATAGTTTTCACTCAAGGTTTAGTCTGGCTTCTTTTTCGTGTGGAAATCTTTCTGCAAAAAATTTGAAGCTATGAGCTTTGAATCTCTAAGTATAGAGCAGATGGTCTCGAAGCGATGAGTATTAGATGATACAAGTAATTTTAGTGGGTTTCCGTATAAGAACATCTAAATCGGACATTATCACTATTGCTAGTTACTACAATCAAAGGGATAAAATATCCCAACCCTTATCGTGAAATAGCCTTTAGAAAATACCTTAATTTTTAAACAAAAAATAGACCTAAAAAAACAATAAAACCAACATAATTATTATTTAAAAAAGCTTGAAAGCAAGGTTTTCGTTCTCGATTTTTGATTAGCCATTGTTGGTAAATAAATAGCATTGCAATAAGCAATAAAGCAATATAAAAAAACAATGATAATTGGTTGATGATACCAATCATGACTAACCCAATTACCACAACTGCCTGCAATATCCCTATAATTAACTTATCATATTGTCCAAATAAAATAGCAGTAGATTTTATACCAATTTTTACATCATCATTGCGATCAACCATTGCATATTCTGTATCATAAGCAATTGTCCAACAAATATTAGTAAAGAAAAGCAACCAACAGGTTAATGGGAACTGCTCAGTAGTAGCTGCATACACCATCGGAATACTCCAACCAAATGCGATACCTAAGATGACCTGAGGTAAATGGGTATAACGTTTCATAAACGGATAAATCAGTGCTGTTAATAATGCAAAACAGCCTATCAACCATGATAGTTTATTTAAAGTTAGCAATAAGCAAAGTGCAATAAGTAATAATACAAATAACATCCATAATGCGTTTTTTTTAGTCAGTGCACCACGAGCCAGTGGGCGATTTTTAGTCCGTTCAACATGTGCATCAAAATGACGATCAGCATAATCATTCACCACACAACCTGCTGAGCGCATTACAAATACGCCAAGTATAAAAATAACTGTTATATAAATAGAAGGATGACCTGCAAGCCAGATTGCCCAAAGAGTCGGCCAGAGTAAAAGCAATGAGCCAATAGGCCTATCTAATCGCATTAGTTGTAAATAAGCTAACATTAATATTAATTACCTTGAAAAAGCATAGCGTGCGTGGATTATACCGATTACGATAAAAGCTGCAATGTTATAGTATGACAAGTTATAATCCAGTATTAAGTAAAATAATCATTCACCTGAAATAACTATTTTTTAATAGAAAAATATAATTAAAGTATCTGCAAATATTGCTCAGCAATCATAGCTAATGCGCGATAAAATGGACTTATCTTATTTTGCTTCAGCTTTTTTAAATAGGTTGGAGACCAAATTAATAAATGTTCATTGATTAACTGTTTTGCTGCTGTATAGTTATTATTTTCAAGCAGCATGGCGTAAGCCATTAGCATTAATCCAAATTGGTCTTCAGGTTCGTTGATACCTGTATTGAGTATTACCCCGTGTTGCTGTAAAAATTGACGATAGCGCTCTTGTGATTCGCCCATTAATAATTGTTTTTGATCTAAATAGATCGATCCCCATGGTGGCGCAGACATGCTACCCTGTCCTTCAAATAATAGTGAAAATTGGTAATTAAGTTCTGAGTTGTTGATTTGAGTCGCAATTATTTGGCACTGTTCACCAATAAGCACGGCATTTTGCCAGTTAGTGATATGCTCAATTTGACATAAGGTATCAATGAGTGGTTTAACCGTTTGATGATCTGGTGGATAATAAAAAAAAGCACCTAATACTTTGGCTAAAATGGTAGATGTGAGTTTATCTAAATGCGTTGCTTGGTTATTTTTCATTAAATCGCTACCTGACTATAAGTGTATCGTATTGATGATACATTACATCGGAATTGTCCATAAGTTATAAAATGCAATACGCCCACTGATTTCGCCAATGAAGATACCAATAAAGGCAATGCTATAAATAATTGTTGAATTACGTTTTTGCCAAATGTTGATAGTCATTAATATTAATGCCATGATTAATAGTATGCATTCAATCATCATCCAGCTATGTTGTTGATGAGTAAGTTCTGGTGCGATTGTGGCCATTAAGTGGGTATAAGGTACTTTCAATAAAATAATAAATAAGCTTCCTGTCATACAAGCCATATAACCATGTCGCGGTAGTCCTAATAGTGTGATAGCAGCGCCTCCTAAAGCTAGCATGGCAGTGTACATTTGTATCGCGGTGTAATAGGTGTTCCATGTTTTTACGGTTGGTAACATATAGGTTAATACAATCGTCCAAACAAAAAATAGACTGATGATAGTTAAAAGTGTTGCCAATATTTGCTCTAAGTGCGGAATTTGCTTGAGTTGCAAACAAATCTTTTTGATTATTTTTAATTTATTGGTATTCGGATGTAGTACATAATAGTTTATTAGCACCCATGCAAAGGTAACACCGAATAATACGCCAAAGGTGAAAATTTCATTACTCATTGGTGATCGCCCAATACCAAATATAACATTTAACGCGCGCAAGGGTTTACCTAGATGAAACGAGGCTATCGCCATACCTATAGCCATAAAAATTAGAGCGATTATATTGATTTTTTGGATAATAATATTCCGATTTGGGTCACGATTAACTAAATAAAATAGCCCTCCTAACCATACCATACCAGCGGATAACTGCCCAAATACAGTAAAAAAAACCAATGGTAATTCATGCATATAACTCATACCTCCTCAGGATTAAGTACTTTACCTAATGTATCACCAGATGCCTTGGCATGTGCATGTGGTTTTATCACAATATTAGGTTTAGTAAGCTGTGAACTTGGTAGTGGTGCAATATTGCATTCATCACCATAGCGATGACGCAGTTTCTCTATTTCGTCAAAATCTAACGCACGCTGAGGGCAAGATTCAACGCATACTGGTTTTAAACCTTTAGCCACACGTTCATAACAGCCATCACATTTTGACATGACCTTTTTTTGATGATCATATTGCGGTGCTCCATAAGGACAACGCATTTCGCAATATCGACAACCAATACAAACATCTTGATTAACAACCACTAAACCATCTTGCTTTCGTTTATGCATTGCACCTGTTGGGCAACCTTGTACACAGGCTGGTTCTTCACAGTGATTACATGAGATAGATAAATAATAGGTAAAGGTATCGTTTTGCCACATACCATCAACCTGCTGCCAAGCACCTCCACCATATTCATAAACACGGCGAAAATGAACACCTAAAGCATTGTCTTTTTCGTCTTTACAACTGAGTTGGCAGGTTTTGCAACCGGTACATTTTGATGAATCAATATAAAATCCATATTGCATTTTTATTATCCGCTCTTTAATTTACGACGTTAATCCTGTAACCGATAATGGTTTAACTTCAACCAGATTGGTATGCTGCGGATTCGATTTTGCAAGTACTGTTGGGCGCAATGATGTTAAGCGATTAATACATCCGCCAATATCAATCCCAGCTACATTAGTTTTAGCCCATAAACCTTGAGGAATCGCAATCACACCTGGTAATATCCTTGGCGTAACTTTGGCAGGAATATACACACGACCACGATCGTTATAAACTTCAACCAATTGCCCATGCTTAATCTGCCTTTGCTCAGCGTCAAATGGATTGATCCAAATGCTACTGGCAACAGCCTCACGCAATTGCGGTAAATTACTGTAAGAAGAATGACATTGGCCTTTGGTATGAAACCCAATAAGTTGCAATGGGTATTTTTTACGTTTTGGTTTATCTTCACTGCCTTCAATAGCAGGCAAATATGCCGGAATTGGATAAAGTTTATCATCTTTATCAAACTCCCACTCACTGGCAATTTTTGCTAATGCCTCCGAATAAATTTCGATTTTTCCTGATGGTGTACTTAAAGGATTTTTAAGAGGATCTTCTCTAAATGCTTGTAAACCAATCTGAGTATCACTATTAGTTAACTTACGATCAATTACCCCCATACCATCGGTTTCGGCAAAAGTTGGCAGATTAGGATTTTGTTTGCGGAGTTTTTCATAGCAATATTCTATCCACTCATCTTGAGTACGACCTTGTGTAAATTTATCTTTTACGCCCAGCTTTTCAGAAAGATCGGTTAATACATCATAAGCTGCCCGGTTTTCCCAAAGAGGTTTAATAGCCCGTTGCATTCGAATTAAATAACTATAAGCACCTGATGCATAAGAGTTATTAATCAAATCATTATTTTCTACCGATGACACATCGGGTAGCAGTAAATCTGCATATTTGGCTGATGCGGTCATATGCGTATCCCAAACAAGAATAAATTCACATTTAGATTCATCTTGCAAAATTTGGTGAGTACGATTGAGATCAGCATGTTGATTACCAATAACATTACTTGCATAACTCCAAATAAATTTAATACCAACATCAAGTTTATCTTTACCAAGTAAATAAGAGTTTTTAGCTGTCATACTAAGCGGATTTTCAATCGCTTTGGTCCATAAAAAAAATGGGATACTGGTTTTAATTGGATTTAGCAAACTTAAACTAGGAACAGGATAAGTCACACTTCCACCCCAGGTTCCAATATTAGTGCCACGTTTACCAAACTGACCAGTGATAATAGGCAATATCATAATAGCCCTTGTGGTATGTTCACCATTTTGCCAACGTTGAGCTCCCCAACCTTGAGAAATCCATGCAGCTTTAGCATTAACAATATCCAGTGCTAGCTTACGAATTTGTGCCGCAGCAATACCTGTCTTTTTCGCTGCCCATTCTGGTGTTTTAGGCGTTCTATCGTCACCCAATCCGAGAATATAAGATTTAAAATCACTAAAAGGCGGTGCACTGTCAGGCAATGAATCAGCGTTCCAACCGACACAATATTGATTGAGCATCGCATCATCAATACGATCTTCTTCAAGTAAAGCATAGCCAATAGCAGCAACTAACGCAGCATCGGTACCGGGAATAATCGGGATCCACTCAGCATTATAACCGACAACACTTTCACTACGTCTTGGATCAATAATAATTATTCTTGCCTTACTTTGTGATAATGCATTAAATAGCTCTGTAACTTGCCCACCACCAGACATTCGGGTTTCAGCAATATTTTGCCCAAACATTACAACTAGATCGGAATATTTTATTTGGTCTAATAAAGATTCTTTTGCATTACCATAAATATAGGGTTGAATGGCGGTTATCTGTCCACTTGAATAGTCACCATGATAATTCAAGTAACCACCAATAGTACTCAAAAACCGCTTACATGCACTGCGTCCCGAAATATTTGCACCTGTAGTACCAGTACCATATTGATAATAAATTGCCTCGTTGCCATACCGATTAATGGTATATTTAAGTTTATTGGCTAGTAGACTAATGGCTTCATCCCATGAAATACGTTTAAATTTACCCTCACCACGTTTACCAATGCGTAGCATAGGATACTTTAAGCGTTCAGGATCATAAGTTCGCCAACGAACAGATCTGCCACGAAGACAAGGGCGAATTTGATGCAAGCCAAAAACAGAATCATTAATTCCTTCTTCTGACGTTATTTTAGTAATAATATCGTTTTTGACATGAACTTTTAAAGGACAACGACTACCGCAGTTTACTAAACAAGCACTATAAACAATTTTTTCTTCATCTGTGGAATTAGTAGGGATTATGCTACTTTTAGCATTAGTTTTTGGAACTGCATAGACAAAAGGTAGCTGCATATTATTCGTTAGCGCTGCTACACTTGCTATAGTTAATGATTTTTGTAAAAAATTACGCCGACTTATTTTATTTTTTAATTTGCTCACACTATTTCCCGATGTTTATATGGGATATATTGATAATAATACTAAAAAATAAATAAACAAACTAAAAGCAACAAAAAATTGCCATTAATTGACATGAACTCAATAAGAGGATTATCAAATAGATTAGTAATGTACAATGCCAATATTTTTATTTTTAACATTACAAATTTTTTGAATATCAAATTATAATTTCCCCCCTAAAAATAGTACAGCAAAAAGTAGAATATTATTCATGCAATGTAAAAAATAGGTGTCTAGCAGATTGATTATAAAATTGTTTCTTATATTTTAGATGTTTTCATCGCTAGCACTAACTACTCGCTATAAAAAGAAATTTCTATTTTTGCAGAACAATTTTAGAGGATTGCTGTAAGCGCAATTATTCAATACTTCGGCGGTAGTTAGACAGCACCATTCATTTTTTAAGCATAATCACCGCTTTATATTCGCATTACACTCTGAATTATTGCATAATACAGAGTGTATAAACTATAAAAATTGAGTTAGGAATAATTATGGAACTTCTTTGTCCAGCGGGATCTTTACCATCATTAAAAGTGGCCATTGATAATGGCGCTGATGCTGTTTATATTGGTTTGAAAGACGATACCAATGCCCGTCATTTTGCTGGTTTAAATTTTAATGAAAAGCGATTGATTGAAGCTTCAGATTATGTACACAAACACGGCAAAAAATTGCATATTGCTATTAATACTTTTGCCCATCCAGAAAATTTTCAGCGTTGGCAATGTGCGGTTGATACTGCGGCTAATATTGGTGCTGATGCTTTAATTATTGCCGATCTTGCTATGCTTGATTATGCGGCTGAAAAATACCCTAATCTTGAGCGTCATGTTTCTGTGCAAGCGTCGTCGACCAATGAAGAGTCGATTAAGTTTTACTATAATAATTTTCAGGTACATCGCATTGTTTTGCCACGCGTACTTTCGATGCATCAAGTTAAACAGTTATCACAAGTTTCGCCAGTTCCGCTTGAAGTGTTTGCTTTTGGTAGTTTGTGTATTATGGCGGAAGGTCGATGTTATTTGTCATCTTACTTAACTGGCGAATCCCCTAATACCGTTGGCGCATGTTCGCCTGCCAAATTTGTTCGTTGGGAAGAAACTGAGAAAGGACTGGAATCAAGACTGAATAATGTGTTAATTGATTGCCACAAGAAAGGCGAGAACGCAGGTTATCCAACTCTATGTAAAGGTCGTTATTTTGTTGGTCAGGAGCTTTATCATCCTATCGAGGAGCCAACAAGTTTGAATACCATTGAGCTATTGCCTGAACTGTTTGCTGCTAATATCGCATCGGTCAAAATAGAAGGTCGTCAGCGTAGCCCAGCTTATGTCGAGCAAGTTACAAAAGTATGGAGACAAGCTATCGATCGCTATAAGGCTAATCCGCAATCGTTCCAAGCTGAACAACGCTGGATCGATACGCTTGGTTCGGTGTCAGAAGGCACACAAACAACATTAGGCGCTTATCACCGTAAATGGCAATAAGGTGTGAGTTAGCAATAGGTAATGTGCTAACAGCATCAACGTAAATCATTGAGAAAGATCTAACATAAATATAGTGAGCAAAACCATGAAATACGCATTAGGACCAGTGTTTTATTATTGGCCTAAAACCACAACAGAAGCGTTTTATTACGCCGCTAAAGAAAGTCAAGCGGATATTATTTATATGGGCGAAACGGTTTGTACCAAGCGCCGTGAAATGAAAGTACCAAACTGGATTGAATTAGCAAAAGAGATTGCTAAATCCGGTAAACAGGTAGTGCTTTCTACATTAGCTTTACTTGAAGCACCATCAGAATTAAATGACTTAAGGCAATTGGTTAATAATGGGGAGTTTTTAGTCGAAGCAAACGATTTAGCTGCCATTAATGTGGCGCATGAGCATAAATTGCCATTTGTTGCAGGTCCGGCTATTAACTGTTATAACGCTTTAACTTTAAAATTATTACAAAAACAAGGTATGGTTCGCTGGTGTATGCCGGTTGAACTTTCTCGTGATTGGTTGAGTAATGTGCTTAAACAGTTTGAGAGTTTAAATATCGCACGAAATTTTGAAGTTGAAGTGTTTAGTTATGGTTATTTACCTTTAGCTTATTCAGCTCGCTGTTTTACCGCAAGATCGGAAGATAAGCCTAAAGATAAATGCGAAACTTGTTGTATTAAGTATCCTGTTGGACGTGAGGTGTTTTCACAAGAACAACAGAAAGTATTTGTGTTAAACGGTATTCAGACTCAAAGCGGTTATTGTTACAATTTGGGAAATAATCTAAAAGAGATGAAAGGATTGGTTGATATCGTTAGGATTTCACCACTTGGTATTGAAACACTTGATATTATTAAGCAGTTTAAAGCTAACGAAGATGGATTAAATCCACTACAAATTGAACATAACCGAGATTGTAATGGTTACTGGAATGGGATTGCCGGACTTGAACTTACCCAATAAGCATTTTCTGCCTGAACAGTTTCGGGCAAATTTTCCTGCACTTAATAGTGAAAGCATATATCTTGATTCGGCAGCAACAGCACTTAAACCGGTATCAATGATTGATGCGACATTTGTGTATTATGCCCAGAATACTGCTACTGCAAAACGTAGTTTACACCAAGATGCTTTGCAAGTAACTGCAACAATTGATAAGGCAAGACAAAATGTTGCCGATTTGGTTCACGCTAATAGTAGTGCTGAAATTATCTGGACACGGGGTGCAACCGAGTCAATTAACTTAATTGCGCAAAGCTATGCTCGATCGCTGTTACAATCTGAAGATGAAATTATTGTGAGTGAATTAGAGCATCATAGTAATTTGTTACCTTGGTTGATTGTGGCTAAGCAAACGGGAGCTAAAGTCGTTAAGTGGTCGTCGGATGTTAATGAGTTATCGTCGTTAATGTCAGCTAAGACCAAGATTGTTGCAGTGACTCAAATGTCAAACGTAACTGGATTTTGCCCTGATTTAGCTAAAATAAGCAACATTGTTCATCAATATGATGCGGTTTTAATGGTGGATGGTGCGCAAGGTGTTGTTCATCATGCAATTAATGTTAACCAATTAGATATCGATTTTTATGCCTTTTCTACCCATAAATTGTATGGTCCAACGGGGCTTGGCGTTTTATATGGTAAAAAGGCATTACTTGAGCTAATGTCGGTTTGGCATGGTGGCGGTAAAATGCTAAAAAGTGCTTCGTTTGATGATTTTATTCAAGAAGATCTTCCTTATAAATTTGAAGCTGGTACGCCTAATATTGCAGGTATTGTTGGTTTTAATTCCGTACTTGAGTGGTTAAAAAGTTGGGATAATAAGCAAGCTGAAAACTACACAAAACAGCTAGCTTATTATGCAAAATCACAACTAAACCAATTTGCCGATATTCAATTTTATAGTGTGGATGATAGCCCGATAATCACTTTTAATATCAATAATATTCATCATAATGATATTGCTATTTTGTTAAGTGAACAAAATATTGCCATCCGTACTGGTGAGCTTTGTGCCCAGCCTTTGATGAATAAATTAGGATGCCACGGAGCGGTTCGTGTTTCATTGATGCCATATAATAATCAGCAAGATGTGGATAAATTTATTTCAGTATTGCAAAATGTAATTGAAATATTAGTGTGATTTTATACTGAAACGTATAGTTTCCTGAAACTTTTTTACAAACAGTTAACAGTAAATAGGTCAATATTATGCTATCACAGCAAAGCTTAGCCGAATTATTCGCAAAGCAACATAATTGGCAAGATCGTTATCGACAGTTAGTGATGTTAGCAAAGCAATTACCTGATTTTCCTGAAGAGCAAAAGACAGCGCAAAATCAAGTCAATGGCTGCGAAAACCGAGTTTGGTTGACTTATCAAAAACAGACAGATGATACCTATGTTTTTAGTGGTGATAGTGAAGGTCGAATAGTGAAAGGATTATTGGCAATCTTAATTATTGTTGCTAATAATAAAACAGCGCAAGAAATTGCTATGCTCAATTTTCAATCCTTATTAAGCCAACTGAAAATTTCTGATGAGTTAAGCCAATCTCGTTTGCAAGGGCTTACTAAATTAATTGAGCGCATTAAATCAGTTGTATAAAAAAGGGGGCTAATCGCCCCCCCCAGTCTTTTGTATAGTCACTATTTAATCTTCAGTATACGTATATAGTGTGATAACTTTTTTTACACCACGGACTTTACTTGCAATTTCGGCTGCTACTTTACCTTCTTCTGACGTAACAATACCAATTAAGAAAACTTCGCCGTTTTCAGTTACTACTTTAATTTTGCGAGCTTTTGTTTTGGCATCTAAAACTAACTGAGATTTAATCTGAGTCGTTATCCAAGTATCATTGGTAATAGTCCCTGCGCCAACAGGCTCTCCAATACGAATTTGGTTATAGACTTTTTTTACCCCTTCAACTTGGTAAGCAAGACTTTCGGCCTTTTCAATTTGATTACTATTTGCTTGACCAACTAAAAGAATATTGCCACCATAAGCACTCGATATAATGCGTGATCCAATAAAAAATGGTCCGTTATTTTTAATTTTCATACCCATGCGTGAACTTAGAGTGGTATCGTCAACTTGAGTACCCGCAGTACGAGGATCGGTTGCAACTTTTGCTGTCGCACCTGCTCCAACACCAATCACGGCAGCAACACAACCTTGTAATGTTAATGCACAAGAGATTAATATTATCATTAAGCTAACTTTTTTCATTATCACTCCTTATGATTTATTACGCCGTAATAATCAAATTCCAATAAATTGCTTTTATTATGCCTTGTAGATATTGATTTGCAAATAATTTTATCATTTGAAATAAGATAAATTTTAATAATTTTTTAGTCAATAGCCTGCAATTTGTTCTAGAGTTTGATTGTTTTTATAGTAATGTCTGTTTATTTATTATTGTAAATGATTTGATTATTTTCTATATTATTAGAAATAAACTTCACGTTAGTTAGTTATTTCAGTAATTTGGCTAATAAGTTTACTTTTTTTCAGCCTTGTTACGATAATGTCACCCACCGTGACTTGCTCAGAGCGACGAACCACTGTGTTGTTTTGGTCGGTGGTAATTGAATAACCTCGTTCGAGAGTAGCTAGCGGACTAACGTTGTTAAGTTGAGAGGTTTGTAAAGCAAATTGATGTTGTGATTTTGTTAACTTTTGTTTAATTAAACTAATTAATTGCTGTTGTTTTTGCCAAGTAAATTGCCCTAAATAGGTAATATTATTTTGTGGAGATACTCGTAATAGTCTTTTATCGAGTGAATTATGGCGATTTGATAGTCTGAGCAAATATTGCTGAATATTTTCAGATAATGAATGGCGATAAGCTAAAAGTTGATTTAATTGTTTTTCTAGCTTTGTTTGTGGATGTTGAGTCTGTAATTGATGTCGCCATTTATTGAGTTTTTCTCGGCATTGCATTAAATAATAATCCATTGCCATGGTTAAATGCTGCTGTTGAACTTGCAAACGTTTTACTTGTTGTAAACTGTCTCGACTAACAAGCTCGGCTGCTGCAGATGGGGTTGCCGCTCTAACATCAGCCACAAAATCGGCAATCGTAAAATCAATCTCATGCCCAACCGCACTCACAATAGATATTTGACTAGCAAAAATAGCTCTGGCTACCACTTCTTCATTAAATGACCATAAGTCTTCAAGCGAGCCACCACCTCGTCCAACAATTAATACATCACATTCTTGACGAATGTTGGCAATATGAATCATGTTAGCGATTTGCCCTGCCGCTTCATTGCCCTGAACTTGTGTTGGGTAAATAATTAAATGCAAACTTGGATCTCGGCGTTTTAATATCTGACAAATATCATGCAATGCCGCACCCGTTGATGAAGTGATAATTCCAACTGTGCGAATGTTTTCTGGTAATGGCTGTTTATTGGTAGAATCAAATAAACCTTCCTCAGACAGCTTTTGTTTTAGTTGCTCAAACTTTTGCTGTAATAATCCCGTACCTGCTGCTTGGATTTTATCAATAACCAGTTGGTATTCACCACGTGCCTCATATAGTGTCACTGTGGCCCTAACTAAAACTTGTTGCCCATTTTGTGGGGTAAAACCCGCACGAAAATTGCTATTGCGAAACATAGCACAGCGTACTTGTGCACTATCGTCTTTTAACGAAAAATACCAATGACCTGATGATGGACGTGAAAAGTTTGATATTTCACCTATTAACCAGATCTGGCCAATAGCATCACAAAGCAATTCTTTAACCATTTGATTAAGATCTTTCACTGATAAAATTGAATTGTTTTGCATGCTATTGTCCTTATTACAACTATATTATAACTATAAAGGTTTATACTAAATCAAATTGAGCCCAAATTGGTGCATGATCAGATGGTTTTATCATTGCACGAATATCATAATCAATACCCGTTTGTTTACAATAAGTCATCATTTTTTGACTAGCTAATATTAAATCAATTCTTAACCCATTATGGGTTTCAAAACCTTTAGTACGATAATCAAACCAAGAATACTCAAGTTCAGTTGGGTGAGCATTGCGGTAAGTATCAATAAAACCGAGAGACATTAAGTTGTTTATCCATTTTCGTTCTTCCGGTAAAAATGAACATTTTCCTGTACGAAGCCATCGTTTACGGCTATCTTCGGAAATGCCTATATCTAAATCGGTTGGGCAAATATTCATATCGCCCATAACTAAAGTTAGTTGATTATTTAATTGATGATCTTGTAAATACTGTATTAAGTCATTGTAAAATTTAAGTTTAGCCGGGTATTTAATTTCATGGTGTAAACTTTCACCTTGAGGGAAATAACCATTGATTACCGTTAAATTGCCTTGATTGGTTGGTAACTCAGCTATAATCAAACGACATTGAGCATCCTCACTATCGTTTGGAAAGCCACATTGTACAGACAAAGGTTGTTCCTTGGTTAATAACGCCACCCCATAATAGCCCTTTTGTCCGTGATAATGTAAGTGATAACCAAACTGTGCTAATTCGCCAATAGGAAACTGATCGTTATGAACTTTAGTTTCTTGTAAAGCAATAATATCTGGTTGATGAGTCTCAATAATTGCGGTTAACTGGTGAATTCTAGCACGAAGGCCATTAATATTAAACGAGATAACTTTCATAATAAATTTATTATATTTAATGCCATGTTATAAACTAAATACGCATCGTAACAAAAATACGTTATACTGTTAAGCTATTACAATAAAAACCACCATTTGTGATAAAGGGAATCACTAAATATGTCTACGGAATTACTTGCCTTGCGCGATAAAATCGATGAAGTTGATAAATCCATTTTATCTTTAATTACAAAGCGATTAGCATTAGTTGCCGAAGTTGGCGAAGTAAAAAGCAAACATGGCATTCCGATTTATGATTCCAAACGTGAAGCGGATATGTTAGCTAAAAGGCGAGGTGAGGCTGAAAGAGTAGGTATATCCCCCAATTTAATAGAAGATATTTTACGTCGTTTAATGCGTGAGTCTTATATTAGCGAAAATGATAAAGGTTTTAAAAAAGTTTATAGTGGTCAAGGATCAATAGTGATTGTTGGTGGTAATGGGCAAATGGGGCGATTGTTTGCTCGTTTATTTACCTTATCTGGCTATCAGGTTAAAACATTAGGCTCCAAAACTATGCATCAAGCCGCCGAAGTGGTTGCTGATGCAGCGGCCATTATCGTGACAGTACCTATTAACAAAACCTGTGAAGTCATTAAACAACTACCACCATTACCCAAAGATTGTATTTTAACGGATTTTACATCCATAAAAGCCAAGCCTCTCCAAGCAATGCTTGATAAACATCAAGGACCTGTAGTCGGTTTACACCCCATGTTTGGTCCAGATGTACCAAATTTAGCTAAACAAATTATTGTTTATTGTGAAGGGCGATATCCAGATAAATGCCAATGGCTAATAGAACAAATGCGTATTTGGGGTGCAAATTTATGTGCGATTAATGCCAAGGAGCATGACAAATGCATGTCATTCATCCAAGCATTACGCCATTTCACTTCGTTCTCATATGGTGTCAATTTGCAACGAGAACAGGCCGATTTAGAGCAATTGATCGCACTTTCTTCACCAATTTATCGCCTTGAATTGATGATGGTTGGACGCTTATTTGCTCAAGATCCCGAGCTTTATGCCGATATCATCATGGCGTCAGATGATAATATTGAATTAATCAAACGCTACTATGAACGCTTTGGTCAAATGGTCGAACTTATTGAACAACGTGACAAAACTAACTTTATTAAAAGTTTTAACGAAGTTACGCAATGGTTTGGTAGTTATGCTGAACGTTTTATTAAAGAGAGCCAAGGATTATTAAAATTTGCCAATGATAATCGAGAGTAGTTTTATATTAAAAGGTATACTTTCTTGAAAGTTTTTCACAAATTAAAATATACTTTTTATTAAAAGATAGTTGTTAGAAATAATAAATGTTAGTGTGAGGGAATATAATGTCTAATCGAAAATATTTTGGTACAGATGGGATTCGCGGTAAAGTTGGTCAGTATCCTATTACACCAGATTTTGCGCTTAAATTAGGCTGGGCTGCTGGGCGTGTGCTAGCCAAAGATGGTGTTAAAAAAGTATTAATCGGTAAAGATACCCGCATTTCAGGCTATATGCTTGAATCAGCACTAGAAGCGGGATTTGCTTCTGCTGGTGTTGCCGCTGCGTTTACAGGACCAATGCCAACCCCGGCCATTGCCTATTTAACCCGCACTTTTCGTGCTGATGCTGGCGTTGTCATTTCTGCCTCGCACAATCCTTTTTATGACAATGGTATTAAATTCTTTTCAACCGAAGGGAAAAAACTTGATGATACAATCGAATTAGAAATTGAAGCCGAACTTGAAAAAGAGATCGATTGTGTTGAATCCAAACAACTTGGGCGAGCTAGTCGTATTACCGATGCTGCAGGGCGTTATATTGAATTTTGTAAAAGCACATTTGACCATGATTTAAGTTTGGCTGGATTAAAAATTGTTGTCGATTGCGCTAATGGTGCCACCTATCACATAGCACCAAAAGTATTACGAGAACTAGGAGCACAAGTAATAAAAATTGGTTGTGAGCCAGATGGTGTTAACATCAATGAAAACTGTGGCGCAACTGACATAAAAGCGCTTGCTAAACGAGTTATTGATGAAAAAGCCAATTTAGGTTTTGCCTTAGATGGCGATGGTGACCGCATAATCATGGTTGATCATAAAGGTCAAAAAATTGATGGCGATTTAATTATCTATATCATTGCCCGTGAAGCATTAAGACAAGGTCAACTAAAAGGCGGAGTTGTCGGCACATTAATGAGCAATATGGGGCTTGAACTTGCACTTAAAAATCTCGGTATCCCATTTGCTCGTGCTAAAGTTGGCGATCGTTATGTACTTGAAAAAATGGTCGAAAAAAATTGGCGCTTAGGTGCCGAAAATTCGGGACATGTTTTATTGTTAGATAAAACCACCACTGGTGATGGTATTATTGCTGGCCTACAAGTATTAGCAGCAATGATTCGTAATGATATGTCATTGGCTGACTTGTGCAGTGGTATGACAATGTTACCACAAGTATTAATTAATGTTCGATTTTCAGGTGAAAATGACCCTCTAAATAGTGATGAAGTGAAAGCGGCAATTAAACAAGCAGAAAAACAGCTTGGTCATAATGGTCGAGTTTTGATCCGTAAATCAGGAACCGAACCGCTAATTCGTGTTATGGTAGAAGGAAGCAATGAAAACGAAGTGCAAAAGTTGGCAGAAACTATCGCTACAGCAGTTAAAGCGTAAAAATACCCCCAATTATGCCCATTAATTAAGCCATTAATTGAGCTATATTGAAGTTAGAATAGTAAAAGAAGTTGCGTGCATTTACGTAAAATTAGTAAAAAGTGTCTAAAATTTTAATTTTGTTAATCAAAGGTTGACTTATTATAGGCAATTAGGTTTAAAATAGTAACTTCAGATTATTACAGCAATTGCTTATATCTTTCAACTGAAAACATGAGCAATATTTTTTATTTTTTAAAAATAGGTTAAGAGGGTTATATGTCGGTTTCCTCTCCAGCTTCACCACAAGCTTATATCAAGCATCATCTTGAGAACTTGCAAGTAGGTTCTGGTTTTTGGACCTTAAATCTTGACTCATTGTTCTTTTCGATCTTACTTGGTGTTATCTTTTTATGGATATTCCATCGTGTAGCAAGAAATGCCACCAGTGGCGTCCCAAGTAAACTACAATGTGCAGTAGAAATGATTTTCGAGTTTGTCAATAATACTGTTAAGGACATGTTTACTGGTCAAAATAAACTCATTGCGCCGTTAGCATTAACTGTGTTTATTTGGGTTTTCTTGATGAATTTAATGGATCTTATCCCTGTTGATTTTCTACCTTATGCAGGTCAATATTTAGGTCTGTCACATTTGAGAGTTGTACCAACCGCAGATGTAAGCATTACTATGTCAATGTCCTTAGGTGTGTTTGCACTTATCATCATTTACTCAATTAAGTACAAAGGGATTTCAGGATTTGTTAAAGAATATACCTTGCATCCATTTAATCACTGGGCGTTTGCACCTATTAATTTAGTACTTGAATTAGTTAGCCTATTAGCGAAACCTGTTTCTTTAGGGCTTCGACTTTTCGGAAATATGTATGCAGGTGAACTTATCTTCATCCTAATTGCTGCATTATTACCTTGGTGGTCACAGTGGATATTATCGTTACCATGGGCCATTTTTCATATTTTAATAATTACGTTACAAGCTTTTATTTTTATGGTGTTGACGATCGTCTATTTAGCTATGGCGTCGGCAACAGAAGATCATTAATTTTAATATTTTTTTGTTAATAAACTGGAGTATATAATGGAAATGTTATTTGTAGCCGCAGGCATTATGATGGGATTAGCTGCAATTGGTGGTGCAGTTGGTATTGGTTTATTAGGCGGTAAATTTTTAGAAGGTGCTGCTCGTCAACCGGAATTAATGCCTATGTTACGTACTCAATTCTTTATCGTTATGGGTCTAGTTGATGCAATCCCAATGATCTGTGTAGGTATTGCACTTTACGTTATCTTTGCTGTTGCAGGTTAATAAAAATTTAAGAGGAATCGTGTCATGAATATGAACGCAACTCTCCTCGGCCAAGCAATTACATTTGTATTGTTTGTTTGGTTCTGTATGAAGTTTGTTTGGCCTCCTGTTATTGGTGCGATTGAAAAACGCCAAAAAGAGATAGCCGAAGGACTTGCTTCAGCAGAAACAGCAAAAAAAGATTTGGAATTAGCCAAAGCAAATACATCTGACATAATGCAACAGGCTAAGGTTGAGGCTAATGCAATTATTGAGCAAGCGAATAAACGCAAAGCAATCATTCTTGAAGAAGCAAAGCAAGAAGCTTCTCGCGAAAAAGAAAGAATTGTTGCTCAAGGGCTTGCCGAAGTAGAAGCTGAACGCAAACGAGCAAGAGAAGAGCTTAAACAGCAAGTCGCTACACTCGCTATTGCTGGTGCAGAAAAAATTATTGAACGTTCTGTTAATGAAGCCGCAAATAGCGACATCATTGATAAACTCGTAGCTGAACTATAAGGAGAATAGAGCAATGGCTGACTTAATTACGATTGCTCGCCCTTATGCTAAAGCCGCTTTCGAATTTGCGGTAGAAAATAACAGCATCGAATCATGGCATAAAATGTTAGTGCTAACATCTGAAGTGAGTAAAGATACTCAAATAAGAAGTGTCTTAACATCTGATATGAAAACTGATTCGGTGGCTAATTTACTCATCAACATCTGTAAAGATGTGTTAGATGAGTTTAGTACTAATTTTATTAAGATTATGGCTGAAAACAAACGATTATCACTTCTTCCTGAAGTGTTAACCTTGTTTGAACAATATTGTTTAGATAGAGAATCACAAGCAGATGTTGATGTAATTTCTGCCAGTGAACTAACTAATGAGCAACTTAATAAAATTTCTGTCGCTGTCGAAAAACGTTTATCACGAAAAGTAAAACTAAAATGTCATATAGATAAATCGCTCATTTCTGGTTTTATTATTCGTACGGGCGATATGGTTATTGATAGTAGTATCAGAGGGCGTTTAAATCGTTTAAATAACGCTCTACAGTCTTAAGGGGACTGATAATGCAGCTAAATTCAACTGAAATAAGTGAACTAATTAAAGAGCGGATAGCTCAGTTCAATATTGTGAGTGATGCTCACAATGAAGGAACTATCATATCTGTAAGTGATGGTATCCTTCGAATCCACGGATTAACTGATGTAATGCAAGGCGAAATGATTGCATTACCAGGTGGTCGATATGCAATGGCATTAAACCTTGAAAGAGACTCCGTCGGTGCGGTAGTCATGGGGCCATACGAAGACTTGTCTGAAGGTATGAAAGTACAATGTACTGGCCGTATTTTACAAGTACCAGTTGGTGAAGGTTTATTAGGCCGCGTTATTAACACACTAGGTGAACCAATTGATGGTAAAGGTTCACTTCAACATGACGGTTTTTCACCAGTAGAAGTAGTTGCACCTGGTGTTATCGATCGTAAATCCGTTGACCAAGCATTACAAACTGGTTATAAAGCCGTTGACTCAATGATTCCAATTGGACGAGGTCAACGTGAACTTATCATCGGTGACCGTCAAACAGGTAAAACAGCACTTGCTGTCGATGCAATCATCAACCAACGCGACTCAGGTGTAAAATGTATTTATGTTGCCATTGGTCAAAAACAATCAACTATTGCCAATGTTGTACGTAAACTTGAAGAGCATGGTGCACTTAAAAACACAATTGTGGTTGTGGCATCAGCGTCTGAATCAGCTGCGTTACAATACTTAGCGCCATATGCTGGTTGTGCAATGGGTGAATACTTCCGCGATCGTGGTCAAGATGCATTAATTGTTTATGATGATTTATCTAAACAAGCTGTTGCTTACCGTCAAATTTCGTTATTACTTCGTCGTCCGCCTGGACGTGAAGCTTATCCTGGTGATGTATTTTATCTTCATTCTCGCTTACTTGAACGCGCAGCGCGAGTCAACGAAGCCTATGTTGAAGAGTACACTAAAGGCGAAGTTAAAGGAAAAACAGGCTCATTAACAGCATTACCGATTATTGAAACTCAGGCTGGTGACGTTTCAGCATTCGTACCAACTAACGTAATTTCGATTACTGATGGTCAGATTTTCCTGGAAACTAGCCTATTTAACTCAGGTATCCGCCCTGCGGTTAACCCTGGCATTTCGGTTTCACGTGTGGGTGGTGCTGCACAAACTAAGATAATGAAAAAATTATCAGGTGGTATTCGTACTGCGCTTGCACAGTATCGTGAATTAGCTGCGTTCTCTCAATTTGCATCAGACTTAGATGAAGCAACAAGAAACCAATTAAGTCACGGTGAAAAAGTAACAGAATTGTTAAAACAAAAGCAATACTCGCCAATGACTGTTGCTGAACAATCAATAGTACTTTACGCTGCTGAACGTGGTTATCTTGAAGATGTAGAATTAGCTAAAGTATTACCATTTGAAACAGCACTACTTGCTTATGCCCATAGTCAATATGCCGATTTTGTTAAATCAATTGATGAAACAGGTAATTACAATGATGAGATTGAAACTAAGCTAAAAGAATTACTTGAAAGCTTTAAATCAACTCAAACATGGTAAGGGTGAGGTAAAAAATGGCTAATGCAAAAGAGATTAGAACAAAAATTGCCAGTATCCAAAGTACGCAAAAAATCACTAAAGCGATGGAAATGGTTGCCAATTCTAAAATGCGTAAAACGCAAGATAGAATGGCTGCTAGTCGACCATATGCCGAAATGATTCGTGAAGTAATTGGACATTTAGCGTTAGCTCAGATAGGCGCCAAACATCCTTATTTAGAAGAAAGAGATGTAAAGCGAGTTGGCTATCTTATCATTTCAACCGATCGTGGTTTATGTGGTGGTTTAAATATCAACCTTTTTAAAACTGTCATTGCTGATATGTCAGCATGGCAGGAAAAGGGTGTTGAAGCTGATGTTGCTTTAATTGGTTCGCGTGGTGTTTCGTTTTTCTCGTCAGTGAAAGCGAACATTTTAACCCAAGTCACTAATTTAGGTGATGAACCAAATTTATCCGATTTAATTGGGCCGGTAAAAACAATGCTTGAGGCATATGACAACGGTAAAATTGATAGATTATATATTGTTACAAACAAATTTATTAATACGATGTCACAAAAGCCGACAATTCAGCAATTATTACCTTTACCACCATCAGAAGATAAAAAACTCAAAGCTTCATCATGGGATTATATTTATGAGCCTGATGCTAAATCACTATTAGACGTGATTTTACGTCGCTATATTGAATCACAAGTTTATCAAGCAGTGGTTGATAATTTAGCGAGTGAACAAGCAGCAAGAATGGTGGCCATGAAAGCGGCAACGGATAACGGAGCAAACCTAATTAATGAGTTACAAATTGTGTATAACAAGGCACGTCAAGGTGCTATCACTAATGAATTAATTGATATTGTATCCGGTGCAGCCGCTGTTTCAGGTTAGTGCTAAATATTGGCTTATAGTTAAGAAAAAGACGTAGAGGATTAAAAATGGCTACTGGAAAGATTGTCCAGATCATCGGTGCGGTGGTTGATGTCGAATTCCCAGAAGATGCAGTACCGAAGGTATATGATGCATTAGAAGTGGAAACAGGCACTGAAAAATTAGTTCTGGAAGTTCAGCAACAATTAGGTGGTGGCGTTGTATGTTGTATCGCAATGGGTTCATCTGATGGTTTAAGACGTGGACTTGACGTAGTAAACACTGGTCACGGCATTGAAGTACCTGTTGGTACAAAAACACTAGGTCGTATTATGAACGTACTTGGTGATCCTGTTGATAAAGCAGGTCCTATTGGTGAAGAAGAACGTTGGGCGATTCACCGTGCGGCCCCAACCTATGAAGAACTTGCAAACTCAACTGAATTACTTGAAACAGGTATTAAAGTTATCGACTTAATTTGTCCATTTGCTAAAGGTGGTAAAGTCGGTCTGTTTGGTGGTGCTGGTGTAGGTAAAACCGTTAATATGATGGAGTTAATCCGTAATATCGCTATTGAACACTCAGGTTACTCAGTGTTTACTGGTGTGGGAGAACGTACTCGTGAAGGTAATGACTTTTACCACGAAATGAAAGAATCAAACGTACTTGATAAAGTATCATTAGTTTACGGCCAAATGAATGAGCCACCAGGAAACCGTTTACGTGTTGCGTTAACTGGTTTAACTATGGCTGAAAAATTCCGCGACGAAGGTAAAGATGTTTTATTATTCATCGATAATATTTATCGCTATACATTAGCCGGTACTGAAGTATCTGCGTTATTAGGTCGTATGCCTTCGGCAGTAGGTTATCAACCAACATTAGCTGAAGAAATGGGGTTACTACAAGAACGTATTACTTCAACTAAGACCGGTTCGATTACTTCAATCCAAGCGGTGTATGTGCCAGCAGATGACTTGACTGATCCATCACCAGCAACAACCTTTGCTCACTTAGATGCGACAATCGTATTAAGTCGACAAATTGCTTCTTTAGGTATCTATCCGGCAGTGGATCCATTAGATTCAACTAGTCGTCAATTAGATCCTTTAGTTGTTGGTCAAGAGCACTATGATTGTGCCCGTGGTGTTCAGTCAATTCTACAACGTTATCAAGAATTAAAAGATATTATTGCTATTCTTGGTATGGATGAGTTATCTGAAGATGATAAATTGATCGTTGCTCGTGCACGTAAAATTCAGCGCTTCTTATCTCAACCATTCTTTGTTGCAGAAGTATTTACTGGTTCACCAGGAAAATATGTACCTTTAAAAGATACGATTAGTGCATTTAAAGGAATCATGAATGGTGATTATGACCATATCCCTGAACAAGCATTCTATATGGTTGGTTCAATTGATGAAGCGATTGAGAAGGCAAAATCTCTCTAAGAGATTCATTGAACGAAGATCGTATTAATGGAGATCGTATTATGGCACTAACTTCCTATCAATTAGAAGTTGTTAGTGCTGAATCTCACCTGTTTTCGGGTGATGTTCAGCGAATCAGAGTCACAGGTAAGGAAGGTGAACTTGGGATTTATCCTGGCCATACCCCTTTACTCACAACCATAAAACCAGGCATGGTCGGCATTGTGAAAGCGGATGGTGAAGAAGAGTTTATCTATCTATCTGGTGGCATCTTAGAAGTACAACCTAACATCGTAACTATCTTGGCAGATACTGCAATTCGTGGTGAAGATTTAGATGAAGCAAGAGCACAAGAAGCAGTAAGACAAGCACAAGAACATATTAATCACCCAAGCGATGACATGTCATTTGCACAAGCATCTGCTGAATTATCAAAAGCTTTGGCAAAAATTCGCGTTATCGAATTGACTCGCCGCATGGGTCAATAGTTTGCTTTTTGATGTTTTATCATACACAAAAGGCTATTTGGTATTACAAGTAGCCTTCTTTAATTACAACTCTTTTTAATTTAGGAATTGATCTTTTCTTCAATAGCGCTTTGGATAATTTACTGGTAAATTTATACTGAAACATATAGTTTTCGGAAACTTATTTACAAAAAAATATTTACATCTACACCTACTTTCAATAATATAAAACAGCGCAAACATAAAATGGCAAATTTACTTATTATTTTTAATATTAATCCTTATTTCATAATTGATTTATCTTTAAATTAAATATTTCATGATAATTCGTGACTTTTAATATTATCTCAACAGTTACCTTATACGGCTGATACTGCATTTTCATCCATAAGCAGCTAATATCATTTGGTTTGGATAACCAGGACAAAGTATCTGTATGATTAATACTTGGCATACCAAAGGCTTTTTCCGATTGTTTACTTATACCTTTTTTAAGATTATAAGTTTTTCATTCGCCTATCAACGTATTCACAAGACAAGCTATAGCCGCTATCTAATAGGTTGACGTTCGACAACTATAATTATGCAAATCATGATGTCTTTTGATAAACTGGTACCTTGCTATTTATGGCTGCAAAATGCTGAGTGACTTTTTACAATTTCGAATGTAGTTCAAGTTCTTTTTTATTGCTTTATTTTTGTACTCTAAGGTTTGATAATCAGGCTTTTTATTCGATTTTATCAGTGTCTATACAAATATCATCATTTAGTTGATAGACATTTGCTAAAATGAAACATTATCTATTTATAACTATACTTCACGGAAAGTTGGTAAGAAATGATATTGGCATGGTCTCATTAACGTGTTGTATGGTATGCTATAAAAGTAAAGGAGGCTTATGATTAACACCAAGGAGCAATAAACCCTATTTTTAGTCTATTTTTGTTGCATTTCGGGTAAAAAAAAAGCAAACAGAAATAAATTACACAATAACCTCTTGCACAAAAATTTTAAGTCCCTATAATGCGCATCCACTGACACGCAGTCAGCGACAAGCAGGCGGAGAGTTGGTGGTAAAGTGAGATCAAAAAAATTTAAAAAAGATCTTGACGAATAAAAAGGTGTAGCGTAGTATACGCAACCCTTGAGACAGAGAACTAAGTCAACGAAAAGTTGATGAGGAATATAAGCTGTCAGCTCTTTAAAAAGAAGAAACAGACAATCTGTGTGGGCACTTGCGAGACAAAAGATTAAAGTCTACGGACTAAAAAATTAAGTCTTGATAAGTGACACTGAAGATTCATTTGAATATGTCAGAGACAGTTATTGAGCATCAAACTTTAAATTGAAGAGTTTGATCATGGCTCAGATTGAACGCTGGCGGCAGGCTTAACACATGCAAGTCGAACGGTAACATGAGTGCTTGCACTTGATGACGAGTGGCGGACGGGTGAGTAAGGTATGGGGATCTGCCGAATGGAGGGGGACAACAGTTGGAAACGACTGCTAATACCGCATAAAGTTGAGAGACCAAAGCGTGGGACCTACGGGCCATGCGCCATTTGATGAACCCATATGGGATTAGCTAGTTGGTGGGGTAAAGGCTCACCAAGGCGACGATCTCTAGCTGGTCTGAGAGGATGACCAGCCACACTGGAACTGAGACACGGTCCAGACTCCTACGGGAGGCAGCAGTGGGGAATATTGCACAATGGGGGGAACCCTGATGCAGCCATGCCGCGTGTATGAAGAAGGCCTTCGGGTTGTAAAGTACTTTCGGTGATGAGGAAGGTGATGTATCTAACAGGTGCATTAATTGACGTTAATCACAGAAGAAGCACCGGCTAACTCCGTGCCAGCAGCCGCGGTAATACGGAGGGTGCGAGCGTTAATCGGAATGACTGGGCGTAAAGGGCATGTAGGCGGATAATTAAGTTAGGTGTGAAAGCCCTGGGCTCAACCTAGGAATTGCACTTAAAACTGGTTAACTAGAGTATTGTAGAGGAAGGTAGAATTCCACGTGTAGCGGTGAAATGCGTAGAGATGTGGAGGAATACCGGTGGCGAAGGC
>NZ_LZHQ01000005.1 GCF_001690655.1 Gilliamella sp. Occ3-1
ACATTGAGCCTTAATGTGTAGGATAGGTGGGAGGCAAAGAAGCATGCACGCCAGTGTGTGTGGAGTCGACCTTGAAATACCACCCTTTAATGTTTGATGTTCTAACCTATACTTCTGAATCGAGGTAAGGGACACTGTCTGGTGGGTAGTTTGACTGGGGCGGTCTCCTCCCAAAGAGTAACGGAGGAGCACGAAGGTTAGCTAATCCTGGTCGGACATCAGGAGGTTAGTGCAATGGCAAAAGCTAGCTTGACTGCGAGAGTGACGGCTCGAGCAGGTACGAAAGTAGGTCATAGTGATCCGGTGGTTCTGAATGGAAGGGCCATCGCTCAACGGATAAAAGGTACTCCGGGGATAACAGGCTGATACCGCCCAAGAGTTCATATCGACGGCGGTGTTTGGCACCTCGATGTCGGCTCATCACATCCTGGGGCTGAAGTAGGTCCCAAGGGTACGGCTGTTCGCCGTTTAAAGTGGTACGCGAGCTGGGTTTAGAACGTCGTGAGACAGTTCGGTCCCTATCTGCCATGGGCGTAGGAAAATTGAGAGGGTTTGCTTCTAGTACGAGAGGACCGAAGTGAACGCACCGCTGGTGTTCGGGTTGTGATGCCAATTGCATTGCCCGGTAGCTACGTGCGGAATAGATAAGTGCTGAAAGCATCTAAGCACGAAACTAGCCTTGAGATGAGTTTTCCCTGAAGAGATTCAGTAAGGTCCGTTTGAGACTAAGACGTAGATAGGTCAGGTGTGTAAGTGTAGTGATACATTGAGCTAACTGATACTAATGAACCGAGAGTCTTAACCTTACAACTCGGAGTTGTTTTGGGTTACGCGATATTGAGTTGATTAAAAGTTGAAAGAACAGTTTGTTCCGGATTGAGAGATGAGTATTGATATGAGATAATGAATAGATATTGATACTGATTGAGAGAGACAGGATATGTCTGGCGGTAATAGCGCGGTGGTCCCACCTGACCCCATGCCGAACTCAGAAGTGAAACGCCGTAGTGCCGATGGTAGTGTGGGTATTACCCATGTGAGAGTAGGGTGCCGCCAGACTTTTAAATTTAATATATACATACCAAATACGGTGGAGCGGTAGTTCAGTTGGTTAGAATACCTGCCTGTCACGCAGGGGGTCGCGGGTTCGAGCCCCGTCCGTTCCGCCACCTTATTTAGGGGCGTAGTTCAATTGGTAGAGCACCG
The DNA here is from genome assembly GCF_001690655.1 of Gilliamella sp. Occ3-1. Taxonomy (GTDB): domain Bacteria; phylum Pseudomonadota; class Gammaproteobacteria; order Enterobacterales; family Orbaceae; genus Gilliamella; species Gilliamella apicola_P. Next base: position 1,207 of record NZ_LZHQ01000005.1, read on the forward strand.
GTCTCCAAAACCGGGTGTTGGGAGTTCGAGACTCTCCGCCCCTGCCACAAGAATAATGATTTTGTTTTAAATTTAATCATTTGGTTATTTTTACCCGAACAAATAAAAAAATTTTGTTTACAGATTAACTTAGTCAATTATAATTCCTGCCCGAGTACTTTTACAACCTAGAGGATAGAACATGGCTGAGAGTTTTGTAAATCAACAACGTTTTTTTGATAATAAGAATTACCCAAGAGGATTTTCTCGTCACGGTGACTTTACTATTAAAGAAGCACTTATATTAGAAAAATATGGTTGTGCTTTTAAAGATCTTGATGCTGAAGTTAGAAAGCCTATTACAGCGGAAGAAAAATCATTTGTTGATGTTTGCAAAGGCAAAAAAGAACCATCAACTGATTTTGAAAAAACGTGGCTGAAATATCTTTCTCGTATAAATAAACCAAAACGCTTTCATACATTATCTGGTGGCAAACCTCAAGTTGATACGATTGATGATTTTGTTGATGGGGATGACTAATTTTTTAACCAATATTTTTGTGTAATTGAATTAATAACCGATCCATAGAACGATAACCTAATGCTTCTGAAATATGTTTTCGTTCTATGTTTTCTGATAAGTCTAAATCTGCAATTGTGCGAGATACTTTTAGAATACGATGCCATGCTCTAGCAGAGAGCCCTAATTTTATCAATGCTTGCTCTAAATATTCATTATTTTCGTCTGATAATTTGCAGTAGCATTGTATTTGATTTGTACTTAACTGACTATTTAATTTATTATTTCTTCTAAACTGGATATTTCTTGCTTGTAAAACACGTTGTTTTACCGTTTCGGTTGATTCTACTGAAGTCGGTTTTTGACTTAAGGTGCCTTTAGGTAATAAAGGCACCTCAATAGAAATATCAAATCTATCGAGAAATGGTCCTGAAAGTCGATTTAAATAACGGATTGTTTGCTGCGGTGTTGTTCTATTATGTGTTCCTTGATAATGTCCTGTAGGGCTTGGATTCATTGCGGCTATTAATTGAAACTTAGCAGGAAACTTTATTTTTGCATTTGCTCTTGAAATGATAATTTCACCTGATTCAATTGGCTCTCTCAAGGCGTCTAATACTTTTCGGTTAAATTCTGGTAATTCATCTAAAAATAAAACTCCATTATGTGCTAGTGAAATTTCTCCTGGTTTAGGTATTGTTCCTCCTGTCAAAGTTACAAATAAGTGGCATAATAGGCAAAACATGTAACGGTAGAATAAGGCTTAAGCCTATTTTTTACCTTGAAAAGATACTATTTAATGGCACTATTTACACAAATAACTGTCAAAATCCTTAAAAAGATACTAATAAAAGTCAAATTATCTATGAAAACAGAACAAGCTTTTAAACAAGTTCGTAAGATTAAACCAACACGCCTTAGTGTATCAGGTTATCTTCCTTTCAAGGAAGGCATTAGCGTACCTTACGAATCTACGCTTGAGCGTGATCTCTTGCTCTATTTTACTTATATGCCTGCGGTAGAGGAAATCGTTTCTCAGCCTACTCGCATTTTGTTTGTAAAAAATGGGCTAACCTATCCTTACACACCAGATTTCCTCATTCGTTTCAATGATGGGCGACCGTCCTTGTTAATTGAGGTGAAACCAAAATCAAAATGGCAAGAACATTGGCGGGATTGGGAAGAGAAATGGAAAGCTGCAATGAAATTTGCGAAGAAGAACGATTGCATCTTTCATATTTATGATGAAGATAAAATTCGTCATCTTGCTTTATTCAATATTAATACTGTACAGCGATATAAGAGATTACAGTGTGATCCTGAAGATATTAAAGCGGTACTCTCTCAAGTGGAATTGCTTGGTGGCACCACAATAGATTATCTACTTTCTCGTTTCTTTACAGGTTCTTTGTATCGCACGAAAGGATTACAAATTATCTATTACTTGTTGGCAACCAAACAACTAACTTGTAATTGGTTTGAGCCACTTTCTGAATTTACTGAAGTTTGGGGATATTCAAATGACTAATTCAAATGAAAAAGGATTTATTCACCCACGTTATCATGGCAAGTTAGAGCGTGGCCGTATTATTCTTCAAAAGGGTAACATTTATGTAAATCGTGAAGATGGCGAACAATATGAGTTACTTGAATATCTTGATGAAGATGCTCAGGTCATGATTCGACATATTCATACTCGCCAAAGTAAGATTGCCAGTATTCATCAGTTAGATAATTTGAAAATCAACGAACGTGAAGATGTATCAGTTGATTTAAGTGCAATCAGTGATGATTATTGGGAAAAGGCATTGAAAAAATACGAAATGATTAAACCGTTACTTAACTATGAGCAACATAGTCCAGCTTCGGTAAGAACTCGAGCGGAAGAAGTTGGCGTAAGTGAACGCAGTTTATACCGATGGTTGCAAGCCTATAATTCACTAGGCTCTATCGCAGGGTTGGTTAGTCGTAAACGTGGTTGGGCTGAAGGTAATTCTCGTTTAACTAAAGAACAAGATGAATTAGTTACATTAGTCATTAATGAGTTTTACCTGCACAAGCAACGTCCTTCTATTGAACAGACGATTCGTGAAGTACAACGTGTAGCGAGTCAAAAAGGCATTGATAGCCCTAGTCGTAGAACAATTCGACAGCGTATTTTGCGTATTTCGGAAGAAGAAAGGTTACGTAAGCGTGGACAAAAAGAAAAAGCGAAGAATAAATTTACACCTAAACCAAATAGTTTTCCAAATGCTGATTTTCCGCTGAGTGTGATTCAAATCGACCATACACCTGTTGATTTGATTATCGTAGATAATCAGTATCGCAAGCCGATTGGCAGACCATATTTAACGTTAGCAATGGATGTGTATAGCCGAATGATTACAGGTTATTACCTTTCGCTTGATGCACCATCTGTTACTTCTGTCGCAATGTGTATTGCTCGCAGTATTTTGCCCAAAGAGCGTTTATTGCTAGACCATAATATCAAAGATGAATGGGCTGTATTTGGTTATCCAAACAAAATTCACGTAGATAACGGTGCAGATTTCCGTTCACTTGATTTATCAAAATCTTGTGAAGCACACGGTATTGCTTTGGAATTTCGCCCAGTCGGTCGTCCTGAATTTGGCGGACATATTGAACGTGTGATTGGTACATTTATGAAAGAGGTTCATGGTTTGAGTGGTACAACTTTCTCTAATACGAAAGAAAAAGATACTTATCAATCTGAAGCCGAAGCTGTAATGACGTTAGATGAATTTGAATCGTGGCTAATTAACTACATTGTGAATGTGTACCATAAACGTACGCACTCTGCTTTAGGAATGTCGCCTGTTCAAAAATGGCATTTAGGTATTTTTGGTGATAAAGACCATGTGGGCTGCGGTTATCCGCAGATGCCTGTTGATGAACAAACATTATTACTCGATTTTTTACCAAGTGAAAAACGCACGATTCAACATAATGGCGTAACGATAGATGGTTTACGTTACTATGATGTTGCTCTTAATATGTACATTAATGATTCGGATGAAAACGGTAAAAGCAAGGAATTTTTATTTCGTCGAGATCCACGTAATATTGGCAAAATTTGGTTTTACGATCCAAGATTAAAACGTTATTTCCCTATTCCGTTTGCAGATCAATCATTACCTGATATGAGTATTTGGGAATATAAACAAGTTCGTCAATTCTTGAAAGACAAAGATGAAAAATTGATTCATTCACAACAAATTAATGATGCTTTAACAGAAATGCGTGAAATGGTTGAGCAATCAGCTCATAGAATGAAGAAAGCTCGCCGGCAAGCACAACGACAGAAAGTCCATGCAAAAAGTGATGTAGTAATACCGACTAATGTAATCGAGAAAACACAACCTGAAATAGTAAAAGCACCAGCTTCTAGCTTGCTTTCAGATGATGAATTCACATTTGGGGATATTGAATAATGGAAAAGCAATATGAGTATGTTCATGAAAAATTTCGTCATTTAGTGACCGCAAATAATCAAGAACGGATTGAGTTTTTAGATGAACCTCGTTGGGTGGGTTATCCTGTTGCAAATCGAATTATTGAGAATCTAGTTTCACTGATGAATAAACCGAAAAGACCAAGAATGTTTAATTTGTTGGTAATAGGGGATTCCAATAACGGTAAAACAACGTTAATTCGCCATTTCTACGATTTATACGGGCAACCTTATGTCGATAGTCTATCGGATGGTGTTCGCCCTATTATTTTGGCAGAAGCACCGCCGAGTGCAAACGAAAAAGAGCTTTATATTTCGTTATTAGAACGTTTTTATGTGCCTTATCGCTCAACTGATAGTGTGGCAAAGTTACGTTATCAAACGATTCATTTGTTTCGTGAATACAAAGTAAAGATGTTAGTTATTGATGAATTTCATTCTTTACTTGTGGGTACGCCACGTTTGCAACGTCAGGTTATGAATGCGATTAAAATGTTATGTAATGAACTGCAAATTCCTATTGTTGGTGTAGGTACAAGAGATGCAATTCGTGTCCTACATACTGACCCACAACACGCTAGCCGTTTTGATGTTGCTGAATTGCCAACGTGGAAATTGGATAAGGACTTTCAAAAGTTACTTTTCCAATTTCAGGGTGTTTTGCCATTGAAGAAATGCTCTAACCTACAATCGCCTGAACTCGCTACTAAAATTCATACGATTTCAGGTGGAAATCTAGGGAATGTACATCGCTTATTGACTGCGTGTGCAGTAGAAGCAATTACATCAGGTACTGAGCAAATTACGTTAGACATTATCGAGAAAAATTCATGGGTACAACCGACGCAGGGCTTCCGAAAAATTATCGGATAAAATCAGGTACGATTAGAACGTCAATACAACCAAATGAAAGCATTAGTTCGTGGTTAATTCGTGCAGCATTAGATTGCGGCACTGACCCATTAACGTTTACTGGATTTTATTGGGATAAATTGCGGTTATGGACGTATGATTTAGATAGGGGATTTGAACCTATTCAGCAGCAAATCTATTCTGATATTTGTGACTTATCTCTGAATGGGATGGTAAACCTAGAAGCTAACTCTCTTTATTCCGCATTAAAACGGATTAACGGTGAACAGACCTTAATGAAAGGTCAAGCGAAGTGGGTACTGCCAAGAAGCTCTCGTAATCGCTCACATCGTAGCGGTCAGCATTATTGCTCATGCTGTTTAGATGAAGCACCATATTTACGGAATGAATGGCGTTTTGCATGGTATTTTGGTTGTCTTAAACATCAAACATTACTTGATGCAAAATGCTCTTGTTGTGGTGAGCTATATCAACCGCATTTACTGTCTGCGGATAAAAGACAACTAAATTATTGTCATCATTGTGGTGAGATGTTGAATCATCACTCTGATTTATTAAGTGAAACGGAAATTGAAACACTACAAATACTAGATGCTGTTTTTACAAGTGATTTAGGTCTATGTTTTCAGAAACAAGTTAATTCTCAAGAGTATTTTATTATTTTACGTTATTTTATTAATCTCATTCGTCGTGGAGCAATAGTAAAATCTTCTCACGCTATTGCAAGGTTTCTTGAACAGTTAGGCATATCACAAGGTAATCTATGTCAACCTAAAACAGCATTAGCATTTGAATTGCTACCGATAGAGGAACGTAAAAATCTTTTGGTGAATGCTGTAAAAATTCTTCAGTTATCTTCCGAAGCAATTATTTATGCGATTCAACAAAGTGAGATTACACAAAAAGCCTTTGCTTTTGAAAATTACCCTTCTGAGCTTGATTCACTATTCAAGCATGCAAGAGAAGGTAGAGAAGTTAATCGAAAAACAATAGCAAATAAGCCTAAAATTAATTCTAATTTAAGTCTTAACCGTCAATGGGAACGACTAAAACGACAATTACAAATTGCAGTATGAAGATAACCCAAATTCGTTCGCAAAATAGTTGTTCTATTTGTGGAAAAACACCAGTTACACGCAAATTCCGAGAGGAATACTATTGTGCGAATTGTTACTCTCAATGGTTTAAAAAGAAAACCTGTAAGTCATGTGGTCAATTAAAGCGTATTCACCGTGATGGCGAATTTTGCCTTGAGTGCGAACGTTTGACGGATTGTGTTCGTTGTGGAAAAGAAGCTGGTACATTTAATGTAGGAATGGTGACGAATTACGGAACTGTATGTTCATCATGTGTTCGTTACTTCCGTGAAGAACAAATGTGTTCAGAATGTGGCAATATGACCCGAGATAGGTATCGTTCACCAATCACAAAAGAATCTATATGCCTTTCTTGCTATCGACGATACACCTTTGCAACGTGTAAGAATTGTAGCCGTTATCGCAAAATTCATAATCAAGAAAAGCAATTATGCAAAAAATGTGATGAACAGTTACTTTCAACTTGCCCTAAGTGCAAAGCGGAAATGGCTTCAGGTTATGGAAATATTTGTCCTGACTGTGCAAGACGAACCTTATTATTCAATATGATTCGCTTAAATGCGCATATCTTTCGCCATAAGACAATTAAAACAGCCTATAAGAAATTTATTTTTTGGTACATGAGAAAATGCGGGATTAGTGTTGCTTTACATAAAGGTTCAGACTTTATGAGATTTTTTATTGATTGTGATGATATTTGGCAGAAAATCCCTGATTATGAAAAGTTGGTTATTCATTTTAAACCAAATGGTTTGCGTGCAAATTTAACCGTATTACGCTGGTTACTTGATACTAATCAAGTAGTTGTAGATGAAGCTTTAAAAGACGACTTAGCTGAAATGCAACGCATACAATCCCTTTTTAATAAACTTAAAGAATCTGTACCTTGTATAGCAAGTTACTATAAACTTTTACAAAAACGATATGATGATGGTAAAACTTCACTAAAATCTGTTCGGTTAGCTTTACAACCAGCTATCGACTTAATCAGCTCTCAAGTAGTAGCAGACTATCCTACACAGGAACAGTTAAACCATTATTTGAGCGAGAAAACAGGTCAAATTGCGGCAATTACAGGTTTCATCAATCACCTGAAATCGGCATATCACTGCGAGTTAGACATTAACCGCAAACTTATTCAACAGATGAAAGCTAAACGGCTTAAAAAACGTTATTCGCAACGTTTAGTTGAACTCTACAAGCAAGCCAAATTAACGGAAGTTGAACAAATGGAATTGGTTTCTGTCGTGCTATATAGCTTGCACGGTATTGAAATTAAAAAGCCAAAACTTGATACCATTGTACTGATAGATGGTGTGGCTTATTACCGTGACAACACGAAGGATTATTTCCTTCCCCAAGATATTTATTCGCGTCTAAAACAGCAGTCTTGACGAGAAAAAATGTTAATTTTGCGATCTTGCTCGAAAAATTGAAACACATTTCTCGACAGAAATCACTTAACTTTAAAAGTCCAATTTAAACAATGGATTGAGGAAGAACAGAAAACCGACGAGATGATCGCATTCGCTACTATACCGCACATTTTAAGACGGTTTGACAAACGGCTTGCCATCATTAAAGGAAATCGACTTGAGAAACGCCATCTAAGCGAATGGCGTGAAGCTTTTCGTATAGATAGGGTTATCTCTATTTATTAGATGTATGATAAATAGCCTAATAAATAGGCTATTTTTATTCATAAATTTCAATTTCCGATGCTGTTTTAAAAGCCTGATTTTTCTATTTGTGGTATAATACAGGTATAAGTAATAAGCAAAAATATAGAAAATATGAAAAAAGCTGACTTTATCAACTATCAAGGTAGTAAATTAGGAATTATTGATTTTATAACTTCTGGAATCGAAGAGATAAACACCTCATCAGGAGGTGTACTTGATTTATTTTCAGGCTCTGGAGTTGTTACCTCTAATCTTTTAGATAAATTTAATGTAGTATCTAATGATGCTGAATCTTATGCATCTACAATATGTCAAGTCTTTTCAATAGATAAAAAAATAACATCACAGCAATATGATGATTTTTATAACTTATATAGCTATCAAAAAAACAGATTAATTAAGCAAGAAAAATTAGAGCATTACATAAATATGGAAGATTTAGCTTTAAAAAATAGAAATATTAATGATCTAATTAATCTTTATGATAATCATAAAACTATTTGGAGTAATCCAAGTAAGTTAGATAGTGAAACTTTAAGAAAAGAAGATAAGTATAATTTATTTACCAGATATTATGCAGGAAATTATTTTGGTATTAAACAAGCTATTGAAATAGATTCTATTGTTTATAGTATTCATAATAGTGAATATCCTTACAAGGATTTATTCTTTTCTAGCTTATTTTACGCTATGAAAGAATGCTCTTACTCTAGGGATGGACATATGGCTCAACCTTTAAATTTAATAAAAAATAGTAATAGAGCTTTTGTTACTAGAATGAAGAGTATTGAAGTTTGCTTTAAACAAAAGTTGGATCAATGTATTTCAGAATTAGGCAACAAGAGAAAACATAAGCATGAAGTTTACAATCTTGATTGTATGCAAGTGTTAAATGATATGAATATAATGAATAAGATTGACGTAATTTATGCAGATCCTCCATATACTGATATGCAATACTCAAGATATTATCATTTACTAAATGTTGCAAGAAAATACAATTATCCAAAACCTACTATTAGTAAAAATGGATTTACTAATGGCTTATATACAGAGGGGAGATTTCAATCAGAATTGAGTCAAAAAGGAAAGGCAAAAGAACTTCTAATAAGCATAGTAGATAAAGCTCACTCTTTAAACAAGGGACTAGCATTATCTTACGCCTATCCTAAAGAAATTGAAAACCAGAAAACGGATAGATATACAGTTTCTATTGAAGAATTAATTAATATTTGTACAACAAAATATGGTGTTGAGCAAGTAAATGTTAATAAGATAAATTATAATCATTCTAACAATAAAAACAAAAGCAAGAAAGAAGTAATAGAATATTTAATATTATGCTCAAGCAAGCCAGTTAAAAATAATATAAATATAAATAAAATAAAAAGTGAATTATCTAATATAACGCCAACAAATAAGAGTAAAATTTATAATACTCATTTATACTGGTCTCAGAAGGCTTTTAATATTAGTGATTATTTAATTAAAGAATTAACAGATGAAGGTGAGGTGGTTTTTGATCCTTTTTTAGGTTCAGGTGTTACAGTACTAGAAGCTGTAAAAAATGGAAACAATAGAGCTGCCATAGGATGTGATATAAATGAAATGCCATTATTCATAACTAAGACAATCTGTGAATATAGTTTAGATAAGGAGCTGATTAATGAATTAAATCATTTCAAAAAAGAAATGAAAATGATTGATGAACTATATAAGGTAAATTGTGAAAATTGTAACAATCAAGTTTCTATTGACAAGGTTGTATTTGATAAACCTATAAGAAATAAAAATGACATAAGTATAAATGCAGTAAGTATAAAATGTACTTGCGGTTGTAAACAATTTAATAATTTAGAGCTTGTTGAAAAACAAATGTATAAAGAATATACATATAATATTGTTGATAGTAAATACAACTTAATAAAGAATTCAAAAATAGCAGTGCTAGATGGAGATGTTATTTCTAATATATTTACCTCAAGAAATCTAAAGGCTTTAGATGAATTGTTAGAGTTATCAAGGAAATACTCAGAAAATTTACAAAGAATCATTGTTTATATAATAAATTCATTGCTACACCAAGCTAAAATAACTGATACTCATTCTAACTCTCAGTGGTTGCTATGGATCCCTAAAAAGAACTGTGTAGAAAAGAATGTTTATTCTTTAGCATTAAAGAAAATAGATTTATTCTTAAAGGCTATTAAGGATATAGAGAAATCATATTCAAACACTGAAATTGTTAAAAAGTACGAAGAATTAGGTAAAAATAAAGCTATGCTGTTAAGAATGGGAAGCCAGTACATTACTGAACAGCAGATACCTGACAATAGCATTGATCTTATTATTACAGATCCTCCATATTTAGAACAGGTTTTATATTCTGAATATATGCAACTATATAAACCAATTGTAGGATTATCTTTTAATTTAGAAGATGAAATTGTAGTATCTTCTGCCAAAGAAAGAAAAAAAGATAAATTTTCCTATTATGATAATTTGGAAAAAGTATTTAATATGTGTGGCATGAAACTTAAAAAAGATAAGTTTATGTGCCTGTACTTCCATGATAGTGATCTTTCCGTTTGGCATAATTTAATAAAATCAATATATGATTCTGGATTTGCTTTTATGGGGCAGAGTCATATAAAAAGAAATGTAACTCTAAAAAATATTATAAGCCCTAAGAAATCTTTAAATGGAGATTCTATCTTGTTTTTTATGAATACTAAGATGAAAAACAGATATATGTCTGGAAAAGAAAATATTGAAGAAATAGAGCTTAATGTCTTAAATGAAGCAAAATATATGTTAAAGACATTGGGGCCATTATCTACTCCAGAATTATATGACAATGGGCTAATGGAGTTATTGATTGTTAATGGTTGGTTAGAGAAACTGGCTAAAAAATATAAATCGCTAGTTGAGCTTTTTGAGAAATCCTTTTATTGGAATAGCTATACTGCTAAGTGGTCTTTATAAAATAAAAGCCCATAAGGGCTTTTATTTAACTAGGAATTAAAGCATTGAAATATTGTTTAGGAAAATGTTTGTTTAATAATTCCATTACTTTAATCCCATTCCACATTTCCACATCGAAGTTTTTTGCAGCAATTTGTCCTTCTGATGTAAAGTCAGATGTGGTTACACATATTGTATAATCAATTTTATTATACGATTTTTCAGCAAATAATCTTTGTATTGGTTCTGAACCTACTTTAGCCACCCATCTTTTACATTGTAAATAGTAACGTTTAACTTCTTTATTAATTAATTTTGAAGCAATAATATCAACACCTCTATCTCCTGCTCCACCTCTTATATGGACATTAAAGAATCCCTCTTTTTCTAATAAATTCTTTATCAGTATTTCAAAGTCTTTTCCCGAAAATTGAGATACATCTTGACTTCCTTCAAAGAATTTATTTTTATATTCTTTTTTAATATAAAGACCATTACTTATTTCGCAATATGAATTCACTAATTCTTGTATCTCTTTACTATGATTGCCATCATTTAGAATCTTGGAAAGTACGGAATGGTCTGACTCACATAAAAGAGATGTAAGTTTTAAGTATAGATCTTCAATTTCAAAATAACCTTTATTTTCTAATAATTCTCTAATGCAAATAGGAATAACATCATATAATTTAATAAATATCGTTTGTTCATCTTCAACTTCGGTATAATAAATGTTATTGTCTAATTTTAGTCTTTGATTATCTTCTAATATAAAGTTGTTTGTAATGATCTTCTTTATTCTCTCAATATCATATTCATTAAAAATTAAGTGAAATTTATTTCTTAGATATGTAGATATATGAGAAACACCTTCTGTAAAAGTTACCACATGATTCGAATCTCTTACTAAATTATAGATTTTAGTAATGATCTCAGGTTCTACATTAATATTTTTTATATAAAAGTATCTATCTTCACTTGATAATTTCTTAAATACAACCACTTGTTCTTTCTGTAAAGTATTGGCATAGGCAGATTGCTTTCTTAACGTTGGATTAGTGTGCTCTATACCTACTCTGGTTACATACTCAAAACCGTTTTTTCTTGCAAGATTAATTATTTCAGAATAAGTTTGAATATATTTATTCTTTCCTAGTTTTATAGTTATAAATATATACTTATCTTCATTCAATACGTCATAAAATTGCTTAAACATCTTATCAAGGTCTTTATAATAAGATTCAATTGATGATTTTTCTTTGCGTTTAGTAGCATTGGTTTGTACTATCTCATTTTCTAACATAAACTCAGAAAATGAGAAATCTGTTTTGCTTACAAAATTATATAGCCATATTCTGTACAATTGGTTTCGTTCTAGGTATGGAACTTGATCTGTGTATGGGAAGTCAGTGTAAATTAAATCATATTTAATTTTTTCATTTTTAAGGTAATTGTTATAATCATCATTTATTAATTCTAATTTTTTTTCTGCTTTTGAAATTAATTCAATATTTTCTTTTTTAAATTTTAAGAACTTTTCATATTTATCATTAAATAAATGCCAAACATTCATTTCTTGACCATTATCAAGAACAACATGATATAGAATATCAGTTGAACTACCATACATGGCTATTTTTGCTAACGGTAAAGTATTCACTAGAATATGTTGTAACATATCTTTTTCTATACAGTCATCTAATGATGATATATTCTCTTGAATCTTTAATAAAGAGTACTGTGATCTTTTTGTAAAAAACTTATTATAAATATCAGCACCTGTTGAAGCTGTGATGTTTATTCTACTATTTTCCATAAGCTTATCATTTGGAAAAGCAGAAGTATCTTTATTTTCAGTTTCTACTAACTTAATATAATCACTTTCATCAAATTTTTTTCTTGAATTTAGACATGACGGACATTTATATAGTAAATGTATATTCATTCCATCTTTAATTTCTCTATTGGGGGTAGGGTTAAAATATTCTTTTGTTGATGGATCAAATAAAAATTTTTTAATGTAATTTTTATTATTACAGCATTCTGTTTTATAAAGGTCTAGTATCTCATTTTTACATTTATTTTCTATGCGCTTAAATAAGGAATTCAATTTTTTTAGATCACATTGTTCAAAAACCATTCTTAATGCAAAGAAAGTGTAATTATCTAATTCTATACCTGTAACATCTTTATCCGCTATTAAAGCAGATAATAAGAATGACCCACCTCCAGCGAATGGATCTAAGACTCTTTCATTTTCTGACAATAAATTTTTTATAATGAAACTAGATATACCAATAGATTTTCTACCTTTAAAATAAAAAGAGTTTTTTAAACTGTTTAAATGTTTATCATTATCTTTATATTCGAGAGCGTTCATTATTAAATCATTCACTTTCTCTATTTCTGAAGATTCAATTCTATTTTTCATAAAATTCTTCCATTGTTTCCTATTTTATTTAATGCTGATTAACTAAAATTGCCCCAATCACTATTTTGATTTTTAATTTTTTCTAACTCATTTAATGTTAAAATGAATTCTTTATACATAATGCTACCTTATTTATAAATTATAAATTATAAATGGTTATTGAGCTTCCATTTCATATTCATTTCCATCTTCATCAGTAACAATCATCACACCATTATGGATCCATTCAGCTTCGGCTTGAACTTCACCTCCATATTCATTTACGATGGTGCAATCACCGTATTTCCCAGTCATATCACAATCTCCATAAGCACTTGAACCGCCCATATCTTCTACATTGTAGTTGTAAGTGTAAGGTTCTATTTATTTAAAATTCTTTTAGTAAGTTTACTTATTCCGTTATATACCCAATTACTACTTTTTGCTGTTGGGTGTTTGAATGTTGCAATTTTCATTTCTTTTTCGTTCTGTTGTGAAATATAGTCAGTAGGTAGTTGCTCTGAAAGTATCACTTCACAAATTATTTCCATTAATTTACTACTTTGAGTGTCATCTAATGAAATAAAGTTTTCATCGTACCTTTCTTTATAAGTAATACCGCTCATTGAAATGTCATGTGATTTTTGAGAAAAATCTATAATATAGAATTTTTCATCGTCTAGGATGATACGAATTACCAATGCGATTTCAGGGTAGGCAATAGCATTATCTTGATCTAATGATATGAACACCAAATCATTGTCATCTCTGAATCCTAATTGGGGAGTAAACCAGTGGACCCGCCCGCCATTCTTTAAAGCAAAGTCTTTTGCCATATCCCAAAGTCGAAATAGCTTTATATCTTTATTTTCACTTGTATCATCTAGGAAACAAGCCGCTAAGCCTATATTACCTTCCGCACCATAACGGTCTCCGAATCCAAGCTCATCAGCCTCTTTGGGTTGTATTCCTTTAGTTTGATGTGAATTGTTATTTTGGTGTTGAACATGAACCGTGTTCATGATTCTTTTTTGTCCTAGTTCTTCAAATTTTTTTCTGATACTTTGAGATGTTCTATTATTAGGCTCGCTATCTGTAATTTTTGTGCTGAGATATTCTGTATTTACTTCTCGTTTATACTTTTTGATGGCAGGTTTTTCATTTCCGTTTGATTGGATATTTTTTTCTTCTTCCTTTTTATTGCGATGTAATACAAGAGTAATATCATCGCCGATAGGTTGATTTATACCTACAATTTCTGCACATAAAATAACTCCATTTAACTCAATACCACGAATTTTTAGTTGCACTTTTTGGTCGCACCAAAATTGAACTTTTATTGGCTTTGGATTCTTATCTGAAATCTTAATTTCATTATTAAGCGTTTTTGTTCGTTCTAGTGTTACTGCTTTATCATATTTGAGATGGTAAAGGAAAATTGCATCTTTCTTCACAAAATACTTTGATACAACAACGTGTTTTTCATGATATAAAGATGGTTCATTTATATCTAAATAAAACCGTTTTTTGACTTCATTCCAATCGTAGGTTGCCAAAATTCTCTTAATATCTGCTGACATTCCATAATGAGCACAGAAAAGATGTAATGGATGAATAATGAAATCTATACCATTTTGCTGAATTTTGATTAGTTGATTTTTATCATACTTATAGTTGTTACAGTCTGATTCAATAGTGTATAAATTTGGTGAGAATGGCTCGTTGTATTTATGGTTTTCTTTATCATAGAAAGGTTGATAATTTACGTTATCTCTGTTTCCTTCAAATGCTTGATTAGCTGTAACAAGATATTCTTTGAGTTTTACCTGTTTTATTGCCTTACCATCTTTCCAAACACTACCAATAAAGAAGTAATGAAGAATATTAATAGGCACAGAAATATACAGAATGCTTAAATGAGTGATACCTTCCTTTTTATAGGTAGGATTCTTTAGGTTTACCAACTTAACTTTAATGTGTGATTGAGTGTTTTTTCTTTGAAAAATCAAGCTACTATCGTACCAAACAACGATATATTCATAAGAAGGAAAATACCAACTACTACCTTTAATTGGTGGGTGAGGGCGTGGATTTAATTCAGCATGGTTTTCTAGATATTTCATCTTATTAAAGAATACTGAAAAATCAGGACAGAAACCATCATAGGGTTCATAAGTGAATTCTTTTCCAATAAGTTCATCTACGAAAGACATAATCCACATCCTTTCTATTATTTCAAGAGATATGTAGATTATAAATGATGTGGTAGCTATGTGACAATTATTTGTATCGTTTGCCAATTATTTGTAACTTTAACACCTCCACCAACTAATGCTGCCGCTGATGCACTATGGTGTGGCGATCTAAATGGCCTTTTACGCCAGTTTTTGATTGAACCATTTGGACTAACTAGACTAGTTATTGCAGCACTTTCAAGCGCTTCTTCATCAGATAATTGAGGTAACAGCGATGTCAAGCGAGTTGCTAACATAGTTTTTCCTGTCCCTGGAGGACCAATTAATAGTAAATTATGACCTCCAGCGGCTGCTATTTCTAACGCTCTTTTGGCTTGTTCCTGTCCGATTATATCTTGTAAACTAGCTAAGTTATTATCAACATCTTGATATTCACGGTATTGAACTACTGGTAAGTCAATTTCTTTATATAAATATTGGCATAACTCCAATAAGTTATTAGTGATTAAGGTATTGTTTTGGTGAATTAATGAAATTTCAGATTGATTTTCTGCTGAAATTATTAATGTACGATTTTTCTTTTTAGAAGAAATAGCAGCTGGGATTGCTCCCTTTACTGCTCTAATATTTCCTGAAAGGGCCAATTCTCCTAAAAATTCATAATGTAATAGGTTATCTGTTGGAATTTGTTCTGTAGCGGCAAGAATAGCGATAGCTATTGGTAAATCAAAACGACTCCCTTCCTTTGGTAGATCTGCAGGAGATAAGTTAACAGTTATTTTTTTTGCAGGAAAGGTAAAACCACTATTAATAATGGCACTTCTAACTCGATCTTTAGCCTCTTTAACCGTTGCTTCAGGCAGGCCAACTAAAACAAAACCTGGTAACCCATTACTAATATGAACTTCAACGTTTATTAACGGTGCTTGTATCCCAATAGATGCTCGAGTATAAATAATTGCAAGTGACATAGTTTTTAATTATCAACATATTGAATTATATTATTATAGTATTAGAAATATTGAGCAAACGATTAAAGTCAGTTTATTAATGGGATATGTCACGCAATAAATAATCCGTTTTTGCAATAATCTTAATTTTTTTTGTTTAAAGTTAATTTTGAAATAAATAATGATATAAAAAATAAACAAGTATTACTTAATACAATTGATGGTCCTGTTGGAGTGTCGTAAATAAAAGAAAATATTAGACCTGCAATAACTGATAACATACCAATTATTATTGCAATTATGGCCATAGCTTCGGGTGTTTTTGAATAATATTTAGCTGTAGCGGCAGGAATAATAAGCAAAGATGTAATAATCAGGGCTCCAACAAATTTCATTGATAGACCTATTGTTAGCGCCAACAGTAGAGTTAAAAGTAATTTTGTTATTTGTATATTAATACCGTGGCTAAACGCTAACTCTTCACTAACAGTAATAAATAAAATTTCATTCCATCGCCAAAGCAATAAAATGCCAATAAATGCTACACAAATAGTAATTTGATAAAGATCAGAATAGGTCACTGATAATAGATCACCAAATAAGTACCCCATTAGATCGATACGGATGTTATTCATTAAACTAATTACAACCAAACCAAGAGATAATGCACTATGAGCTAAAATACCAAGTAAACTATCAATTGGAAGTTGTTTTTGGCCTTCTAACCAAAGTAACCCTAAGGCTAGTAAAAGAGTTACAAAAATGACTGCATAAAATAAATTTATATTCAGTAAAAAGCCAAAAGCGATACCAAGTAAAGCCGCATGGGATAGAGTATCACCAAAATAGGACATTCTACGCCAAACAACAAAAGTACCTAAAGGACCTGTTATGCTCGTTAAGCATAATCCTGCTAATAAAGAAGGTAATAATAACTCAATCATTATGTTTTTTTCCATAACAAGACATAGCAATTTGCCTATGTTGATTAATAGTGGGGGAGCAACAATCATGTTGGTGATTATGATGATGCTTATAAACTGCGATTTGTGAAGCCCCATGTTGGCCAAAAAGAGAAATAAACTCAGGATCGTTAGATACAATAGCAGGTGTGCCAGAACAACAAATATGATGATTTAAACAAATTACTTCATCTGTTTTTGCCATAACTAAATGAAGATCATGAGAAACCATTAATACACCACAATTAAACTGTTTTTTCGCATCAGCGATTAGATCATATAATAATACTTGACCATTAACATCCACGCCTTGAGTTGGTTCATCAAGAATCAATAATTGAGGTTGCTTTGCTAAGGCTTGAGCTAATAATACGCGTTGCAATTCACCACCTGATAATTGATGCATAGATTTATTAATCAAATATTCAGCTTTTACCATTGATAACGTATTAAAAATCTTTTCGGTATTTAATTGTTTATTTAAGCGCATAAAACGTTTAACAGTAATTGGCAGTGTGGTATTTAAATTGATTGACTGTGGTACATAGCCAATTGTTAAATTACTTGAACGCTTAATTGTTCCTGAAGTATATGGAACTAAACCTAAAATGACTTTTACTAGAGTTGATTTACCTGCGCCATTGGGACCAAGTAATGTGATAATTTGATTAAGATTTATTGCCAACGAAACGTCATGTAATATTTTTTGATGGTCAATTTCCACCGAAACACTATCAAGAGAGATTAGTGGTTTCATATCGTTAAGAGCCTTGCCTACAATCATGTTATGTTATATTATAACAATTATTGATTTTATTCTATCATACTTTTTAATATAGGATAATGGTGTGAAAAAAAATATTACACAAAATAATAAACAATTAATCTCTTTTTTAATGATATTTAGTTCATTAATATTTATGCAAACTATCGCTAATTTTGCTAATGCGAAAGTTATTTCGTCTGTAAAACCCATAGGGTTTATTACTGAAGCCATTGTTTCAGGAGTGACTGATACTGATATTATACTTCCTGATGGCGCATCTCCTCACACTTATTATTTAAAACCCTCTGATTTAGCAAAACTTAAATCAGCCGAACTTGTGATTTGGGTCGGTAAAGATATGGAAGCTTTTATGCCAACAATCTTAAAAAATATTGATAAGCAAAAGCAAATTGAATTAATGACTGTACCGGAAATCAAATCGTTGCTTAGAACCAGCCATGATAAGCATGAACAGGAAGATGCTCATTCTCATGATGAAGTAAGCCAAGGTCATCATGGTGAATATGATGAGCATATTTGGCTTTCACCTAAAATTGCTAAGATTATCGCACAATCAATTCATGATAGACTTATTACCTTGTATCCAGATAAAAGCACATTAATTGATGAAAACCTAGACGAATTCATTACCAAACTCACAGAAACGGAACAAAACATTGCAAAAAAACTAATTACCGTACAAAATAGAGGGTATTTTGTGTTTCATGATGCTTATGGATATTTTGAGGCACAGTTTGGATTAAAAAAGCTAGGCAGTTTTACTATAAATCCAGCAGTTCAGCCCGGTGTTCAAAAAGTTTATGCTATTCAACAGAAGCTCAAGGATCATCAAGCAGTATGTGTATTTCGTGAGCCACAGTTTAGCCCTGCAGTTATTGAAAAAATAGTGAGTGGAACAGATGTTCGAATTGGAGAATTAAACCCCTTAGGGACGAGTATAACGCTTTCGAAAGGTGCATATTCACAATTTTTATCAAATTTAACACAACAACTGATGGATTGTTTAGATAGAAACTAGTTTTAGTAATAAATAGTTAAGGTTAATTTTGGCAAAAAAAATAAAATCACCTGATATTGGAAAAAATAATTTTAAGATTCCCTATTTTTCAATATTGGGAGTTCTTTTTATTGTTATTTTATTTACTATTCTGTGGCGTCCACTCAATTTGGATCGAACGGTTTATGTTCCATTAAATCCTCAAGTTGAAACCACTGTAAATGTTAATTCCCACTCTCTTACTGGTGATGGAAGAGTTGAGATAATAAATGGGAAAATTGCTACCATTACTGAATCATCAGATGTTCCGGAAGATGAGATTGTCAAAGATGAATTAGATGATATTGTTGATGGTAAAGATAATGCTGTACAATATACTATTGTTCGTGGGGATACTCTGCATGATATTCTAATTCGTTATAATGTTAATAAAAATGATATCTATCAATTAACGTCAAAATTTAAGCAACTTGCAAATTTAAGGATTGGTCAACAGATTAGCTGGACGACTGATGATAATCATAATTTGCAAACTTTTAGTTGGACAATATCAAGCAATAACATTCGAATCTATGAAAAATCGGGTGATAAATTTGTAGAAAGTTCTGAAACAGCTGAAGTTGTACCACAAGATATTGTTATAAAAGGTGACATTAAATCTAGTTTTGTTGCTGATGCTCGAAAGAGTGGGCTAACCAGTAATGAAATAGGTATTATTACTCGTGCTTTACAGTGGCGTTTAGATTTTCGCCGATTACAAGTAGGAGATAAATTTTCAGTTGCTTTAACACGAGAAATGCATGGTAAAAGCTTATCTAATAGTCAATTGCTAGGCGTTAGAATTAAAAATGGAACCAAAGACTATTATGCGATTTTAGCTGATGATGGTAAATATTATGATATTAATGGCAACAGCTTATCGCAGAGTTTTTTCCGTTATCCTTTAGCTAAAAAGGCGCGTGTTTCTTCTGGATTTAATCCCCGTCGTTTACATCCTGTTACAGGGCAAATAGCTCCTCATAATGGTGTTGATTTCGCGGTGTCTCGTGGTACACCTGTATTATCTGTTGGTAATGGTGAAGTAGTAATCGCAAAGTATAGTGGTTCAGCGGGCAACTATATTGCCATTCGGCATGGTCGTCAGTATATGACAACTTATATGCACTTGGATAAAATTTTAGTCAAACCTGGTCAGCAGGTTGAGCAAGGCGATAAAATTGGCCTATCAGGAAATACAGGGCGTTCCACAGGACCTCATTTACATTTTGAGTTACATATTAATAATAAGCCAGTTAATCCATTAACGGCAAGCTTACCTATTTCGGAAGGATTAACAGGTAAGTCGAAGAAGGCATTTTTGTCAAAAGTTAAAAGTATGAGCTCTCAGCTAAACTTTTAAAGTTATACATTGTTTTTATGCTTAACTCCTTACTCTGCTGAACCTTTTTAAAAAGGTAGTGAAGGTGTCCTTAAAAAATTATGTTATCATAAGCTAATTATTATTTAGTAATAAATGTTAGGTGCAGTTTGAAAACATCAACTAAAACAGAAAAAAAACGCTCTTCTAAAAAGACCAGAAGAAATAAAAAGACTACACTTTGGCGACGATTTTTGACACTACTATTTAAGTTGTTTCTTGTCTTTGCTGCAGTGGCTATTATTTATGGTGTTTATCTTGATCAACAAATTAAAGAACGGATTGATGGAAATGTATGGGAGTTACCGGCTGCAGTTTATGGACAAATTATTGATCTCGAACCAGATAGCGAATATAGTCTAAATGATGTGGTAACAATATTAGTTGGTGCGCAATATCGCCAACAAGATACCAAAGCTACTCGTCCTGGTGAATTTATTGTAAAAAATGATGCGGTTGAAATTTATCGTCGGCCTTTTACTTTTCCTGATGGTGAAGAGCAAGCTTTTAGAGTCAGAATAACTTTTTATGAAAATCGTATTGATCGTATTACTAATCTAGATTCAGGACGTGATTTTGGATTGCTTAAGATTGATCCTAAATTAATTACTATGATGCATTCTCCAAATGGCGAACAACGTCTGTTTGTTCCATTAAAAGAGTTTCCTGATTCATTATTACAAACATTAGTCGCAACGGAAGATAAACGTTTTTATGATCATCATGGCGTAAGTTTATATTCTATTGGTCGTGCGATTTTTGTTAATCTAACAACAGGTCGTACTGAAGGTGGGAGTACATTAACTCAGCAAACAGTCAAAAACCTTTTTTTAACTAACGAACGTAGTTTAAGTCGCAAAATACGTGAAGCTTATATGGCTCTTATTTTGGATGGACGCTATAGCAAAGAACGTATTTTAGAGCTTTATTTAAACGAAGTTTATTTTGGACAAGCGGGTAGTGAAGAGATCCATGGTTTTCCATTAGCAAGTCTTTACTATTTTGGCCGCCCAGTTAATGAACTGACATTAGATCAGCAAGCAGTACTAGTTGGTATGGTAAAAGGAGCTTCTTTATATAATCCTTGGACACAACCTCAACAAGTTATTGAGCGCCGTAATGTAGTTTTAAAACTTGCTCAGCAGCAAGGTATTATAGATGATGAGTTATATAATTTATTAAGTCAGCGCCCACTATCAGTTTTACCCAAAGGTGGTGTGATTTCACCACAACCAGCATTTATGCAGGTTGTACGCAATGAACTTCGAAAACAATTAGGTGATAAAGCAGATCACTTATCTGGTATGAAGATTTTTACTACCTTTGATCCTGTAGCTCAATCAGCTGCAGAGCAAGCGGTAACTAACGTAATTGAGAAACTGCGAAAATCAACTAATAAAGAATTACAAACAGCAATGGTTATAGTTAGCCGAGAAACTGGAGAAATTCGCTCTATCATTGGTAGTGCTGAACCCCGTTATCCAGGATATAACCGTGCTTGGTTAACTCAGCGAGCAATTGGTTCATTAGCTAAACCGTCAACTTATTTAACTGCACTTGGACAACCTGATCATTATCAACTTAATACTTGGCTTGATGATAAACCTTTATCGATAAAGCTTGATGGTAATGGTTATTGGGAACCGAAAAACTATGATCGTAAATTTCGTGATCGGGTTATGTTAGTAGATGCCTTAGCGCTTTCACTTAATGTACCTACTGTTAATTTAGGAATGGCATTAGGACTTGATGCAACAAAGAATACTTTACAGTCATTAGGTGTACCTGCAGAGCGTATACCCAATTTACCATCAAGACTACTTGGTGCTTTAGAATTAACACCATTAGAAACTGCGCAGATGTTTCAAACGATAGCTAATAATGGTCAACGATCTCCACTTTCTATTTTAAGATATGTATTGACCGATAAAGGTGAATTAGTTTATCAAAGTTACCCGCAACAACTTCAGGCTGTATCTCAACAATCAGCTTATTTAACTACTTATGCTATGCAACAAGTGGTTAATTCGGGAACATCTCGTTCATTAAAAGCTAAATATGGTTCATTTAATTTAGCAGCTAAGACAGGCACAAGTAATGATTCTCGTGATAGTTGGTTTACAGGAATAGATGGTAAAAATGTTGCTGTTGTTTGGATTGGTTTAGATGATCATTCTCCAATGAAATTAACAGGAGCAACTGGCGCCTTAAAAATTTATAGTGAATATTTACAAAATAATCCACCAAAGAAATTAGTATTGCCACTACCTCAAAATATTTTTATGGTACCTATTGATAGTGATGGGCAGTGGCAATGTAATGGGAGTGGTATTCGCTCTTTACCTGTATGGACGATTAACCCTCAGAGTTTATGCTCTGTCAATAACCAGTCTATACCGGTTCAGCAAGCACCGACTTGGGTTACTGACCTATTAAATAACTAAGTGAAAACAATATGCCTGAATTACCGGAAGTTGAGACAAGTCGTCGAGGTATTTTGCCGTATTTGAAAGGACAGATTATTGATAAAATTATTGTTCGACAACCTAAATTACGTTGGCCCGTTGATAAGGCTATAAGTAATGTGCACGGGCAAATTATTTTAGATATAAAACGTCGTGCAAAATATTTATTATTACAGTTACCCAACAATTGGATCGTAATTCATCTAGGAATGTCTGGAAGTTTACGTATTTTAAAAAATCCACAAAAAGCAGAAAAGCATGATCATATTGATTTAGTTTTAGAAAATGGCGTCACTCTACGTTATATCGATCCTAGGCGTTTTGGATCTTGGCTTTGGGCAAATTCGCTAGATGAAATATCTCAATTACAACATTTGGGACCGGAGCCTTTAAGTAATGAATTCTCTGCGGAATATCTATTAAGAAAAGCGAGGAATCGAAAAGTTCCAATAAAAAGTTGGATTATGGATAACCACATTGTGGTTGGCGTCGGTAATATTTACGCGTCTGAATCGTTATTTATGGCAAAAATCAACCCTAACCGAAAAGTAAACTCCTTACAATTAAATGAATTTGAAAGGCTTGTAGCTTCTATTAAGCAAGTTCTTACTAAATCAATTAAACAAGGAGGAACAACACTCAAGGATTTCCTGCAATCTAATGGTAAACCTGGATATTTTGCACAAGAGTTACAAGTTTATGGACGCGAAGGTCAACAATGTCTGATTTGTGGTACAGAAATAAAATCACAAAAAATTGGACAGCGTAATACCTTTTATTGTGAATATTGTCAAAAAGAGTAATATCTATACTAGCTAAATCATTACTTTTGGTTAGTCGCTAAAAAGTTTTAACATTTTGAACGTAACTCATCTATTCCTTGTGCAAAAAATATCTTATGAAATTATTTAAATAGGATTAGCATAAGCAACCACCTTTTAAATAATTATTTATTAACACTTGATTATTTATATCATTAAACTATTAAATTACAGAAATCTTTTTATTTTAAAGACTATAGACTTGTCACTGGATATCAGTTATCTTTTTTAGTGTAAATTTTTTCTGTTTTTTATCAGTTTATATTTTATTTTACTCAATGTGTCTTATTTTATTAAGGAATGTAAGATGATCAAATTTGCTTTTCGCTTTTTGACAACTTGTTTTATTTTATTTTTTACCTCAATGACCAATTCTGAAGTCAGAATTATTATAACCGATGGAGTAAGTTCTGCTAAACCGATAGCTGTTGTCCCATTTAAATGGACGGGAAGTGGAGTACCCCCACAAATTATTGAAGATATTATTGCTTCTGATTTGCGTAACAGTGGTAAGTTTAACCCTATTGAAGTTAGTCAAATGCCTCAGAAACCAACAACTGCTTCAGAGGTTACGTCTGCTGTGTGGGATAATCTTGGTATTTCAGTTGTTGTTGTTGGATCAATTCAACCGGATGCATCTGGAAAATACCTCATAAATTATCAATTAGTCGATACAGTTAATCGACCAGGTACAGTTCTAGCACAAAATCAATTCTCAATTGAGAAACGTTGGTTGCGTTATGCAGCTCATACTGCAAGTGATGAAATCTTTGAAGCACTAACAGATATTAAGGGGGCATTTAGAACACGGATTGCTTATGTTGTTAAAACAACTAATGGACCTTTTTCGCATGAATTAAGAGTATCTGATTATGATGGTTATGATCAAATTACTGTTCATCGTTCTAAGGAACCATTAATGTCTCCTACTTGGTCACCAGATGGAAAGAAAATAGCTTATGTAACTTTTGAAGGAGGTCATTCTTCATTAGTTTTAAAAACATTGGATAGTGGTGCTGTACAAACAATTGCATCTTTTCCTCAGCATAATGGGGCGCCGGCATTTTCTCCGGATGGTAGTAAATTAGCATTTGCTCTATCTAAAGGCGGTAGCTTAAATTTATATATGATGACGTTAAGTAACAAACAAATTACTCAGATTACTTCTAGCCGTAGTAATAATACAGAACCATCTTGGATGCCGGACAATCAAACTATTGTTTACACTTCTGATCAAGCAGGTCGCCCGCAGTTATATAGTATTAATATAAATACAGGTGAATCGCAGAGGGTGACTTGGGATAATACGCAAAATCAGAATGCCAGAGTGTCACCTGATGGTTCTTTTATTGCAATGATATCAAGCAATAATGGCGAACAACATATAACTCGATATGATATGGATACAAAAACCTATCAACGTTTAACTGATACATTTTTAGATGAAACGCCAAGTATTGCTCCAAATGGTACAATGATCATTTATAGTTCATCTCAAGGGTTAGGTACAATTTTGAACCTTGTTTCTACAGATGGTAATTTTAAGGCAAGGTTACCAGCTACTGATGGGCAAGTAAAATTCCCTGCATGGTCACCATATTTGTAAAGATAGCTTAAAAAATCAACAACTTTGCGATTATTAAAATTGTGTAAAGTTTAAGGTCGTTATAATATATACTTCTAATCTTTCAGGTTGGTAACGGGAGTTACTTTGAAGTTGGTTAGATACATAAAATATAGATAATAATTTATTCAAACAAAAGGAGTTTATACAATGCAATTTTCTAAATTTCTTAAAGTAGCTGCGGTTGCTTTGCCATTAATCGCTGTAACTGCTTGTTCATCTAATAGCAGTCACAACGCTGGTGGTAATTTAAATGGTACCTTATCAAAAGAAGCCTTAGAACAACTTCAAAAATTACAACAAATCAATACAGTATATTTTGATTTTGATAAATACAACGTTAAATCTGAATATTCAACATTATTAAATGCACATGCTGTATTTATTCGTACTAGTAATATCAAAGTTGTTATTGAAGGTCATGCCGATGAGCGTGGTACTCCAGAATATAACATTGCATTAGGTGAACGTCGTGCAGCTGCAGTTAAATCATACTTACAAGGTAATGGTGCCCCTGCAAGCCAAATGGAAATTGTTTCTTATGGTAAAGAAAAACCAGCTGTGTTAGGCCATGATGAAGCAGCTTATGCTAAAAATCGACGTGCTGTAGTAACCTATGTTGGATACTAATAGCCATATTATAACGGCTGATTATTCAGCCGTTCTTATTTTCTAAGTTCATGCCGAGTCTAATAATATGCATAAAAAAATACCCACATTGTTCTTATTTCTTTTATTTACTGGTTATGGTTGTGCAGCAGGTAGTTCTGGCATTGATCAAACTGTTCAAGCTCAAGGACAGTTATTGATTGAAAACCAACAAAAAATTAGCGATTTGCAAGCAGATGTAGACGCTCTTCGTGGGCAATTGGAAGAGACAATATATCAACTTAATCAGACAATTGAACGCCAAAAAATGATACTTCAGCAAATGGCTAATGGCTCTGGATTTTCGCTGAATACTAATTTTAATTCTCAAGAAGAGAGTTTCATTCCATCTCAGGATTCTACTTCATTAATATCTTCATCAGATTTATTGGGATGGGTAGCTTCAGGTGATGATAAAGTTGATTATAATTTTATAATGCAATTTATTAATGATAGTAAACAAAATAATGAGGTTATTACAGCATTCCAGAAATATCTGAAAACTTATCCAAAGTCTAGTTATCGAGCTAATGTTAATTATTGGCTCGGTCAATTATCGTATAAACAAAGCAAAAAAGACGATGCTTCATTTTATTATGCTACTGTGGTAAAAGATTTTCCATCTTCCCCCAAAGCAGCTGATAGTCTTTATAAAGTAGGGTTAATTTTACTTGATAAAGGAGATACTAAAAATGCTAAAGCTGTTTTTCAACAGGTGGTAAATAAATATTCAAAAGATAAAAATGCGGTAGCACTTGCTAATAAAAAGTTAGCGTCACTAAAGTAAAACGCATAAATAAACATCGATCGAATAAAATTAGCAATAAAAGGGTTGCGTAGCGCTATGATTATGAGTATTATACCAACCCGAAATTGCTTGTGTTTTTAACTATTAAGAGCATAACAGTTATTATCAAATGGGTCGTTAGCTCAGTCGGTAGAGCAGCGGACTTTTAATCCGTTGGTCGAGCGTTCGAATCGCTCACGACCCACCATATTTGATTTTCACAATTCAATCAACAAGTCAACCAAATTTTTCCAAAGTATAGCAAACAGCATAGCATATAGTAGTCATGATACCAAAAGTTAAGTCAAGCAATATGCGATTAATTAAAATTAAATAAAGTAAAACTGCAAATAATAGAATAAACAATGAAATTAATCAATTAATGATACTAGGCTTATTTAGTACAGAGTCTTTTATTACAATTGCGCGAGAAGAAAAAGATGTCGATCCTATGAAGGTTGTTGCGACATTTAGGAATAATAATGATCCTGTAGCTATACCTTAGTTAGTACATAATTTACCTAGAAAATTATGTTACTTGTTTTTGTGATTTATATTCAATAGGCGTATAAATAGTATGCTAGATACATAAAGGACCTTTTTATAGGCTGAAAACTATTTATTATAGTAAAAAATAAAAAGAAGGAGTAATCCTCCTCTCAATTTTAAAATATTATTGGTCTTTAGCCGAAAGTTCAATAATCTTCATCGTAATATCAAATGATTTCAGAAATGATGATAATGGTAAAAATTCATAACAAGAATGAAAGTTATGAGCACCAGTAAAATAATTAGGTGTAGTAAGACCTTTAGCTGAAAGTGCAGAGCCATCTGTTCCACCCCGCATAGCTATTGTATTTGGCTGAATATTGAAATGCTCAAATGATTGATAAATCAAATCAATACAGCGACGATCATTTCCTAAATGGTTGGCTATTTTGCTATAAACATCGGTAATTTTACATTTAATTGTAGCTTTTGGGTATTTGCGGCTAATAAAATTTACGACTTCTTGTACATAAGCTTTTCGTGTTTCATAGCGAGCCAAATCAAAGTCACGAATACTCATTTTTAATGTTGTGGTACTTTGATTTCCAACAATATCATTAAACCAAAAGTAACCTTCTTTACCTTCAGTATGTTCGGGGGTTTCAAAACTATCAAAACAGTTAATAATATCGTTAGCTATTCGGATTGGGTTAATTAAAACATTTTTAGCTGACATGGGATGAGCAGATACACCAGTGATATCGATGGTTGCAGAACCGGCATTGAAAGTTTCATAAACTACTTCGCCTAGTTCGCAACAATCAATTGTGTAAGCAAAATCAGGTTTAAAACGGTTTAAATCAAGTTTTTTAGCGCCTTTTAATCCTACTTCTTCATCAGGTACGAATGCGACATAAATGTCGCCATGTGCAAAATTTCGTTGTTGTAATTGATCTAACATTGTCATTACAACAGCAATAGCAGCCTTATTATCAGCACCAAGCACACTTGTACCATCAGTAACAATTAATTCTTCATTTAGATATTTATTTAATTCAGGATGTTCATCCACTTTAAACCAGATATTCTTATTTTTATTTAGTAGAATATCCTGACCAGTAAAAGTAATTCTCTGTGGATTGATTTTATCTGATAAAGCAACATCGACAGTATCAAGATGAGCAACGTAACCAATTTTAGGTGCATTTGGAGTATTGCCTGGCAGTTTAGCCGTTACAATACTATGTTCATCAAGGTGAACATCTCTTAAATTAAGTTTAAGCAATTCTTGTTTAAGTAATTTGGCTAATTCTGTTTGTCCTAGTGTTGAAGGTACATGCATACATCCAAGAGAACTTTGGCTTGGGATACTGACATAACGTAAGAAACGTTCAACTAATTGTTCAGTAATATTCATAATATTTTGGCTCCTTATCGATGATTAATTAATTACTTACTGGCGGATAGATGTAACCACTATCAAAACCAATTGGTAGACCTAGTAACCAAAATAACAATAAATTTATAGTTAATGCAATGAGTAGAGCTGCGGTATAAGGAATCATCATCGAACTTAATGTGCCGACACCAGTATTTTTGCAGTACTGCTGGCAATAGGCAATAATCAAAGGATAAAAAGCAAACATAGGGGTACTAACATTAACTGCAGAACTGATACGATAAGCCGCTTGAGTTAATTCAGGTGAAATGCCAACAGACATAAGCATTGGTACAAAAATAGGTGCTAAAATAGCCCATTTTGATGATGCCGAGGTAATTAGTACATTTAACATACTCGTTAGAATTATCACACCGAAGATTGTGACAACAGAAGGCAAATGTAGTGCTTTTAAAAACTCAGCGCCACCAATAGCAATTAATGTTCCAATATGAGAGTGAGAAAAGACATATAGAAATTGAGCACAAAAGAAAGCAAAAACGATAAATGGAATAAGAGATTTAGTGATTTTTTCCATTGATTTTACAATATCGCGAGAGGATTTAAATGCTCCAGTTATAAACCCATGTATTAAGCCTGGAATGGCAAAAAATATAAATAATAATGGCACAATAATTTGCATAATTGGTGCTTTATTACTAGTCATACTTCCATTAGGAGCACGCAATAAAGAATTTTCTGGTATTAATAATAAAACTAAACCAATAGCAATAGCTAAAAAGATAATTGAAGCCACTTTAAATGCACGGTTTTCAACCGGCGTGATTGCTGGTGAATTGGCAATATTATCTAACTTCAAATCATTATTTAAAGGCATAGTTGCATGTAAACGAGGCTCGACGATTTTATCGGTAACAAACCAGCAAGCTAATAATACAAAAAAGGTGCCACCAAAGCTTAAGAAGTAGTTACAAAGTGCATTAACTTGATAAGATGGGGCGATAATTTGTGCAGCACTTTGGGTAAAGCCTTGCATGATTGGATCAATAATTGAAGGTGTATAACTAGAGCTAAACCCACCAGCTAATCCAGCAAATGAAGCGGCAATACCGGCAAGCGGATGACGACCAATTGCATAAAACATCATAGCTGATACAGGCATTAAAATCACATAAGCAGAGTCAGCAGCAATATGGCAAACCGTACTGACAAAAATAACTGATGGTGTTACTAAATTTTTAGGAGTGATAGCCAATAATTTTTAAGTAATACATGAATATAACCACTACTTTCAGCAATCCCTATACCTAATGTTGCCACGATTGTGATGCCTAGTGGCGGAAAAGTGACAAAATTAGGTACCATCTTGGTAAAAAAAGTAACAATGTGCTCAGGGGCTAACATATTGACAATAATGAGCTTGTCTTGAGTGACAGGATTAATATAATTAAAGTTTACAAAAGAAAGTAATAAAGAGGTAATAAAGCAGCTGATTAAAGCATAGAAAAACAATGTTGTTACATCTGGGATTTTGTTTCCAATTCGTTCAATAGTATTTAAAAAGCCACCCGTTCTTATTGATGACGAGTTGTTAGTTGTTTGATTCATAATAAAGTTAGTATAAATATTGTTCGGAAAATAATGTAGCATAGATTAATAATACAGGCAAACATGGTTTTTAGGTGTTTTTATATTCAGATACCATCTTATTAACTTAAAACCCTTTATATTATTTATATGATCATACAAATTTGAATTTTCTTTGTAGTACATAATATTTCCCTAGTATAGGAGTTATGTCGGAAAACATCTCGAATTATTTACATGTCATGATTAAAGTGATTCTCTAAAAATTGATAAGGTGTTTTACCAAAAATTGCTTAAACTTTTGTTTTCTATCTTTTGAGTCACTAAATATTTGCTGATTATGCCGCTTCTACATTAAAGCCTTATTACCCGTTTCGCTTTTCTATTCATTTGTCGGTAGGCAAGTTTCTTAATTTTTTGATTTATATAGTAGTAAATATACTATTTTAACAAATAAATACAGAAAATTATCGATTAGCCGAGAAACGGCATAGGCTCCTGAAAATCTTTTACAAGAATATAACCTAAAAAGTGAACAATTATGTAAATACACCATAGCTAGTACAAAAGTCACGTGAAAAAGCCTATATTCTAAACTTGTTTGAAGAACGGATTATTAGTGCCATTTTGAATCGAAAAAATACCAGAACAAAAAACAAGTTTGTGTAAATGTTGATTTTTATTTTAGCTTTATTTATTACATGATTGGCTTACCTAAATATGCTATTTTCAATATCAAGTGTGCTTATCGAATTGAAGAACTCAATTTTGATGATCGCCGAATTATTCGCCCTGCTTATAAAAATATAGGTGAAATTAAGTCGTTTATCCCCTTAAAAGATCGTTAAACCAAACATCCGCCAGTATTATGCTGGCGGTATCGACAAAATTAAGTTTATTAAAAAAGCATGGTTATTTAAAGTAATAGTTTGTAGACTATACTTCATTATCAGTTTTAGGCTGTATACTTTGTATATAATTTGAATATGAATCTTTTAAAATCTTTAGCTACTGTCAGCTCAATGACGATGGTGTCTCGTTTATTAGGTTTTGTGCGTGATGCCATTATTGCACGTTTTTTCGGTGCAGGTATGACCACCGATGCATTTTTTGTTGCATTTAAACTTCCTAATTTACTTCGACGTATTTTTGCAGAAGGGGCATTTTCACAAGCTTTTGTACCAATTTTAGCTGAATATAAAAATCAACAAGGGACTGAGGCAACTCGCACATTTATTGCTTATATTGCAGGATTATTAACTTTGGTCTTGGCGTTGGTCACGCTAATTGGAGTTATCACAGCGCCTTTTATCATTATGCTAACTGCGCCTGGATTTATGCAAGAATCAGCTGAAAAATTTGAACTTGCAACTACTATGCTACGCATAACCTTTCCTTATATCTTTTTTATATCGTTGGCATCACTTGTTGGAGCCATCCTTAATACATGGAATCGGTTTTCTGTCCCAGCTTTTGTTCCAACACTACTCAATGTGAGTATGATTGTATTTACCCTATTTTTAACGCCTTACTTTAATCCACCAGTATTGGCTCTTGCTGTATCTGTTGGTGTTGGTGGGATTTTACAATTGCTTTACCAGCTACCTTATTTAAAGAAAATTGGCATGCTAGTATTACCGCATATTAGCTTTAAAGATAGCGGTGTTTGGCGGGTTTTAAAACAAATGGGACCAGCAATTTTAGGCGTATCTGTAGGACAAATATCTTTAATTATTAACACTATTTTTGCTTCATTTCTAGTTTCAGGCTCGGTTTCGTGGATGTATTATGCTGATCGCTTAATGGAGTTTCCTGCTGGTGTACTTGGTGTAGCGTTAGGCACCATTTTATTGCCATCATTAGCAAAAAGCTTTACAAAAGGTGATCATAAACAATATTGTGAATTGTTAGATTGGGGATTACGCCTTTGTTTTTTATTGGCTCTACCGAGTACGGTTGCATTAGGGGTTATTTCTCGCCCACTTATATCAACGCTATTTGAATATGGACAATTTACCTTAAATGATACCTTAATGACACAGCGAGCCTTAGTTGCTTATTCTATAGGTCTACTTGGATTGATTTTGATTAAGGTGCTAGCTCCAGCCTTTTATTCTCGTCAGGATATTAAAACACCGGTTAAAATTGCGATTATTACATTAATTTTAACACAGCTAATGAATCTTGCTTTTATTGGTCCATTACAACATGCCGGTCTTTCATTATCAATTGGCTTAGCTGCATGCTTTAATGCTGGATTATTATATTGGCAGTTGCGTAAAAAACAGCTTTATCAACCTCAACCTGGTTGGCGTTACTTTTTGATTAAAATCCTCATTGCGGTAATTTTAATGTCTGCAGCATTGTGGTTTGGTTCTCAGTTATTACCTGACTGGTCAACTGGTTCAATGTTGGTTCGTATCGGGCGATTATTTTTATTGGTTATTGTGGGCATTTTAGTCTATTTTGTGTCATTGAAGGAAATGGGATTCAAGATTAAACATTTTATTAAACGAATTGATTAACAATAACTTTAGATAAAGATAAATTAAATTTTGTTAGACATTTTTAAGTAATAGGAATGTTTAATTATAAAATAAATAAGAATATAGATGAATAAATCTGACACAATCATAGATTTGTGTATTGTCAATTAAAGGTGACGTTTGATTCTGTCACTGTTGCGGTTGTTGTTATTGCTGTATTTATTGCAATCTCATGCATTAACAATTACAACAACCTATACTGTTCATGGCATCGCTCCATATTTTAAGTTTAGTAGTGGTGCAACCAAGGTGACTACAACAGATGATTTGTTAGGGCTCGAATTATAGGAAGGTACTAAAATCACACCTAAACCCAATAACACAAAAAAAACAAAAATTTATTATTAACTTAAAATTTGTTGTACTATTTCACTCATAGCAACAGCCATTGCAGTTAAGCTTCTGGCTGCTCGTTTTCAAGAGTGACATCGGGGTCGTTGTATACTGTCATATCCATAAGGCCAATTTCTTTATCGGTTGCGACAGCGGCTGTCATAGCTCCAGATACATTAGCTAAAG
Organism: Gilliamella sp. Occ3-1; assembly: GCF_001690655.1. Lineage (GTDB taxonomy): Bacteria > Pseudomonadota > Gammaproteobacteria > Enterobacterales > Orbaceae > Gilliamella > Gilliamella apicola_P. The sequence goes on from NZ_LZHQ01000005.1 coordinate 34,397, forward strand.
TTCTTGCCATATCAATAATTGGATCAACAGCTAAAACCATACCAATTAATGGGAAGTATTCGGCCATGCCCATACCTGATAAAACAACGGTTGCGGCAACTGTTGCAGTGCCAGGAATTCCAGCTATACCAATTGAACCAATAACCACTACAATGACAAGCATAATATAAAATTGGATATTAGTATCAATGCCAACCATATGAGCTACCATAACAGCAAGTAAAGCAGGAAAGAAACCGGCACATCCATTCATTCCCATGGTACTACCTAGAGAGCCAACTAAATTTGCGGTACCTGTATTAACACCCATTCGGACGGTTAGTGTTGAAATAGTCATTGGTAATGAACCGACAGAGGAACGACTTGTAAAGGCTAATAACCATGTTCCTAGCGCTTTTTTTATAAACATGATTGGTGAAATACGATGAATCACAATAATGGCAACATGTACAATCAACATAATCAATGTGGCGATGTAGATCGCTGCAACAAAACTTGAAACCTGAATAATTGCGGGTATTCCGTTAGAAATGATGGTGCGAGCAAGTAAAGCAATTACTGCATAAGGCATGTATTTTATGACTGTCATCGCAATCGACATGATGATCTTATAAAGTGCTTCAATAAACGTTTTAAATAGGGCAATCGGTTGTGAGTTTTTCTTTTCCATTCTGTTGGCGGCAATCCCCATTAAGGCAGAGAAAATGACCAATCCAACAATATTTTCGTTTACCATTGATGCAATAATATTGCTCGGAATTAGATTTATAAAGGTATCAATAATATTAGTGTATTGTTTTGCCTGAGCTTGATGTACAGAACTTGAGCTTATTTCACCTAATGCAAATAGATTAGCTAACAAAATACCAACAATACAGGCAATTGCTGTTGTAAACAGTAACCAAAAAATTCCTCTGAATGCGATTTGGGGTAGATTTTTTTTACCAGAGAAATCGATAATTACTTTAACAATAGATACAAATATGAGTGGTATCACTAACATTCGGATAAAAGCGATAAATGCTCGACCAAATAGTCCATACCAAGTTGCGGTTTCTTGCATCCAGATTGTTGATGTGTCAGGAAACCCTGCTACAGCTTGAATGCTTAAACCAAGCACGGCACCAAGTATTAACCCAACTAACATACGTATTGAAAAATTAACCTTTCGCTTTTGTAATGGTCTCATTACTGTAAAAAAACAGATGAGCAATAACCCAATACCAATTAATGTCTGGTAATGAGTAATAGATAAGAACTTTTCAAAAAAGACTCCTTGAAAAATGGCATCTGGCATATTTAATCCTCACCCTTTAATAATAAATTTAATTATCTAGTAAAATATTTATTGATAGGTTTATTAATACCTATCTTATTTTGCGATTGAGCCTACAATATTTAAAATATCCCACGGTCTGGAAAATGGTGGAGCATAAAGAAAATCCATCATGGCTAATTCATCAATTTTCAAATTCATCCATATTGCGGTTGCAAGAGTGTTGATCCTTAATGCCGCACCTCGTCCTCCAGCTATTTGACCACCTAAAATCACTCGAGTGTCGGCATGATAGATAAGTTTTGCTGTTACACTTGTTTGACCGGCAACATAATTACTGTGATTTTTATCTTTAACTATGACAGTTTTATAAGGAATTCCAGCTTTTTTGGCTTCGCTTTCAGTTAAACCTGTTCGTCCTGCTTCAATATCAAAGACTTTTAAGGCTGAAGTGCCAATAGTGCCAGGATATTCACAATTTCCGCCACCTAAATTTTCGCCTACAATTTTGCCTAGTTTGTTCGCCCCTGTAGCAAGTGGAATATATACCATTGAATGACTAACTCTATGGTGAAGGGCAACACAATCTCCAGCAGCATAAATATCTGCCATATTAGTTTGTCCAAAGCTGTTGGTGATTATGGCACCATTTGCAAGTGTCTTGATACCAAGGTTTTTATAGATATCATTGTTTGGCTTAACACCGGTTGCAATAATAACAACATCGGCTGGATATTGTGATTTATCAGTAATTACATGTGTGACGTTGTGCGATCCTTCAAAGCCAAGTACTCGCTCTTGCAAATGTAGATCACAATGTTGTTTAATATTTTCTTCAATTAGTTCAGTAATTTGTCTATCAAATGCATCGATAAGAATTCTGTCATCCAATTGAATCAATTTGACGTTTTTTTGTAAAGCAACAAGCGATTCAGCTATTTCAAGCCCAATATATCCAGCACCTATAACAATCAAATTTTTGATATTTGAGTTGGATAATGTCTGTTTGATAGCTAACCCGTCATGCAGGTTGCGTAATGTGAAGATATTTTTTAGTTGGCTATTTTCAAAAGGGGGAATGATGGGACTTGCACCAACTGCAAGTAGTAACTTGTCATAGCTATCATCAAAGCAATTGCCAGTATTGAGATCTTTAACAGTTAATTTTTTTTGATTAGTATCAATAGCAATGACTTCATGTAAAGTTTTTATTTCAATACCATCTTTTTGAAATTGTTCGGGCGTTCGGGATATCATTTCGTTGGCGTCAGTAAAGTGGTTACCAATAAAATAAGGTAAACCGCAAGCACCAAACGAAACAATATCTGATTTTTCATAAATACGGATGGTTGCCTCAGGGTTCATTCTTTTAGCCTTTGCAGCAGCACTTGCACCTGCGGCTTGAGCGCCAATGATGATTATTTTCACTTAATTTTCTCCTCAGTGCTCAGATACTGAATTATAAAATAATACCTTATCATACCCCATAGATTACCTTGGTGATAGATAGTTAGCATTAATATTCGTTAATTTAAAATTTTATTCGTTTGAAAATCAACAATTACTTGTTTAGTGTAATTTTTTTAGTCGTATTATTTTTGTTAAAAAGTTTCCGGTAACTATGTGTTTCAGTATAAATTATTAAGTATAGGTGGCTGAGTTTGGTTGATTAATGTCATGATTAAATTAATCTGTAAGTCTGTGTCATTTAATGTGGGAATATAATAAAATGATTTTCCACCTGCATTTAAAAAGATTTCTCGATTTTCTTCGTCAATTTCGTAAATAGTTTCAATACAATCTACCGAAAATCCGGGACAGATGACGTGCACATTGTTAACACCATTTTTTGCTAATGTTTGTAGTGTATCGCTGGTACTTGGCGTAACCCATTTACCTTTTCCAAATTTAGATTGATAAGCCATTTGAATTGGTATATTTATGTTATTTGTTCGGCATTTTTCGATTAATAACTGTGTGGTCATTTCACAACGCTGAATATAATCATCTTTTCGTTTGTAAATATAACGCTCTGGAATCCCATGATAAGAAAGTATAAGCACTTCCGGCTCACCTTTGTATTGAAATGCTTGCTTAATTTGTAAATAAAGTGCATTGATATAGCTTGGATGATCGGCATAATCACGAATATAGTCAATACTATTTATGATTTTGTCGGTTGCTATAATTTGTTTAAGTTTATCAAGTACAGCGAGTGTTGTGGTTGTTGAGTATTGTGGAAAAAGTGGCAATACCGTAATTTTTGAACATGATTGAAGCTTGTTCAATGCAGATTGAATATTGGGTTCACCATAGGTCATGGCTAATTCACATTGAATATTTGGTAAGTGGTGTTGTAATTTATCACATAATAATTGGCTGTAATGAAGTAAAGGTGATGAGCCATTTATCCAAATTTTTTGGTAATGATGAATAATGTAAGGCACTCGTTTAGGTATTACAAGGTACTTTAAAATCGGATGCCAAAATAGTTTCGGTAAATCAACGACATGGCGATCGAGTAAGAACTCGGTTAAGTACCGTTTTATTGCATCTGGTGTTGCCGCGTTTGGTGTACCTAGATTAATAAGCAATAACCCTTGTTTTTTATTCACAAGTAATCCTTATTTTGAGCAAAGATAATAGTTGATAATGTTAAAAAGCCTATGTAGTGCGCCTTGATTTTGTTTTAATACTTGATACGCGTGTTCGCCAATTTGTTGACTACGCGTTTTATTTTCTAAAAGCCCATTAATCGCTGAATAAAGGGAATCGGCTGTGCTAGCACAAATGATCATGCCATCAGCTGAAATAAGTTGCTCACAAATCACTTTAAAATTGAAAAAATGTTCGCCACTAATGATTGGAATGTGGTGAAGTGCGGGTTCTAATGGATTATGCCCTCCATGTTTCACTAAACTGCCACCAACGAAGGCGATATCGGCAATACCATAAAGTTCTATTAATTCTCCCATCGTATCACCCAAAATGACTTGGATTTGTTTAGCAGGAATTTGGCCGCTACTGCGGTTTATATAATTTAATCCGCAATCATTAATTAATTTTTCGACGGTTTTAAAGCGTTCTGGGTGGCGGGGGACAATAATCAATAATAAATAGGGATATTTTTGTAATAACCGCTTAAAGGCAGATAAGATGATTTCATCTTCTCCATTATGTGTACTTGCGGCAATAAAGATAGGGCGGTCTAATTGCCACCGCTGTTTTAGCGTTTTGATTTTTTGCTGTTGTTGATCTGTTAAATCAATATCAAATTTAATACTACCGGTTATTGTTAAGCGATCACGGGGTAAACCCAGTGAAATAAAACGTTCCCCATCTTGCTTATTTTGTGCGGCAATTGCACTAATTTTTGATAGTAAATTGCTAATGGATCGCCCGAGTTTACTGTATCGATTAGCTGAACGTTCTGATAATCTGGCATTGGCAATAATTAGCTGAATATTTCGTTTATAACACTGACAGATAAAATTAGGCCAAAGCTCAGTTTCCATAATGATCACTAATTTGGGCTTAACCGTATTTAAAAAACGATTTATCGCGCAGGGCAAATCATAAGGTAAATATACATGGCTGACGCTATCACCAAGTAATGACTTAACTTGCTCTGAGCCTGTTGGCGTCATGGTGGTAACTGTGATAGGTAAACTAGGATACTGTTGTTTAAGTGCTTTGATTAGTGGGATGGCTGCTATCGTTTCACCCACCGATACGGCATGCACTAAAATACCGTTAGATTTAACTTTATTTTTGCAAAAACCATAGCGTTCAAGCCAACGCTTTCGATAAGCTGGTGCTTTACGACTACGCCAAAGCAGTCTTAGCCAAACCAGTGGTTGAATCAAATACAATAAAAAAGTATATAAAATTTGCATACTAATTATAAGTTGGTTAGATCAAAAAAGTGTTCACGGTAATAAACAAGTTCAGCAATTGAGTCACGAATATCATCAAGAGCTTGATGAGAACTCTGTTTGCTAATCCCTTTTAGTATTTCAGGTTTCCAACGTTTAGCTAATTCTTTAATTGTGCTGACATCTAAATAGCGATAATGAAAATAACTTTCTAAATTAGGCATATAGTTAAATAAAAAACGACGGTCTTGTCCAATAGTATTACCACAAATTGGAGAGCTGTTTTCTGGTACCCATTGTTTTAAAAATTCGATGGTTTGTTGTTCGGCCTGTTGTTCACTAATAGTACTTTTGCGAACACGCTCAATAAGTCCTGATTTGCCATGGGTGTTTTGATTCCACTCATCCATTAATGCTAATTGCTCATCAGATTGATGAACTGCAATCACAGGTCCTTCAGCAAGAATATTTAAGTTAGAATCGGTAACAATGGTTGCGATCTCAATAATGCGATCAGTTATTGGATTGAGTCCAGTCATTTCAAGATCTATCCAAATAAGATTGTTACTATTAATTTGAGATTGTTTGTTCATAATTTGCTATAGAGATTTTCTTTTTGATACTGAGTAGTGTAGCATAACTGACAATCTGTTTTAGTAAAAAATGAGTACTATGGCAAAAAATAAACTATCCAATAATCAAAAAAGACGTGTAGCGGCAAAACATCAGCAACGATTAGCAATAAAGCAAGATGAGAGTCTAGCAAATTTTTCGTCACCTCGTGACGGTGTAGTAATAAGTCGTTTTGGTAAGTCTGCTGATGTTGAAGATAGTGCAGGTCTTATTTATCGTTGTAGTATTCGTCGCACGTTACCTTCGATAGTCACTGGTGATAAAGTAGTATGGCGCGAAAGTTTAGAGCCAAACACCAATGGTATTATTGAAGCGGTTCACCCGAGACATTCTGAACTTGTCCGGCCTGATTTTTATGATGGCGTTAAACCCGTTGCCGCAAATGTTGATCAAATCGTGATTATTTCGGCTGTCTTGCCAGAATTATCACTAAATATTATCGATCGTTATTTAGTTGCTTGTGAATGCACGGATATAAAACCTATTATTGTTTTAAACAAAATTGATTTACTTAATGATGATCAACGCACTGAAGTTGAAAAAAAGTTGACGATTTATACTCATATCGGTTATCAAGTTTTGTATGTCTCATGTCAAAATCAACAAGGCATTGCTGTATTACAAGAAGTTTTGCAAGGTAAGATTTCCATTTTAGTTGGGCAGTCTGGTGTGGGAAAATCAAGTATTATTAATTTACTGTTACCTCATCAATCACAATCAGTTATGACTGGAGGTATTTCAGAAATATCCAGACTTGGTCAACATACAACTACTTCCTCTCGGCTTTACCACTTACCAAATGGTGGAGATATTATTGACTCACCAGGGATCCGCGAATTCGGTTTATGGCACTTAGAGCCTGAACAAGTGATTAGTGGTTTTAAAGAATTTGATAATTATTTAGGCGGTTGCCACTTTCGCGATTGTAATCACTTTGATACGCCAGGTTGTTTACTACAAAAAGCAGTACAAGACGGTAAAATTGCACCATCAAGGCTTGATAACTATCATCGGATTTTACAGACAATGCAAGAAGTTAAGGCAAAAACTAACAAAATCTATAAATAATCAGCTTAATTCATGTATAACAAAAATTAAATAAGTTGTATTTGTGTTCGAGTCATTACTGTAATTACTTGCTGCTCACAATTAGTGGTAACCTTCTTGAAAGTCATTGCTAGATTGTGAGCAACGAATATGTTATTTAACATCTATTTTTTTAATGCAAAACCAATAGCTACATATGCCCAACCTTGGAAAATAAGGTCAATACCTAAAAACATACCTAATACCCAAAGACTATCATATGGCCAACCTGCAATAATCATAAATCCTAAAATTAATGTAATAATCCCTGAAGTTAAAACCCATCCCCAACGAGGTAAATTGCGGTTATTCATAGCCGCAAATATTTGTGTAAAGCCGCTCATAATTAGCAAGAATGAAATCACCAATGTTAAGGCTGATGAAACCGCAACAGGTTGGAAAAATGACATTAGACCAATAAAAATGTATAAAATTCCCATTACTGACCATAATGCTGACTGACCAAAATCTTTAATACGAAATGAATGTAGCGCTTGGGCAATACCTGCAATTAAAATTAATGAACCAATAAAATAAACAGAAAAGACGGTTGCCATGAACTGATAACCTAATGCTAAGCCCCCCAATATAATTAAAATAACACCAACTAAAATAAACCAGCTTGATTTTTCTTTAAGATTGTAGACTTTGTTTTCGTTAGATATCATGTTATTTACCTATTTTTATAAGTTAATTTTGGATTTCAAATTAAAACCACTTTTTAAGACTTATAGTTTGTCAATGGTGATTTAGTAAATGAAAAGAAAGGTAGTGAAGGTACAATTTATTGCACAGTAATTAGTTTTTGTTCAAACTGTTACTGTGCATATAAATTAGTTAATATAATAAATCTAATTTTAGAATTAATCTTTATCTTTCAGTGCTTCTTCTAGCGTTGAATAGAACATTAGTTTGTTAGAAATTGGAACAATTTTTGCGCGAGCTAATGTTTTTAATGGTTGAAACTGTAACTCACAAATTGATAGATCAACTTGTTCAGGTAGTTCATCAATAAAATGAATTAAAGCATTGAGCCCACCAGCATCAAGAATAGGTACCGCATCCCATTGTAGCACTATGTGTTCATATCCATTAATCTTTTGATAGATTTCTAAAAATGTACGTTCAGCGGCAGCAAAAAATAGTGGCCCGTTAATACGTAGCACTAAGGTTTTATCGTTACTGCGATTAAGTTCAACTAAGCGAGTCATGCGGGCGATACGGCGCATAAATAGGATTGAAGCAAGTATAATCCCAAGTGTAATTGCAATCACCATATCAAATAGCACTGTTAACGACATGCAAATAAGCATAATCAAGATATCATCTTTAGGAGCACATTTGATAATATAAATGACGCGTTGAACTGCACTCATATTCCATGCCACGATAAGTAATAATGCCGCCATAGCAGAAAGTGGGATAAATGATAATGCTGGTGCGAAGCAAATAAGAGCAAGTAAAACAACTAAAGAATGCAAAACGGCTGCAATAGGCGAGGTTGCACCTGCTTTGACATTTGCCGCTGAACGTGCAATAGCCGCTGTTGCTGAAATGCCACCAAAAAATGGTGCAATAATATTACCTAAACCTTGGCCAATGAGTTCACTATTTGAGTGGTGTTTAGTGTGTGTCATTTCATCTAATACCACAGCACAGAGTAATGACTCAATTGCGCATAACATTGCCATGGTCAGTGAAATTGGCAGTAAGGCAGTAAATGTTGACCAATCCCAAGTAAAATCAGCGTGCTGCCAAGGTAAAATAAACTCTGGTAGAACAGAGGGTATGCCATGACCTATAGTATTATCAGCTAGTGTATAGGTAAATCGTGAACCAATTGTTTCAATTTGATAGCCAAATTGATTAAAAATAAACATGACAGCAATACCAGCAATTAGAGCTGGTAGGTGTCCTGATATTTTAAGTCTAAGTTTTGGCCATACTATTAACACAATCAGTGTTACTACACCGACTAAAGTGTCAGCAATATTAATGGTTGGTAGTGTTTTAGCTAGTTCCGTAACTTTACCAATATAACTTTCTGGCATATGCTCAAGTGTTAAACCAAAAAAATCTTTAATTTGCATGGTTGCTATAGTTATGGCAATGCCCGATGTGAAACCTAATACAACGGGTAAAGGAATATATTCGATTAATCTACCTAATCGAATTAATCCCATTAATACAAGAAATATACCGGATAGCAATGTTGCAATTAGTAGTCCAGATAATCCGTATTGTAATGATACAGGGTATAAAATAACTACAAATGCTGCTGTAGGTCCAGAAACACTAAACCTTGAACCACCTGTTAATGCAATGATAAAACCACCTATAATTGCTGTGTATAGACCATGCTGTGGTGGTACACCACTAGCAATAGCTAGTGCCATTGCTAGTGGTATAGCAATAATCCCAACAGTTATTCCAGCTATTAAATCTTTGATAAAACGAGTTGTGTTGTAAGGGGTACTTATACATGCAGATATAAATGCACAGCTAATTTTTGTACCAGAAAGGCCATATAATTTCATTGTTTGTAATTAAAGAGATGTTGACTTGAATTCTTAATAAGATAATCTTTTTTAAAAAAAATAAAAGAGCGTTATAAAAATAATCATCTTTTTTATAAAATTTTTTCTAGAAAAAGTTTCATTAAAACATCATCTGTAATTGAAGTGATTTTTAGATGGTTATTTAATGATGAAGTGAAAATAATTTATTAGTTAAAATAAATTTAAATAAATTTGATTAAATATCATAATAATAAAAGGCAATACTCTGTTTTGAAATATTGCCTATTGTTTATCGTTAACCTAAAAGTAATGCATCATCGGTAACTTTTTCACCACGTGTTTTTTCAAACATATCTAATAAATCCGTTACAGTTAATTTAGCTCGTTGTTCTCCAGATACATCAAGCACAACTTGTCCTTGATGAAGCATTACCGTTCGGGTGCCATATTCTAATGCTTGTTTCATAGAGTGAGTCACCATCATTGTTGTTAATTGGTTTTTTGAAACAATTTCATTGGTTAGCTCTAAAACAAATTGTGCAGTTTTAGGATCAAGCGCTGCGGTATGTTCATCAAGCAATAATATTTTAGATGGCTGTAAAGTTGACATCAACAAACTAATAGCTTGCCTTTGACCTCCAGAGAGTAATCCCATCATATCCGATAATCGATTTTCAAGACCTAAATTTAAAGTAGCAAGTTTTTCTTTAAATATTGATCTGATATTGCGATTAAGAGCTGAAGATAAGGTAAAACGATATCCTCGGTTATAAGCGATAGCGAGATTTTCTTCAATAGTTAAGTTTTCACATGTGCCAACCATGGGGTCTTGAAATACGCGAGCAACCATACCTGCTCGTTTCCATGCTGTCCAGCGAGTGACATTTTTACCATTAATAGCAATTTTTCCTGAATCAGGAAGTAAATCACCACTAATCACATTCAATAAAGAACTTTTACCTGCTCCGTTACTACCAATTATGGTAACGAATTCACCTTCTCTAATATTCAGGTTTAGTCCTCGTAATACATGATTTTCAATTGGTGTATCCTGATTAAAAGTCAATTGTAATTGTTCAACTTTAATCATGCTTACTTACCTCTTATTTTTGCGTGTTTTTTTAATTGCTTAGGCACAACAAGAGCCAGCACAACGAGTATCGCTGTAATTAGATTTAAATCTTCTGTTCCAACCCCGATTTCTTGTAAAAACTCATTACTAAGTGCAAATGCAATAAATAAACGATATAAAATAGAACCAACAATAACTGCTAGCATCACAGCCCAAATTCGTTTAGCGGGGAATAAGCTTTCGCCAATAATAATTGATGCAAGACCGATTACAATTGTACCAACACCAATGGTGATATCAGCTCCACCTTGTGTTTGTACAAATAATGAACCTCCGAGAGCAATTAAACCATTTGATATAGCCATACCAAGTATTGTGACTCTTCCAGTCGGAATGCCTTGCGATTTTGCCATTCGTTGGTTGGTGCCAGTTGCTCTTAAGGCCAATCCCATTTGGGTATTTAAAAACGCATTGAGTAAAGCCCAAAACACAATGACAAATCCTAAAGCCATAAGAGGTTGTACAATATATTGGTTGCTGTAATCTTCAGCAATAAATGGTGAAAATATAGTTTTGGCATCAAGTAAAGAAAGATTAGGGGATCCTGCCATTCTTGATGTTTCATCCATAATATACGGACCAACACCTAATATTCTTAAATTGATAGAATAGAGTCCTATCATTACAATAATACTTGATAATAATTGAAGAATATTGAGTTTAACATACAGTATTCCTGTCATTGCTCCAGCAAGACAGCCAGCAAACATACCTAATAACGTTGCAATCCAAGGATCGATACCGATATAAATGCATAATCCACATATCGCTCCACCAAGTGGAAAACTTGCATCAGCAGTAAGATCTGGGAAATCAAGTAAACGAAACGAGATAAATACGCCCAAACTCACCAACGCATAAATAAGCCCAATTCCAATTGAGCCTAATAAAAATTCAGAAGACATGAAAAAAATCCATAAAAGTTAACCGCCAAAGTTGGCGGCTTAGTTATAAAAAAAGTAAAAATTATTTTTCAACAATTTTGGTAGCTGATTTTAATACATTTTCAGATAATATAACACCTTGGCGTTCAGCCGCTTTTTTATTAATTGTTAATTGAGTAACATTACCCACTTGTGGTGGAATATCACCAGGATTTTCGCCGTTAAGTATACGGATAACAATTTTACCAGCTTGACGACCAAGATCATAATAACTCATGCCTAAAGCGGCAATAGCACCACGTTCTGCCGATTCAGGGTTGGATGCAATAAGAGGAATTTTACTTTCATTAGCCACTTTTGCTAAAGCTTCATAAGCAGAAACCACATTATTATCGGTAGTAGTATAAATCATATCAACCTTACCTTTTAAACTTCTAGCCGCAGTAGATATATCAGAAGTGCGTTGCGCAGGAGCGGCAATAATTTTCATACCTCGTTTTTCTAGCTCATTTTGTAATTGTTTTAGTATGATTGTTGAGTTAACTTCGCTAGGGCTATAAACATAACCAATGTTTTTAGCATCAGGTTTTATTTTTAGCATCATATCGATTTGAGAATCTAGTGATAAGGCGTCAGATACGCCTGTTACATTTGTTTTTGATGCATCCCAACTTGGGGTTAATTTAGCTGCTACGGGATCGGTAACGGCAGTGAAAACAATAGGAATAAGTTTTGTTGTAGCAACTAATGCTTGCGAACTTGGCGTGGCAATTCCTACAATAACATCTGGTTTATTTGCTACAAATTGTTTAGCAATTTGGGCTGCATTTGCACTACTACCTTGTGCGCTTAAAAATTGTAACTTTAAATTTTTTCCAGCAATATAACCGCTATCTTTTAACTCATCCTCAACACCTTTACGCACATTATCTAATGCGGGATGTTCAACAATTGCTGTAATGGCAACAAATTTTTGTTCGGTTTTAGACTCAGCGAAAGAATAAAATGTTGCTAACGATAAACTAAGTAACATACAAAGTTTAATGATAGAATTACGCATAGAGCACTCCTGTAATGTTTTTTTTACAATCAAGCTAAATATTAAGTTACTATAAAACAAAAAAAGATAATTTTCTAGTATAAAAACAGCTATGAGTGTAAATTTTTTATTACACATTGTCGGTGATTTGATGTTAATCCAGTTATTGGATTACTGTAGGTTATATTTTTTGCTCACCTAACTACTAAGTGAGCAAAATTGTTAATTAATTTTAGTGAAGTAGGGCTTGATTATTTTCCTATGACTTTGTCAGCAGATTGAATTACCTCAGGAGGCAAAGCAACCCCTTGTTTTTTAGCTGCATCAGTATTAACAACAAGGCGTAATGCTTGCCCTATTTCTGGAGTTATACTTCCTGGTTTTTCACCTTTTAATATGCGCACAACAAGCTTACCTGATTGGCGTCCTACATCATAGTAGCTCATGCCGTATGCAGCAACGGCTCCTCGTTCAATCGCATCAGGGAACGATGCTAAAAGAGGAATTTTATTTTCATTTGCAAATTTGACTAATGACTCATAGGCTGAAACAACATTATTATCGGTTGTCGTATAAATTAAGTCTACTTTACCTTTTAATGTATTGGCAGCAGTTGAAATATCAGCAGTTCGTTGAGCTGGTACCGCAATAAAATTAATATTTTGTTGAGATAAAAGAGTTTGTAGATTTTTTAATACCACAGTTGAATTAATTTCACTTGGACTATAAATATATCCTACTGATTTAACATTAGGTACAATTTTTTTCATAAATTCGATTTGTGGGCCAATTTCTTGATAATCTGATACACCAGTAATGTTTGTGCCAGCGGGTTGCCAATCTTTAATTAATTTAGCGGCGATAGGATCGGTAATTCCAGCAAATACAATAGGAATTTGTTTGGTCGCTGCAGCTGTTGCTTGTGCACTTGGTGTCGCAATTGCTACAATAACATCAGGTTTTGATGCGACAAATTGCCTTGCAATTTGAGCGGCAGTAGCGCTACTTCCTTGTGCACTTTTGTATTGGACAGTTAAATTTTTGTTTAACGTATAGCCGCTGTCTGCTAATTCATCTTTAACACCATCGCGGATTTGATCTAATGAAGGATGTTCAACAATTGCCGTAATGGCCACATTTTTAATTGTATCTGCAAAACTTAAAAAAGGTGTAAGCAATAATATTGTTACTAATAAAATAAAACGTTTCATGAATTAAACTCGCAAACTAGTACAATAGTTTAATTCTAGCTTTATTAATCAAAAATGTGAAGCTGTATTTTATTTATTTGATGATCATGTTACAAAATAATCGTTATTGTAAAATAGTTAAATAATTAATGAGCTTTGAATGAATTATTTCATATTCGATATAATGCCTATAAAACTATATTATCAGTATCTTTGTTTTTTACTGAGCAAATATAAAAGGATTTATCCCACTTTTAGCAAACCCTTCTTCTTCGGTTTTGATATCTAATATCAGCGAAGCAATATCATCCGCGATGACTTCAATATGAGGATCTTTATCTTGATCAAATATTTTTAAATAGCTATGGCAAGCATCACAACACTCGGTTTTAATTGCAGCGAGTTCTTTTTCTAAGGAGAGGTATTGTATGTCCTTCATATTATCGCAACAGGTACATTTAATTCTAGGTACATACCATTCACTTTCACATAAACTACAATGTAAATAGCGTAATCCGTTGTTACCGCCTAATTGAATAATACTAGCAGTAGGCATACTATTACAAACTGGACATAACCAGAGTTTATCTGTATTTTCTGCGATAGCTTTACTTTTAATTTGACTAGCCAGTTGGCAATAATAAACAGATAATGATGACCAAATAAATATTGCTTCATTACCATCAACTTTATCAAAGTCTCCTTTAAGCAAATGTAATGCTTTATTTTGTAATTCTAAAGCGCCATTTTTTTTAAGCTGTTCAATGACTATAGCGATTTGCTGCGTGGTATCAGAAAATGAGTCGAGTAATGAAGTAAAGTAATCTTGCCAAGTATCTTTAAGAGGTAAATTATCTAAACTAAGTGGAGGATATTCGCTATTTAATAAACACGATACATCAATATCTATAGGCTTATGTTTAACTAAATTGGCTTGTTGTTCAGCTATAATTGCACAAAAATTCAAATAATCACTAATTGGATTAGTGTTTGCAAGAGTTTTTAAACGTTCTGCTCGATGAGTATAAAGTGTTTTAGGTGATGGATAAAATAGTAACGGGATTTGTCTAATAACTGAGTTTATGGCTTGTTGTTCAAGTTGTTCTTGGGGGATAATTTTTATACTCATTATAAATGCTCATTAATTGTGATTTTATTCATCACTGCTTTTTATTTTTACTATTAAAATGTCACCGCTGATAGTTACTATCAGCGGAAAATACCATTATAGATGCAGGCAAGTTACTATGCTGGTTTATGCTTAATATCTGTAGATTCTTCTTCAGATTTAGCCTTTAACTTTAGTTCATTTTGATAGATCTTTTCCATTTCTTCTTCATACCAAGTTGAATGATTTTTTTGTGCCCAAGCACGCGAAACATAGCCAGTTATCATCCCTTTAATGGAACCTTTAACCCAAATTGCCATATAAGCATGACCAATTGCGAGCAGAATTAAGCCAATTGCAGCAAGAGAATGAAGAAATATCGCAATACGGACAACTGGAACAGAAAAATTATCCGCAAAATAACGGCGCCACATGATGAGACCTGTAACAAATAAAACTAAAATTAACCCCATAATGCACCAAAATAAAAACTTTTGTCCTACATTATATTTGCCTATTGGAATGCCTCTTTCTTTGCCCAAAATGACATGTTTAAAGTTTTTAATCCATAAAAGATCATTTTTATTTGGAATATTATGGTGAGAGAGTTTTATAAACATAAACATGAGTAAAACAAAAACAATGCACCCTAAAAATGGATGCAATGCTCTTACTAATTGTGGCGTACCAAGAAATAATCCAAACAGTTTTATAGATGGAAAAAATAAAGATAAGCCAGATAGTGCAGTCAAGATAAACAGACAGACCATACACCAATGACAGAAGCGAACAATAAGTGGTGTTCTTAATATCATGCTTTTCTTATCCATGATGATTCTCCTGTTGTGATAAATTAGAGTCAATTTTCTGTTCTAAAACAGGCAAACCTAAACGCTTTCGAGCTTGTTTATCTGCTTCTTTTTCTTCTTCAATGTCTTCTTCATCAACTTCAATTGCACCAACACCCATGTAATGGAACAGCAAACCGCCAAAAGTTGCCACAAATGCAGCTGCAGATAACGGTTTCCAAATACCCTTCCAAAATCTAACAATTTCACTAATTTTAGGTTTTTTTGGTAAGCCGTGATACAATTCTGGTTGATCTGCATGATGAAGAACATACATAACATGTGTTCCCCCAACTCCTTGCGGGTCATAAAGACCAGCATGTTCAAAACCACGTTTTTTCAAATCTACAATTCTGTGTTCAGCATGGCGAATCATATCTTGTTTAGTACCAAAGTGTATAGCGCCAGTAGGACAAGTTTTAACGCAGGCGGGTTCTTGACCCACAGCAACGCGATCGACACATAATGTACATTTATAGGAGTGATTATCTTCTTTACTAATTCGTGGAATATTGAACGGACAACCTGCTACACAGTAGCCACAACCAATACAGTGTTCCGATTGAAAATCAACAATACCATTAGCATATTGAATGATAGCACCTTCTGATGGGCATGCTTTCAAACAACCAGGATCAGAACAGTGCATACAGCCATCTTTACGAATTAACCATTCAAATTTTCCATTTATCTCGACTTCTGAATACCGCATTACAGTCCATGCTTTTGGCTCTAAATCGGCAGGATTATCATAAACACCAACAGTATTGCCAACTTCAGCTCGAAGGTCATTCCATTCGCTACAAGCAACCTGACATGCTTTACAACCTATACAGGTGGTTACATCAATAAGTTTTGCAACTTCTTGTTGATAGTCCCTAGCTCGTGGCGCTGGAGTTAAAGAATTGGTTGCTGAGCGGCGTATAATATCTTGAGTTTGTAATGACATAATTTATCCTCCCATCTTATGCCGCTGTAGTAACTTTTTCGATATTGACTAAGAATGATTTATATTCTGGTGTTTGTGAATTTGCATCACCTAAATGTGGCGTCAATTCATTAACCAAAAAACCTTTCTTTGTCTGACCTGTGAATCCCCATACTATTGGGATTCCAATAGTTTCGATCTCTTTACCATCAACTGTTAAAGTTGGAAGACGTTTAGTCACAACTGCTTTAGCTTTAATATAACCTCGATGTGAAGTGATTTTAACCGTATCACCTAATTTGATTCCTTTTTTGAGGGCAAGATTTTCACTTAACTCAACAAATTGCTCAGGTTGAGTAATTGAAGCTAGCCTTGCATGTTGCGTCCAAAAATGGAAATGTTCAGTGATACTATAAGTGGTACCAACATAAGGAAATTCGCTAGCATTCCCTAAGCGAGCCAAATCTTCTTTAAATGCGCGAGCTACAGGGCTGCTGACTTGATTTGGATGCAATGGATTATTACTAATAGGTGTTTCAAACGGTTCATAGTGCTCTGGGAATGGCCCATCGACTAACCGATTTAAACAAAATAACCCACCTAAACCATCATTATTCATGATAAAAGCACCTGCCCCACTACTTGGTGGTAATGTTGCTGTAAAATCAGGTACATCATTGCCTACCCAACTTGAGCCATTCCATTTTACTAAAACTCGTTTAGGATCCCATGGTTTACCATTTTCATCTGTTGAAGCTCGGTTATAAAGTACTCGTCGATTCATCGGCCACGACCATGCCCAACCAGCATGAACACCTTTACCAGATGGATCGCTTGGATCACGCCTTGCCATTTGGTTACCTTGTTCTGTCCAACAACCACAGAATATCCAAATACCCGATGAGGTTGTACCATCTGCTTTTAATTGTGAAAAACCACTTAGTAATTGACCTTTTTTAAGAATAACATTGCCATTTTCGTCGGTTATATCAGCAAGTGCTCGTCCATTATAATCTTTGGCTAATTCCTCAGCCGTTGGGCCTTCTGGCTTCTTATAATCCCAAACTAAGTTTTCAATTGGCTCGTAATAAGCACCACCTTCTTCAGCATACAGCTCTTTTATTCTCAAAAAGATACGCGCAATAATTTCAGGATCATATAAAGCTTCATAAGGCGGTCTTGCTGCTGCCCAGTGCCATTGTAGCCAGCGAGATGAGTTAACTATTGTACCGTTTTCTTCTGCAAAACAGTTTGATGGCAATCTAAATACTTCGGTTTGAATTTTGCTAGAATCTACATCATTAGATTCGCCATGGTTTTTCCAAAACTCAGCTGTTTCTGTTGGCATTGGATCAATGCTCACCAAGAATTTTAAGTTAGACAAACCTTCGCGAATACTATTTTTATCGGGAAGTGCAGCAAGTGGATTAAAGCCCTGACAAATAAAGCCATTGGCTTGACCATCACGCATCATTTTGCTAAATCTTAAAACATCGTAGGTTTTATCCCATTTAGGTAACCAATCAAATCCCCAATCGTTATCTTTAGTCGATTTATCACCGTACATTGATTTCATAAAGCTGACAAAGAATTTTGGATAATTCCCCCAAAAATTCACTTCGCTTGGACCAAGTGGTTTTGGTGTTTTTTCATCTAGGTACTGAGTAAGTGAAACTTGAGAATCTTTTGGTAAATCAAGATAAGCAGGCAGACGATTTGATAATAAACCAACATCAGTTAAGCCTTGAATATTTGAATGTCCACGTAGTGCGTTAATACCTCCGCCCATTACGCCAATATTGCCTAAAATAAGCTGAATCATGGCAGCAGTACGGATAATTTGTGATCCATAAGTATGCTGAGTCCAACCTAATGCATATAAAAATGTGGCTGCTCTATTGTTAGTTTTAGTGCTAGCAAGTGAGCGGCAAACATGCAAAAAACCTTCAATAGGACTTCCCGTTATTTTATTTACCATTTCGGGTGTATAACGTTTGACATGCTGTTTTAATAGATTCCATACACAACGGGGATGACTTAACGTTTTATCCCGAAGAGCATACCCGTTGTCATCCTTTTGATATGCCCAACTTGTCAGATCATACTGTTTGGTATCAGCTTCATAACCACTAAATAGCCCTGTAGCTTCATCAAAATTAAAATCATCACGAACAATTAGGCTTGCATTACTATGAGTAACTAAGTAGTCAAAATTAACTTCGTTATTGCTAATAAGATAATTGATAATACCAAGTAGAAAAGCAATATCAGAACCTGAGCGAATAGGTACATACAAATCAGCCACTGAGGCTGTTCGATGAAAACGAGGGTCAATGGCAATTAGTTCAGCACCATTATTAATTTTTGCTTCTATAGCCCATTTAAAACCAACCGGATGAGCTTCAGCTGCATTTCCCCCCATTACGATAACAACATTAGCATTTTTGATATCATTCCAGTTGTTAGTCATGGCGCCGCGACCAAAAGTAGCCGCTAAGCTAGATACAGAAGGACCATGACAAACTCTAGCTTGGGTTTCAAGGCTTAACATACCTAATGCGCGAGCAACTTTGAACGCTAACCAACCTGTTTCATTACTAGCTGCTGAGGTAACAAGCCAGCCTGTTGTTGTCCAGCGATTGACTGTTGTGCCTTCCGCATTTTTTTCAACAAAATTTTTATCTCGATCAGCTTTCATTAAACGAGCAATACGATCAATGGCTTCATCCCAACTTATTTGTTGCCATTTATCTGAACCAGGGGCACGATATTCAGGATATTTAACTCGTTGTTCACTTTTTACATAATCCAGAACACCTGCACCTTTAGGGCAAAGAGAGCCTCGACTAACAGGATGATCGGGATCTCCTTCTACATGGAAAATAGACGATTCGGCATTTTTAGCCCCATCGCCACGGCTATATA
This sequence comes from Gilliamella sp. Occ3-1, assembly GCF_001690655.1. Classification (GTDB taxonomy): domain Bacteria; phylum Pseudomonadota; class Gammaproteobacteria; order Enterobacterales; family Orbaceae; genus Gilliamella; species Gilliamella apicola_P. The sequence goes on from NZ_LZHQ01000005.1 coordinate 53,840, forward strand.
GCAACATACCACAGCCAACAGAGCAGTAAGTACAATTATTTCGAGTTTCTTTTGATTTCAATAATTTATATTGGCGAGTTTGAGCAAGCGCTACATTTGGAGAAAAACCAAGCGTAGCTACCGTTGTTCCAGCCATACCACCAGCACAGATCTTAAAGAACTGTCTACGGTTAAATAGCATATGGACTCCTTAGAAAGCTGACATTACTTTTTAATTTATTATATTGGAAGCGATTAACATCCTTACTAATTGTAATGATAATCTTTAATTAAATGAAAATAAAGGAAAAAACGAGGAAGAATGACAAAAATTTGATGTGTGTCAAAATTTATACAAAATAATTATTTTTATATGAATTTATTTTTTATCCTTACTTTTGAGCTCATTTATAAATGTAAGGTTGTCCATTTGGATAAATGGACAAAAGGGACTAAATATCCTTGTTATTTTATTGTTTAACTAAAGGATTAATTTCGTCAATAGTTTGCATTACTCTTGTAGTAATAAGTGGTTTGAGTATTGCATTCATTTTTTCAATTTTTACTAGATTAGTGCTATTTAAGTCATCTAAATAACCTTGTTCTCGCAGTGATGCAACTAATATTGAAAATACTCCTTTATCAAAGAATTCAGGAGCATTAATGCCATGTAAGACAGACAATCGCTCAGCAATAAGTTGAGCCTCTTTTTCAAGTGTCGCACGGCTAACAGTTGGATCTTTTTGTAATAATGAAAACGCAATAGCATAACGTTGTAGCGTGTCTCTGGATGATGAAGCCAATAATTGTAATCCTGATATTTTTAAACTGTTGACTGTTAATTTGTCGGATGAATAGTTGATTAGGCTTAATTCGGCGTATGTTTTAATAATTTTATTCACATATTCAGTGAGTTGCTCTTCATTATGATAAAGAAATAGTTCTGATTTGATTAAAGGAAAAAGTAGTTTTACTTGATCTAAAATTTCGCCAGATGAAATTTGGTTCTGTTTGAGTAAAATTCTGGCTACGATAGCAGGAATAATCAGCAAATGTTGAATGTTGTTACGATAATAAGTCATTAAAACCGCTTGTTCGTCTGTCAGACCAACAATTTCGCCTGCAGCATCGGTTGTGATAACAAATTTTCCCATTTCTTTTGCATGTTCAAATAATTCTTGCGCTGTTTGATCTGGAACTGTGATCAAATCTGAATAAGGAATGTTTTTTAAAAATTTTAATAGGTTATCAATAAAATCTATTAGTTTAACTTTGGTTAGTGCTCGTTGATCTGCGGCCAATAGTATTGAACTACATAAATTTATAGCATTAATTGCAGCAGAACAATTGATGCGTTCCATTATTTTTTTTGCGAGTAAGTTGGTTGTTGGTGTTAACCAACTAGGGCGCTGTGTACCAGTTGGTTCAATTTCGTTTCGCCAATCAGGAACTTGTTGATTTAAAAACTGATTCAAAGGTATAGGTTGGCCAAAATTAACATAGCCAAATCCTAATTTTTTTAACTTGAAAAATGCTTTAATTGTTTGCCATAAACTTTCTTTTTCTTTTTTTGCACCGCGTAGTTCATTGGCATAAGTTGCGACTTCTAAAACATGTTCATAGCCTATATAAGTAGGAACAATGGTAATTGGTCTAGCATCTCCTCGTAACAGAGTCTGGATAGTCATCATTAACATGCCTGTCTTAGGATCGAGCAACCGACCTGTACGTGAGCGACCTCCTTCAATAAAATACTCAACAGCATAACCACGGATAAATAGTTCTGCTAAATATTCACGAAAAACGGCAGTATATAGCTTATTTGCTCTAAATGAACGGCGAATAAAAAATGCGCCAAGTCGTCTAAAAATAGGACCTGCTGGCCAAAAGTTCAAGTTAATACCAGCAGCAATATGGGGGGGAACTAATCCTTGCTGATAAAGCACATAAGATAATAATAAGTAATCCATATGGCTACGATGACAAGGAGCATAAACAATTTCATGTCCGTTTTGCGCAAGCTCACGAACTGGATCTGCGTTTGTTACTTTAAGACCTTGATAAAGCCTATTCCATGCCCAAGTGAGCACAAAATCAGTTATTCTTAACATACAATAAGAAAAATTAGCGGCAATTTCGTTTAGCATTACTAAAGCATTTTTTTTCGCTTTATCAATATTAATATTTTTGCTTTTAGCCTCTTCTTGTATTGCTTCTGACAGTCCAGGATTATTTAATAATTTATTAAGCATTTCTTGGCGAACGGGTAGCTTTGGACCTACAGATGCTATTCTTTGTTTTGAAAAATGAATACGTGCTACGCGAGATAATTTATGTGCCAACACTGAAAGATCTTGTTTATCGGCATGAATATCTTTAAACGAAACAGTACGAGAAAAGCGTGTATAACAGTCTCGGCCTGATGTTATTATTTTTAATAATTTACTGGGCGCACCGAGTACTTGTAGTGAAAGTTTTTTTTCCCCTTCTTTATCGGGGCGTCGTCCAAACATGACCGAAGTAGGTAACATCTGGATATCAAGAGCATGATTTTGTTGATGTGCAGAAATATAATCTCTCAATATTTCAATTGTTTTATTTTTTTGCTGGTTAGATGCAAAAATACCAGGTTTTTTATCGATATAGATATAAGCGGGAATAACCTTACCATTAATATCTATGCCAACTAATGGATCAGGTAAATTATATTGCAAACACAGGGAACGAATCACCATCAAATCGATTTGAGAGTTGTAAGGTAATACGTATAGAACTGGTTTGTTGGTATCTAGGTTTAATTCTGTTATTGGATCGGTAGGAATTGGTTTACTTTTAACAAAAAGTTTCACCAAAATCTGGATCAGAAAAAAATAAACTTTAGTCCACCAAGAAAACATAAAAAATAAACCTCATACATTTTTATTAATTATCCACATCCAATTAAATAAATTATATTTTTCACCTTTTAACCAAACCGAAAAAATGGATTTTCGATTAAAAAATATACTATTTTTAGTCTAAAAAAGCACATAAGAAGTATATACTTGTTACCGCTTAACTATTAGTAAATTTGCACAATATTTAGCACTATGCAAGTGGTAGATGAAAACAACTTATATAATGATACGCAAGTCTAATATAAAGATTTATTGATATCAACTCCATAGATTTCTTTGTTTTTTGTCTTGTGCAGTCAATAGATTAATACAATGATTTCTGAAGTATTAACTGTGACTTCGATATAATGCGTCTAGGATATATCGTAATTGTTTGACATCTAATTGACCTGGTGCCGATGCATTTTTAGCCGCTCCAAAGGTCATCGCTGAACCAAATGTCGAGCCAGCAATACGGCTAACAGCTCCAAGCCCAGCCATTGACATAGTAATAATCGGCGTTGTTGAGTGTTTTTTTTTCATTTCTGTGGTAGCAGCTAACAAAGTTAATACATCATCCTCGGTGTTGGGCATAACAGCAATTTTGGGAATATCTGCGCCAAGTTCTTGCATTTTTTTTAGTCGATAGACAATATCGCTCTTAGATGGCGTTTTTTCAAAATCATGATTTGATACCACAACAAATACCTGATGTTTGTGTGCGACATTGATAATATTTTTTACATAGTCATCACCAATAAACATCTCAACATCAATTAGATCGATAAGCCCGCTACAAGCCATTTCTTTATTCAATTGGATATAAGATGTTAATGGCCATGGCTTAGCTCCACCTTCGTTTGCGGTTCTAAAAGTGAATAAAATAGGTTTATTTGGTAGTAAATCTGCTATTTTTTTAGCGACTAACTTTACAGTATTAAGATTATCAACGTGGATAAAGTGATCTACACGCCACTCTAAAACGTCAAAATCAATTGATTGTAAAAACTGTACTTCATCAATTAATTCTGCTTCAGTTTTACCGATAATTGGCACAATAATTTTGGGTGCACCTGAACCGATTTCAAGATTTTTGATGGTAAGTATTTTCATTTTGTACCCTGTTAGCTAAAAATTCCGTTAATAGACCATAATTTTATCTGGTTTTAATTTTGTATTAAATAAAACAGTAGCATGAAGTCATTAGCATAAGAAATTATTTGTTAATCATTAAAACCCATTTGCTCTCTCACATATTCAATAGGGGCATCTTCACCTGTCCAAATTTTTATTTGAGCTGCACCTTGCCATAACATCATGCCAATACCATTTAATATTTTACAACCTTGTTGCTCAGCTATTTCAAGTAGCTTTGTTTTACGCGGACTATAAATACAATCTGTAACAACAAGATCGGGAGTTAACATTGTTGGATCTGTAATTAAGCTTTTTCCTTCTAATGGTTTCATTCCGACACCTGTAGCATTACAAAGTACGACACTATCTGAAATTTCTTTGCGTAGCTTATCTTTATCGGCGAGATCGATAACGCGTACATAACATTGAGTATTTTGATTTAATTTTTTCGCAATAGCTTCTATTTTTGTATAGCATTCATCCTTTTGATTAAAGACAGTGATCTCTTTTACGCCATCAAGAGCAGCTTGTACAACAATAGCTGTTGCAACCCCTCCAGCGCCTAGAATGGTTATTTTTTTGCCTATCACATCAATGTTGGCTTCTTTGAGCATGCGCATGTAGCCCATTCCATCTGTGTTATAGCCTGTTAAAACACCATTATCGTTTGAAATAGTATTACACGCACCACTCATTTCCACTGCAGGTGTTAACTTATCAAGGTATTGGCAGACTAGTTGCTTGTTGGGCATGGACACGGCACTGCCACGTAATCCTAACGCTCGAATTCCTTTAATTGCGTCAGGGAGTTTTTTTTTGTCAACTTCAAATGCTAAATAAACATAAGGCACCTTTAGTTTAGAATAAATGGTATTTTGCATTTGAGGGGATAAGCTATGGCGAATAGGGTAAGCCATTAAACCAATCAATAGAAAATGTCCGTCGATATTATTTCTCATTAACAACTCTCCACAATAGCCCTACTGATTAGTGAGGAGGGATATTTTTAGAATTCTTTATTAACATATTTTTAATTTTATATATATTTATATATAGATTAAAGAGTGAGTATACACTATCGATTGCACTTTCAACATCTATCGCCTAGAATAGTAAGTTTTCTTCTTAACTAAGAATCTATTTTTATGAATACTGTGCTTGATTTGTTTTCTTCAATAAATGCGGTTGTAGTTGCGGTAATTTGCATGTTAATTTTATCTCTTTGCCGTGTTCATGTCGTTATTAGCTTAATAATTGGCGCATTTGTTGGTGGGCTATTTAGTCATTTATCGTTAAAAGAAACCATTGATGCATTTAATACTGGGATCAGCAATGGAGCTAATATTGCGCTTTCTTATGCTATGTTAGGTGCGTTTGCAGTGGCAATATCGAAATCTGGCTTACCCGAATTATTGGCTGATAAAGCTATTAAGCAACTTACATCAAGCGACGCAAAAAAACGTATCAAGTGGATTTTGATTGTTATTATTGGGTTAGTAAGTATTTCATCGCAAAATGTTATTCCTATTCATATTGCTTTTATTCCGCTTTTAATTCCACCGCTTTTATACGTAATGTCCCGCTTACAGCTTGATAGAAGAATGATTGCTTGTATTATGACATTTGGATTAATTACGCCTTATATGTTTTTACCAGTAGGATTTGGGAATATCTTTTTAAATCAAATTTTATTAAAAAATATTACCGCATCAGGAATGGATGTTAGCCATGTAAATGTAATGCATGCAATGGCAATTCCTGCATTAGGCATGTTTGCTGGTCTATTATGGGCTATTTTTGTTAGTTATCGTAAGCCTAGAGAATATAAAATTATTCGTGGAGAGGCAAATCAAGATGCTTTAAAAGATGTGAATAAGCGTTCTCTTATTGTTTCATTATTGGCGATTGTTCTATCTTTTACTGTTCAACTTTATACTGGTTCAATGATTTTAGGTGCCTTAATTGGTTTTATTTGCTTTATTGTGTCGGGTTCGATTAAATGGGGCGAAGCTGATGGCGTTTTTACGGACGGCATCAAAATGATGGCTATGATCGGGTTTGTAATGATTTCAGCACAAGGTTTTGCCGAAGTGTTAAAACAGACTCATGAAATAGAACCTTTGGTTAACAACAGTGCAGCATTATTTGCTGGTAATAAAGTGATTGCAGCTTTTGTGATGATGCTAATTGGTCTGGTTATTACATTAGGTATTGGATCTTCATTTTCGACAGTTCCTATCATTGCTGCAGTATATGTACCACTTTGTGTACAACTCGGTTTTTCACCAATTGCCACTGTATGCTTAATTGGTGCATCAGGTGCGATTGGTGATGCGGGATCGCCACCATCAGATACTATTTTAGCGACCTCTTCTGGGCTAAATAGTGATGGGCAACATGATCATATTCGTGATAGTGTTATTCCAACATTTACCCATTTTAATATTCCATTATTTATTGCTGGTTGGATTGGCTCGTTAATTTTATAAGTTAATCCAATTAAATGAATTAAGGTCGTTATTCATTATGAATAAAAAATCATCCCAAAATATTAGAGCCATTTGTGCGCAAGCTATTTTTAATGTGCTAGAAGAAGGACAGTCATTAAGCGCTACATTGACAACTTTAAACCACAAAATAGCCGATAAAGATAAGGCGTTAGTGCAAGAAATCTGTTTTGGTGTGATGCGAGTGTTACCAGAACTCAACTTTTATATTCATACCTTGATGAGTAAAGTGTTAACGGGTAAAAATAGAATTTTACATGACCTATTGTTAGTGGGTATTTACCAGATTCTTTATACCCGTATTCCAGCACATGCAGCAGTCGGTGAGACAGTTAATGCGGTCAATACTCTCAAAAAAACACAGCTTAAAGGGGTTGTAAATGGTGTATTGCGTGAGTTTTTGCGCCAACAAACATCATTACAACAACAATTTACACAAGACAGCAAGCAACAAAACCAGCAGACATTACACCCAAGTTGGTTGTTAACACGCCTTAAGCAAGCCTATCCAGAGCAGTGGCAAGCCATTGTTCATGCTAATAATCAAAAGCCACCAATGTGGTTGCGAGTTAATCTTAACCAATATTCAGTAAGTGATTACCAACAATTACTTGCTGAACAACAAATTGAGTCTGATAGCTTTCCAGAGTTACCTAGTGCTCTGCGATTATTGTCGCCTGTCAATGTAAATAAATTACCCTATTTTGATGAAGGTGCTGTCACGGTACAAGATCTGTCTGCGCAATATGCCGCTTATTTGTTAGCACCGCAAAATGGCGAGCTCATTTTGGATATGTGCGCAGCACCTGGTGGTAAAACCACACATATTTTAGAAATTGCTCTAAAAGCACAAGTTTTAGCGGTGGACATTGAGCCTAGCCGAGTGAAGCGCATTCACGAAAATTTAACTCGATTAAACTTACATGCCGAAGTTAAAGTTGGTGATGGATTAACCCCAGAACGATGGTGTAAAGGGCAACAATTTGATCGCATTTTACTTGATGCGCCTTGCTCAGCAACAGGTGTTATCCGCCGTCATCCAGATATAAAATGGTTACGCCGAGATAGTGATATTGCCCAATTAACTGAGCTACAACATGCAATCTTAACTAATATTTGGTCTTATTTAAAAACTGGTGGTACTTTAGTTTATGCCACTTGTTCAATTCTACCAGACGAAAATAAATTACAAATTGAGCGTTTTTTACAAGAAAACACCAGCGCCAAATTACAAGGTGAAATTAAACAATTTTTACCTACTGAAAATGGTGGTGATGGTTTCTTTTATGCAGTATTAAAGAAAGTATAATTTTCCCTTTTATTTTTGTTAAAAAGTTTCAGGTAACTATGTGTTTAAGTATAAAAAACTAAAAAAATTACACAATCCTAATTTGGACAATCTTTAGTAGTTGTGATAAATTTTGGGCTTGTTTTATCTTATAAAGATGTTCAGATATGGCTTATACTCTCACCTACAATGATTTACCTGAAAATATCCAACATTGGCAAGGTTTACCACTGTCATTAAATGGCTGTGAAGTGGTTCCTTTAGATTATAATGCAGGTAAAACAGGCTGGATTATTTATGGTAAAAAGTTAAATAAAACAGTCTTATCAAAATTCCAAGATCAACTTTCTATGCCAATGGTGATTGTTTCATCATGGAAAATCAAAACTTATCAGATTGTTCGTATTGCAGGGGTGATACCTAAAAAAGCTAAATCGATATCATTAGCATTAGGTATTGATGTTGCCCCAATCGATAATTTACCCACGCTACGCTCCCCGGGGTTACTTGTTATGGACATGGATTCGACAGCGATTGGCATTGAATGTATTGATGAACTGGCCAAATTGCATGGTGTAGGGCAGCAAGTTGCAGCGGTAACTGAACAAGCTATGCGTGGTGAACTTGATTTTGCCACAAGTTTGCGAAAACGTGTGGCAACCTTAAAAGGGGCGCATCAAGCTATTTTAGATCAAGTTAAAGATAATTTACCACTTACTCCTGGGCTTACTTATATAGTAAAAGAACTGCATAAAAAAAATTGGCATGTTGCTATTGCCTCAGGCGGTTTTACCTATTTTGCGGATCATTTAAAGCAAAAGTTAAAATTAGTTGACGTTTATGCTAATGAATTAGAAATCAAACATGGAAAATTAACTGGTAAAGTTTCTGGTCAAATTGTTGATGCAAAATATAAAGCAAGGACATTACAACAACTAGCAGCATCGTTGGAAATTCCCATTGAACAAACTGTCGCAATTGGTGATGGAGCCAATGATTTGATGATGATTCGTATTGCTGGTCTAGGTGTTGCTTATCATGGTAAACCTAAAGTTGTCGAAAAAGCACGAATTAGTATTAATTATGCAGATTTAACAGGTTTATGGTGTATTTTATCCACTAGTTTATTAAGTGAAGGTTAGGAGATTAAATTGGCAAAAGCAGTGAAACGTGCTTATGTTTGTAATGATTGTGGAGCAGATTACCCACGTTGGCAAGGGCAATGTAGTTCATGCCATGCTTGGAACACCATTACCGAAGTTAGGCTTGCAAGTACCTCTTCACGTAACGACAGATTAACGGGTTATGCAGGTAGCGGGATTGGGCAAGCTAAAATTCAAAAATTGTCCGAGATCAGTTTAGAGGCACTGCCAAGATTTTCAACTGGTTTTTCAGAATTTGATCGTGTGCTTGGTGGTGGTGTCGTACCGGGGAGTGCCATTCTCATAGGAGGGAATCCCGGAGCAGGTAAAAGTACGTTGTTACTGCAAACCATGAGTAAACTCTCATCACAAATGAATACACTTTATGTTACTGGTGAGGAATCCCTCCAACAAGTTGCGATGCGTGCCCATCGATTAGGTTTACCTGCGGATAATATTAATATGTTGTCCGAAACCAGTATTGAGCAAATCTGTTTATTGGCTGAGCAGTCCAAGCCTAAATTAATGGTGATTGACTCTATCCAAGTGATGCACCTTACTGATATCCAATCTTCGCCTGGTAGTGTCGCTCAGGTTCGAGAAACAGCTGCTTATTTAACACGTTTTGCTAAAACAAAAGGCATTGCCATTATCATGGTGGGGCATGTTACTAAAGATGGCTCTCTTGCTGGCCCAAAAGTACTTGAGCACTGTATTGACTGTTCAATTTTATTAGATGGGGATGCTGATTCTCGTTTTAGAACTCTACGCAGTCATAAAAACCGTTTTGGTGCAGTAAATGAGCTGGGTGTATTTGCTATGACAGAACAAGGTTTAAAAGAGGTTAGCAACCCATCAGCAATCTTTTTAAGCCGTGGAGATGAAATGCTACCGGGTAGTTCGGTAATGGTATTGTGGGAAGGTACTCGCCCATTACTGGTCGAAATCCAAGCGCTAGTCGATCACTCGATGTATGGTAATCCAAGACGTGTGACTGTAGGATTAGATCAAAATCGGCTTGCATTATTGCTTGCAGTATTGCATAGGCATGGGGGATTGCAAATGGCCGATCAAGATATTTTTGTTAATGTTGTTGGTGGTGTAAAAGTTACCGAAACAAGTGCGGATTTGGCATTGATTGCAGCACTTGTATCAAGTTTTCGCAATCGTCCGTTGCCACAAGATATCGTTATTTTTGGTGAAATTGGTCTTGGTGGCGAAATTCGACCAGTACCAAGTGGACAAGAACGTATCTCTGAAGCGGCTAAACATGGTTTTAAAAAAGCAATTGTACCTATTGCCAATATGCCGAAGAAGAAGCCCGAAAATATGCAGATTTTTGCAGTTAAAAAAGTGTCAGAAGCACTAGATATTTTAGGTGATTTTTAAAAACCATATAAAATAGTAATAGTTAAAATTAATCCGCGAATAAGATTATCGGCGGATTAAAGCTGGATTCAATTTTATTAAATGGGTTAATGTTATTGTTTAATAACAAATTTCATAACAAGGTTGATAAGCGCTTCCTCCTGGCAATTTCATTCGGTTTTGTTTAACAAAACTACGCAATAAATTATCAAGTTGCTGCATAATTTCAATATCACCTTGTAATTTGTATCGACCATTTTCCGCAATTTGCTTCATGCCAAATTCTTTAACATTTCCTGCAACAATACCAGAAAACGCACGACGCAAATCAGCGGCTAACAGCTCGACAGGTTGCTCACGATGAAGATTTAATGATGCCATATTAGCGTGAGTAGGTTCGAAAGTATGTTGTAACGATTCATCGATTTTTAATAGCCAATTAAACCCATAAGCATCACCTGTTTTTAAGCGTGAAGCTTTAACATGCTTAACACCCTCTTTCATAATATGAGCTACTTGTTCAGGTGAATCGATAATAATTTGATAAAGTTTAGTTGCCTCATCGCCTAATGTGCTACGAATAAAATTATCTATTGAAGCAAAATAATCTTCGCATTCTTTAGGTCCAGTCAGAATAAGAGGTAGGGTTTGGTGTTTATTTGCAGGGTTTAATAAAATACCCAGAATATAAAGCAACTCCTCAGCGGTGCCTGGTCCACCAGGGAAGATAATAATGCCATGAGCCATTCGCACAAACGCTTCAAGCCGTTTTTCGATATCGGGCATAATAATCAATTCATTAACTAATGCATTAGGCGGTTCTGCTGCAATAATTGACGGTTCGGTCATGCCAATAAAACGGCTTTCTTTATAACGCTGTTGCGCATGGCCAACAGCAGCACCTTTCATTGGTGCTTCCATAACACCTGGACCACAACCAGTACAAATGTTAAGTTCACGTAAACCAAGTTGCATACCTACTTGACGAGCATAATAGTATTCATTTTCGTTAATCGAATGTCCACCCCAGCAGACAATCAAATTTGGCTCTTCACCCACATGGAGCGCATTGGCATTGCGTAAAATAGAAAAAACAAGGTTTGTAATATAAAACGAATGATCCCTTTCAAATTTGAAATCGGAAATAAGCTCTTTAACTGCACTGATTTGACTATTCAAAAAAAGGATATCGCGTAACACTGCAAACAAATTAGCTTGAATTGAACGAATAATCTGACCATCAACAAAAGCGCTTTCTGGAGCATTAACCAACTCTAACTTGACGCCTCGCTCTTTACTAATCACATTAATTTCGAAAGACTGGAATCTATCTAACAGATCTTTCGTATTATCGGTTTTACTACCTGCATTTAGTGTTGCTAACGAACAATTTCTATATAATTTATAAAGTTCGCTATTGGCAGATTTTTTCAGGATATCGACTTCTGCCTGAGCAAGTAAATCCATTGATCCTAATGGGCTAATATGGGTGATCATTACAACCTCCATTTGGCTATTTTATCAGCAATGCTGACTATTATATACTTAAACTGGCTTAATAAGTAAAGTTGATAAATTATTCTTAATATTAAATTAACAGCTAAAAGTGATACAACAAAATCCAAGCTGAATTAAACTTACAAAAGTTTCCACTAAACTATAAGAAGATCATTTTTTAATTGGCTTTTTAATATCAATACGATTTGGTATTTGGTTATTTTTTCATATTTAAATTCTCTCTTACTTTTTGCTGTATTAACTTTGGGAGTATCTTTAATATTTAATGTGGATTTTCAAATGTGTCTACTTTATAATCGTTATTTATTAAATAAACAATGATTATAAAGGTGATGAAAAATAAATGAAAAAACTATTAATTACATTAACTACTTTTGCGAGTTTCTCAACTTTTTCTCATGCTGAAACAAATGGATTTTATATAGGTGGACAATTAGGGGTATCAGTGTTAAAAACGAATAGTTTCAAAAATACCTTGAATTATGATGGGTATATTTTGAATGATAATATCTTAGATTCCATGCATAAAACTAAATTAGCAGGCTCTTTAAATTTAGGTTACAACTTCTTTTCTGATTATGATGATGTTCCAGTGCGAGCGGAATTATCTTTCACACTACGTGGTAATGCAGATAAAAATGAAAATAGGTATGATATTTATGAGGAATATCATCTTCGTACTACTCAAAAAGTCAAAGTGCGCATGAATACACTAATGTTAAATGGTTATTATGATATAAATATTGATGACTTGCCAATTACCCCATTTATTGGCGCTGGAGTAGGCGTTGCATTCACTAAATTAGAAAATAATTATAAAGAAAAATATAATGTTTCTGTTGATGGTGTTGATTATGAACGTTCATTATCAAAGACGAAAACAAAGTTTGCATGGAATGTTGCTGCTGGCGTAGGTTATAAATTAAATAATAATATTGATTTAGATTTCACTGCCCGTTATGTAGATGCAGGTAAAGTAACGATTAAAGAGCATAATGAATACTATCGAACTAAAGCTAGCGGTAAGTTAAGTTCAATTGATTTATTAGCAGGCGTTCGTTATAACTTCTAATTAATAGGTTAAGTGGTAGGAAAACGTTGGATTGTTTACATGTCATAATTGAAATAACTCTTTAAAAATTTATAAGAATTTTTACTCGAAATTGCTTTATGTGGTTTAACTTTATTAAGACATAAACCACATATCAGGTATCTAATTTCAATTAAAAATGTAACTCTCCCCTAAAATAATACAGCAAAAAAGTAGAAAATTCTCTATGATAAAAGTAAAGAGGATTTAAACATGAAAAAAATGACTGAACATCAAATCGTCGCTATTTTAAAAGAAGCTGAAGCGGGTATTCCGGTTAAAGAACTCTGTCGTAAATATGGCATGGGTAATTCAACTTTCTATAAATGGC
>NZ_LZHQ01000006.1 GCF_001690655.1 Gilliamella sp. Occ3-1
GAATTCTGGTCCATTATCGACTCGTATTTTTAATGGATACCCATTATATTCGGCCAGTTTATCTAAGTAACGGGTAATCCTTCCTGCTGGTAAGCTTATTGCAATATCAATCCCTAACGCCTCACGATTAAAGTCATCAATGACATTGAATGTCCTAAAGCGACGTTGATTACGGCTACTGTCACTCATAAAATCCATTGACCAACATTCACCTTGTTTATTAGGAGCCAATAGCTTTTCTGGAGTTCGTGGGGGGATACGTTTTTTACGCTTTACCCTGAGATTAAGTTTCAACTCACAATACACCCGATACACCCGTTTATGATTCCATTTATAGCCGAGCTTTCTGATACGATTAAAGCATTTAGGAAAGCCCCAGCGCAAATGCCGGTCAGTGATAGCATTCAACACCGAAACAATCACCGAATCATCCGGTAACTTAGGTTGATAATAGTAAGCACAACGGCTTAAGCCAACAATGGCACAACTCATAGCAATAGTAACCGAATGATTTTGTTGTAGTTGCTGTGCCCACGTTTTACGTGCTTTTGTGGGCACTACAGCTTTTTTATGATTTCTTCCTGAAGCTGGGATTTTAAGCTCAGTTCGGCAAACATCTGTTTAAGCTTACGGTTTTCAGCCTCCAGCTCCTTTAAGCGTTTGATATCCGAAGTTTCCATTCCGCCGTATTTTTCCCGCCATTTATAGAAAGTTGAATTACCCATGCCATATTTACGACAGAGTTCTTTAACCGGAATACCCGCTTCAGCTTCTTTTAAAATAGCCACGATTTAATGTTCAGTCATTTTTTTCATAATTAAATCCCCTTTATTTTTATCATAGAGAATTTTCTACTTTTTTGCTGTACTATTTTAGGGGATAGTTACAGTAATCACAAATTGACTCAGCATATTATCAATAGCTAAAACAATGTTACTAGTGAAGGATCATCGGCAGAAGCCACAGTTACAACTTGATTGTTTTTTATCCCACCGAGGGAATCACGTTTAATAACTTGTCCTGTATTAGTGATAATTTTCATTGAACAATTCTCAACAATACCTCTTAGATGACATTTTACTCTTGCATGATAGTCAACCACATCTGGATTGTGTGATATTTTATAATCATCAATTAATCTAGGATAATTTTCAGTGCTATAAACATAGCTAACACAAAGAAAATAATTGCCACACATATTCTTCTTATTTGATGAAATGAGCTTTCTTGCTTTAGTTTCATGCCTAAAGACTGAAAATTGTGAATTTAAAAGCTAACCTTTAATCACAACAAAAATAAATAAATAAATTATTACTTTCTTTTGTTAAATTTCACTAAAACTTATCATAATATTTACTTTGTAGAAATCATATCTGTTGTTTACAGTAATTAGAGAAAAGATTTCAAATTAAATAACCCTAGAAAACTGCTGTTGCCGTGCTATTTTTCTCATATAAATATCAAAGCACATACAGATATTGCGTATCAATAAATGTCCTTTAGGTTGGACTTCAATCATATTATTATTGATTGTCACTAATCCATCTTTTTGCAATGGCGCCAGTAATTTTAAATCTTCGGAAAAATAATCATCAAATTGAATTTGGTATTGCTGTTCAATGACATTTTTATCTAAATGAAAATGACAAATAAGCTGTTTTATCACATCACGACGAATCTTATCGTCACTATTTAAGGTGAATCCTTTCCATAATCCATGTCTTTTTTTCTCAACTTGAGTTTGATAGTTTTTTAGATCTTTCTGATTTTGTGCATAACTATCACCTAACATACTAATGGCCGATACACCAAGCCCAAGTAAATCAGTATCACCTTGAGTTGTATACCCCTGAAAATTACGATGTAATTTATTTTCTTGTTGAGCAATAGCTAAATCATCATAAGGCTTAGCAAAATGGTCCATGCCGATAAATTGATAACCAGCTTCGGTTAACTTTTTAATACTCGTTTGTAGGATCTGTAATTTTTGATTGGCATTAGGCAAATCATCATCTTTAATTTTTCGTTGGGCAGCAAAACGGCTCGGTAAGTGGGCATAATTAAAAACACTTAAACGATCGGGAGAAATCTCAATCACTTTATTAAGCGTTTCGGCAAAACCTTCAATGGTTTGTTTTGGTAGGCCATAAATTAAATCTAAACTAATTGAGTGAAAATTATTTTTACGTGCTTGATTAATAAGAGACCGTATTAATGTTTCGTCTTGTTCGCGATTAATTAGACTTTGGATTTCGTGATTAAAGTCTTGAATTCCCATACTTAGCCTATTAAAACCTACGCTTGCTAAATGGTCAATCGTTTGCGGTGTAATTTCACGCGGATCAATTTCGATGGATAGTTCGGCATTAGCAACAAAATTAAAATGTTTTTTTAACGAGGTAATCAATCGAGTAATTTCAGCATCGTTTAAAAAAGTTGGTGTACCACCACCCCAGTGCATTTGTGTTACCGTGCGATGTTTGAATAATTTTGCACGTTCAGCAATTTCAATTTCTAAAATATCAAGGTATTTGGTAACTTTTTGTGTTTGGCGAGTTATAAGTTTATTACAACCACAAAAATAACAAAGCTTATGACAAAATGGAATATGTACATAAAGCGACAACGGCTTTGTAGGATAACGAGTTGCCGCCGATAAAAATTCCTGCTCATTAAATTTTTCGTTAAATTCAAGTGCAGTAGGGTAAGAGGTATATCTTGGGCCAGAATAATTATATTTTTCAATTAACGCTTGATCCCATAATTGCGTATCAGTCATACTTTTTACTTCCGCTTATGTCTATTTTTAGTGTTATTATTTTTATGAATTTTTAGTATTGCTTTTTGTTGGTTATTGATTTTGGTTTTAATTTTGATTCGATTAGTTTTATTTAAATATAACAATGTGCAAATCAACAACCCAAAATATAAACTTAACATAATTAATATTGGCACTATGATTTGCTCACTGTTAATTATTAATTGACTGAATAAAAATAATGGATTTTAAGTTTAAATTATCAGTAGGAATATAATCCAATAGATTATATTCCTACTGATATCAAGACACATACTATCACGATTGCCGATTATATTTTACTATCATTAGTTTCGTTTTAATAAACTAACAATATCTTCTTTCTTTTCATCTAATTCTTCAGAATCATCAAAGTCGTCATCAGTATAACCAAGCTCTTGCATCAGTTCATCGATACGATTCAATTTACTATCAAGATAAATTTGTTGATCTTTAGTGAGTTTGACATTTTGCTCGACTAGATCAAGTAACATATCTAATTTTGGATCGTTTTCTAACTGTTCTAATTCTTGTTGTGGCGATAAAATCGTTTTAATTGTTTTAGATTGTTTAACAGGTTTTTCTACATTGTTAGAATCTTCAACAATTAAAGAAATAGGTTTTTTGCTACCCACTCTTGGATCTTTGGTTGTTTTTGTCGAATTTTTATTTTTACTATTATCTAGTTTATTAAAGCGAGAGCCACTTGGTAAACCTTTGTGTTTGCGTTTACGCTTCAGTTCCCGAGATTCTTCATTAATCTCTTGACGGCTTTTTTTAGCTTTCTGTTTTGATTTATTTTTTAACATAAAATCTCTGTCTAATATTAGGGTTAATCATTTTACAAACGTATTTTATCAGTAAGTCCAAAATATAGCTATGATGATGACGTCATGCTAATTTAAGATTGTAAAAAAAGAAATTTATGTATAATCTGAGCCAAATAAATTTGTTAAATCGAATTAGAGAACAATATAAAATGAAAAATCACTTAAGCCCTTATCTGAAATTTAATCGTCAAGAATGGGCTAGCTTACGTAATACTGTACCAATGACTTTAACTGCAGATGAATTAGTTTCGTTACAAGGTCTTAATGAAGATTTATCCATGGATGAAGTGAGTGAAATTTATTTACCTTTATCTAGATTGCTTAATTATTACATCAGCAATAATTTTAATCGGCAAGCTATCCTATCTAAATTCTTAGGTAAAAGCCAAAAGACGCCTTACATTATTGGCATTGTAGGTAGTGTTGCTGTAGGTAAAAGTACTACCGCCAGAGTGCTACAAGCATTATTAACCCGTTGGCCTGAACATCGCAAGGTAGCTTTGGTGACAACCGATGGTTTTTTATATCCAAATAGATGCCTTGAAGAACGTGGAATAATGAATAAAAAAGGGTTTCCTCAGTCTTACGATATAAAAAAATTGCTTAATTTTGTTGCTGATATAAAATCAGGACAGGCACAAGTTAAAGCACCCGTTTATTCTCATTTAGTTTATGATATTGTCGAAGATGAAGAAATCGTTATTGATAGTCCTGACATTTTGATTCTTGAAGGTTTGAATGTACTGCAAAGTACGCTGAATTATCCACAAGCGAATAATCGTGTTTTTGTTTCGGATTATGTTGATTTTTCAATTTATGTTGATGCTGATGTGTCATTATTACATGACTGGTATGTAAATCGGTTTTTAAAATTTAGGGAGGGTGCATTTAGCGATCCTAACTCTTATTTTAATCACTACTCAAAACTTCCAGAACATGAAGCTACAAATATTGCTAACCGTATTTGGCGAGAAATTAATGAATTAAATTTAGTTGAAAATATTTTACCGACAAAAGAACGAGCGAGTCTTATTCTAACTAAAGGTAAAGATCATAAAGTTGATTGTGTCCAATTAAGAAAATAAACTTAAGGAAAATTTATATGAAATCAGTAAATTGGTTGGTCTGTAAATTAAGTATTATTACTTTGGCTATTTCATTTTCATTTGGTGCTTATGCCTCAAATGGTCAATCAGAGGGACTAACGTGTGAAAGCAAAAAACAGTCCATTGAAAAACAGATTGGTTATGTTAAAAAAAATAATAATTCTCATCAAATCCAAGGGCTTGAAAAAGCATTAAGCGAAGTAAATGAGCATTGTTCAAATGATGATTTAGAAGCCAAATATAACAAAAGGATTAGTGAAAAATCAAATAAAGTGGCTGAAAGGACTAAAGAATTAGAACAAGCAAGAGCAAAAGGTAATAAACAGAAAATTATCAAACAACAAACAAAATTAGCTGATGCCGAAATGGAACTTGATGAAGCTAAAACTAAATTATCTGATTTTTATAAAGAATTGGGATCAAAGTAAGCTATAATGATTAGGCTATTTTCCAGTTTTCTTACTTTCTAACGACATTTTTATCATTAACACCATCGATGGCTATTGTTGATGGTGTTAGTTTTATATTTTGTATAATCCTCTTGCTGTACTAGACTTTTTTAAGCAAAAAGAGTATGGTGTGCGCCTTGTTACGTGGTTCGTGAACCTCCCACGCTAAAAAACTAAGGAAAAATAATGAGTAAAATTAAACTACTAGGCGATCAGTCTGTTCGCTATCCAACAACCTATTGTCCTGAAATACTCGAAACGTTCGATAATAAACATCCGAATAACGATTATTTTGTTAAATTTAATTGCCCAGAGTTTACTAGTCTTTGTCCTATCACGGGGCAACCTGATTTTGCGACAATTTATATTTCGTACGTGCCCAAGATTAAAATGGTCGAAAGTAAATCATTAAAACTCTATCTGTTCAGCTTTCGGAATCATGGCGATTACCACGAAGATTGCATTAATATCATTATGAAAGATCTAATTAAATTAATGGATCCTAAATATATCGAAGTCTGGGGGAAATTTACACCTCGTGGCGGTATTTCGATTGATCCTTATGCCAATTATGGCAAATTGGGTACTCATTGGGAACAAGTTGCGGCTAATCGATTAGCCAATCACGACATGTATCCAGAAAAAGTGGATAATCGCTAATTTAATCTATCTTAACAGGAACATTAATGCAAACTCGTAAAGCACTAGTTATATTTTCTGGTGGGCAAGACTCAACCACTTGCTTACTGCAAGCCATTGCTGATTATGGACGTGAAAACGTTCAGGCAATCAGTTTTCGCTATGGTCAACGCCACGCAATAGAGCTTGAAAAAGCCAAATGGATCGCTGATGATCTTGGTATTAAGCAAACTGTCATTGATACATCAGTTATCAAACAAACTACAAATAATGCGTTGATTGATGACGCTCAAGAAATTAAAGCCGCTCAAGATGGCGATTACCCCAATACCTTCGTTGATGGGCGTAATATGCTTTTTTTACTTTTGGCTGGCTGTCATGCTAAGCAACAAGGAATTTCTGACATTATTATTGGAGTTTGTGAAACCGATTTTAGTGGTTATCCAGATTGCCGTGATGTCTTTATTAAATCAATGAATGTATCAATGAATTTAGCCATGGACTATGCGTTTAATCTCATCACGCCACTGATGTATTTGACTAAAGCGCAAACGTGGGAAATGGCTGATAAACTAGATTATCTTGATTATGTTGAAAAAAATACCCACACCTGTTATTACGGTGTTGAAGGGGGATGTGGTAAGTGTCCAAGTTGTTTATTGCGCAATAAGGGCCTACAAGAATATATGGCTCAAGCTAAATAAATTCATTCATCATTGGGTTCTCTCACCCCCATTAAAAAGGAAAAAAGATGTACTTAAATGCTCATTCAGAATCGATAGAAAAAAGTTTTACCCGTAAACAAAAGCAAAAAGCGCTTTACTGGTTGGCTTTTTTTCACATATTGGTTATTGCTTCAAGCAATTATTTAGTCCAAATCCCATTCGAAATTTTTGGTTTTCAAACAACTTGGGGGGCATTCACTTTTCCGTTTATCTTTTTAACTACCGATCTGACTATTCGAATTTATGGTGCTAGTTTAGCCAGAAAAATCATTTTTGTTGTAATGATTCCTGCATTGTTATTTTCATACCTGATTTCGGTACTATTTTTTGAAACCCATTGGATTGGATTATCAGCATTGACGGAATTTAATAGCTTCGTATTTCGAATTGCATTGGCTAGTTTTGCCGCTTATTTAGTTGGACAACTAATGGATATTACTGTTTTTAACTATTTAAGAAAAAACAAATCATGGTGGGTTGCCCCAACAGCATCAGCAATATTTGGTAATGGTATTGATACTATTGTCTTTTTTGCTATTGCATTTTATCAAAGTAACGATGAATTTATGGCAAATCATTGGATCGAAATTTCGTTAATGGACTATAGTTTTAAAATTCTAATTTGCGGATTATTCTTTTTGCCACTTTATGGTGTCATTCTCAATTTTATCCTAAAAAAGTTAGTTGCAATGCCTAAAAGTAACTAATTATTATAATCAATCTTTTATTTAATTATCTTAATAAACATAAAACTCATTAATTATTTTAAATGAGTTTTATGTTCAATATTGAAAAACCACCCATAAAAATGCATACCTGTTTTTACAACATATAAATGTTATTATTGGCATTTATCCTGCTAGAATTTGTCAACATCTGATGCTTTCTTGAAAAAATATGAGCATCTGAGTTAAGAGAAAAAGGTCTTGAAGATACCAGTATATTGATGATATGAGTCATTTTTTGATATCGCATAAAAAATAGACTTGAACGTGGTAATTATTACTTTTTTACTAAAAGCTAAAAGGTTCTAAATCTAGATTAATTAAACAATCTTTTAAATAGTTATCAAGACCAGTTTAAAAATCATAAAAAGTGTTGATTTTATTTTTTTCAAATTCTTTAAATGCGATCAAACTTTCTTTGCTAAAAGACAAATAGCAGTGCATAATATGCGGTCAAAATATAATCAAAAATAAAGTTAAAAAACAGCAATTACACATAAAAATATATAAGGTCGAGGTAATAATAAGATGGGATTTGTAAAGCATCTGGCTGTATTGAGTCTGTTGCTAGCTTTAACAGGTTGCGACAATAAAGACACTAAGCAAAACGCAAGCGATGAGCAGGCAACAACACAATTAGTAACAAAAGTTATTGATAATAATACAACAGCTGATATTAGCAATCCTAGTGACGAAGGTAATATCGTACAAAATGAATCGTCAAAACCAGCCTTTAACCCCACACCAGAATTAGTTGAAAAGTATCGCGGTAAACAATTAACTGTTATTGATAGTTCAGAAGTCATTCTTGATGGTTCAAGTACTTTAGTTATTACCTTTTCGGTTCCTTTAAATCCTAAACTCAATTTTTCTAATTTACTTCGTTTAGTTGATCGCCAAACCGGCAATGTTGACGGGGCTTGGGAGTTGTCGGATAACGGATTAGAATTAAGACATCGCTATCTTGAACCGAATCGTCAATTAGATCTCACCATTGATAAGATGTTATCTGCAATTAATGGCAACAGTTTAAAAGAAGTCTACCAAGCAGAAATTAAAACTCAAGATCGCCTGCCGATGGTGGGATTTGCTAGTAATGGTTTTTTGTTGCCAAGCAAATCAATGACTGGTTTACCTGTTACTACGCTTAATGTTAATAAAATTGATGTTAATTTCTTTAAAATTAAACCAGAACAGTTATCTGATTTTATCGCTGATTATGGTTTTATTAACCAAGTGTCAACTTGGAATTCAAAGAATATTAATAAATTTGCTGATTTAGTTTATACGTCTCGGTTTGATCTTAATCCTAAGCGTAATTCGCAAGAAACCGTATTACTTAACTTATCATCCATTCCGCAACTTCAACAAGAAGGGATTTATTTAGCTGTTATGAATCAAGCCGGAAGTTATGATTATGCAAATCCTGCATCACTATTTTCGATCAGTAATATTGGTGTTGCGGTTCATGCTTATAACAATAGTAAATTATCCGTTATTACTCATGGCCTTGATAATGGAAAACCATTTGCTGATGTAAATATATCGATTTTATGTAACAAAAGTATTCGAGATAGTAATAAAAATTGTACCACCATTACAGCTAAGACTGATGCTACAGGTTATGCTGAAGTCACTTTGCCAAAAGGCATGGATTATGCATTACTTACTGCAAGTGATGGCAATCAAATTTCTTTGTTGAATTTGGATCGTAGTGCATTAAATTTAAGCGAATATAATTTAACGGGTTCTACTTTTAATCAAAAACAATTTTTCGCTTTTGGACCTCGTGATTTATATCGTCCTCAAGAAACGGTCTATTTTAATGCACTTTTGCGTAATGCTGATGGTTATCCATTGCCGTTGCAACCTGTTGTTGTTGATGTTATGTCACCAGATAATCAAGTTGTTGAGAATTTTACTGTCGATGCTAAAGCAAAATCTAACGGTTTATATCAATGGCAATATGTTATTCCAGCTAATGCAGCAACGGGTAAATGGGCATTTCGCTTTAATTTAGGCGACGATAATTACCGTTATGCGTGGTTTCGTGTGGAAGAATTTTTACCAGAGCGCATGGCAATGGAAATTAGGGCTGCATCCAATAAGCCTATTATGCTTGATAAACGTGTCAATTTTGATGTTAAAGGTTGGTATCTTTATGGTGCTCCAGCAGCAGGAAATAATTTAGAAGGTAATATTTATCTTAAAAAAATTGATTCAATACCAGAACTTGCTGATTATAAAATTGGTGATGTGACCGACAATAATATAGCTAGACAACTTGATAATATTGAGACGACATTAGATAAAAATGGCAATGCACAAGTTGGAATTGATACTAGTGATTGGGGCAAGTTGAGTTCTCCTATTAAACTTATTTTGCAGGCCAGTTTACTTGATTCAGGGGGACGTCCTGTTACTCGTTATGCCAGCCAGGCTATTTGGCCAAATCAGCAAATGCCTGCTGTGCGTGCACTGTTTTCTCAATCACCTTATTATGATTGGTCATCAGATAAATATGAAACTAGTCCGACAGTTGATAAAGGTGCTAATGCTGAATTTGAAGTGGCTTATGTCAATAGCGATGGACAAAAGTTGGCTGCTAGCCATTTAAAGGCAAAAATTATTCGTGAACGTCGTAATTATTATTGGAGCTGGTCTGAATATGCTGGATGGCATCAAGAATATAATTCAAGTGAGTTTGTTGTACAAGAACAACCACTTTCTATTGAAGTCAATGGTACAGCTAAGGTGAGTTACCAAACTGATGATTATGGCTCATATCGTATTGAAATTGTTGATTCTAAAAATAATATTACTAGTAGTTTACGTTTTAGAAGTGGTTACAATTGGGAAGATAATACCAATGGTACCAATGCTGTTCGCCCTGAACAGGTCAAATTGAGCCTGGATAAAACTGCCTATTCGGTCGGTGATACTGCTAAAATACATGTACAAGCACCAGTGGCAGGCTCAGGTTATATCTCACTTGAAACCAATGATGGTCTGTTATGGAAAAAAGATATTACTGTTGATGAAAAAGGCATTGATGTTGAAATTCCAATCCAAGATTGGAATCGTCATGATATTTATATTAGTGCGATGATTATTCGCCCATCAACTGATACGGCAGTACAAACAATTAAAAGAGCAATTGGGTTACTTTATTTACCGATTGACACTTCAAATCGTCAATTAAACTTGAGCATTGAAGCTCCTAAAAAGACAGAGCCTGAAAAAACTATTCCAATAAAGGTCAAAATAGATAAAAGTGCAATCCAAAAGGATAATAAAGTCTCAGTATTGGTTTCGGCTGTTGATTCCGGTGTTTTAAATATTACTAATTTTGCAACACCTGATCCTTATAGCGCATTTTTGGGTCGTAAACGTTATGAAGTTGATCTTTACGATGTGTATGGAAAATTAATTGAAGGTAAAGGTCGCAATTTGCATGTAAGCTTTGGTGGTGATGCTATGCTTGGTGAATCTGGCGCAGGCGGTAAAAAACCATTAAACGAAGTTAAAATTGTGGCTCAACAATTGCAAACTATTAACCTTAATGATGACAGTGAAGGCGTTGTTGATCTTACTTTGCCTAATTTTAATGGCGAATTACGCATAATGGCTCAAGCATGGGATGATAGCTGTTATGGTAAAGCTGAACAAGCCATGATAGTTGCATCGCCTGTAGTTGCTGAGCTATCTACACCGCGATTTTTATCGGGTGGTGATCAGGCTATCTTGGCACTGGATCTAAATAATCTAACCGAAAAAACGCAAACAATGCAGGTTGATGTTTCGACGGATGGTTTGATTCATCAAAATGCTGTTGAGTCTACAAAAATAACACTTGATAGTAAGCAAAGACAGATTATTCAAGTGCCAGTTGTTGCTGATTATGGCTATGGACAAGGTACAGTGACAATTAATGTTACAGGCATTTTATTGGATGATGGCTCAAATTATCAAATCAAACGATCGTGGACAGTCGGTGTTAGACCAGCTTATTCCGCAACTACACAATATTATTCCATGGCAATAAATGGCGGTGAAAGTTGGTCGTTGCCAGAAGGTAGTCTTGTTGATATGATTGATAATACCGTTGAGGGTAAATTAATTGTATCTAATCAACCACCATTAAATATTGCTCAATATATTAAAGAGTTATTTTCTTATCCATATGGTTGTTTAGAACAGACTATTAGTGGTTTAATGCCATCGTTATATGCAAACCAAGAGCAGCTTTCTGCATTGGGGATTAAAACTGAATCAGATGACAAACGACGTGAAAAAGTACAACTAGGTATTTCGCGAATTTTATCAATGCAACGTAATAATGGTAGTTTTGGTTTATGGAGCAAAGACAGTGCCGAGGAATATTGGTTAACGGTGTATGCGACTGATTTTTTAATCCAAGCAAGTGAGCGTGGTTATAATGTCAATAATAAAGCGCTTGATGCCGCAATTACCCGCATTAGCCAATATACTTATGATGCCAATGCATTTAATGGGTTACAAAGCTACTATGATAATTCACAAGCAAGCAATTATACGCAATTTGCAACTAAAGCTTATGCTTTAGCTGTGTTGGCAAGGCAAAATAAAATCACTGTGCCTATGCGTAATGAAATTAATCGGATGTATCAACAGATCACTGAAAGTGATTTTAAAGTATTGTCACCATTACCAGTTGCTCAGTTAGCGCTTTCCGCCAAGCTGGCTGGTTTTGATAATATCTATAATAATTTGATGCCTCGAGTATTTACAACAAGTTATGATAATCGCTATTCTTGGTTAGGCGAATATGGTAGTGCTATTCGTGATAATGCATTAGTTTTATCTTTATTGGTAGAAAATAATTTAAGTGTTGATAAGCAAGCTGATTATTTAATTCAGTTATCTGATTTGCTTAATGATACTCGTTATTTTTCAACTCAGGAACTTAACGCATTATTTGTGGCTGGCTGGTCATTAGAACAACATAAATCTTCACATAAATTTAATGTGGTGATCAACGAGCAGTCAAATGAGGTTGATTCGACTTTATCACGCTCTTTTGGTTTTGCTAATTTAGCCAATAGATTAACGATTTCTAATCCAGAAAATGCACAACCACTTTATATTAAATTTACCGTTTCAGGCTATGGCAAGAAAGCGCCTGCACCAACGAGTGATGAAAATGTTTTAACTATCAATCGTTCCTATTACGATTTGAAAGGTAACAAAATTCAACCTGATCACTTGAAAGTGGGTGATTTAGTGGTGGTATTATTGGATGTTAAGGCACATAAAGAAGTCGTTCACGATGCGTTAATTGTTGATTTTTTACCTGCTGGACTTGAGTTAGAAAATCAAAATCTCACAAATAGTAGTGTGAGTCTACAGGCAATACCGGAAATTGCCAATTTGTTGAAAGATGAAGATAGCAATGATATTAAATATCAAGAATTCCGTGATGATAGATATGTTGCAGCTGTTGATATTAATCACTATGTGAGCGATGGTACTTATCGATCGCAGGTTGCTTATTTGGCTAGAGCTGTGACGGCTGGTAATTATATGATTCCATACCCTTATGTTGAATCTATGTATCGCCCCGATCGGTTTGCAATTGGTCAATCAATTGACTTAATGTCTATTGTTGAGCGCAATGTCGAGCCCAATGAATCTAAACAACAATAACTAGTATGTATCAATTAAATTTGATTTTTAAAATGTAAACAAATTGATTATCCGCTAACAATTGTTAGCGGCATCTATTTATACTGAAACATATTATACCGAAACATAGTGTTACCTGAAACTTTTTGACAAAATGAAAAAGCGCCTACTTAAAATTCTGGCTTTCTTATTTTTTTCTATCCTTTTGTTATTAGGTAGCTTTTTTGTTGCCGATCACTTTTATCCTTTATCAATAACAAAAAATAAAACGACACAAACAATTCTTGCGCAAGATGGTACGCCTCTGTGGCGATTTGCTGATGAAAATGGTGTTTGGCGGTATCCTATCAAGTTAGATGAAGTTCCCAATGATTACCTAGATGTGTTATTAAATTATGAAGACCGCTATTTTTATGATCATTTTGGTATAAATCCTGCCTCTTTATTGAGAGCAACTTGGCAAAATATCACCAATAAAAGAATTATTTCAGGTGGTAGTACTATTTCGATGCAGGTTGCAAGATTGCTTTATCCACACGATCGCTCCATATCAGGAAAGTTACAACAAATATTTCGAACACTACAACTTGAATTACGTTTTACAAAAGATGAAATTTTAACTTTATATATTAATCGCGCCCCATTTGGCGGGACAATTGAAGGCTTAGGGGCTGCTAGTTGGTCATATTTTGGTAAAGAGCCCAAAGCGTTAACACGTAGTGAGGCAGTTTTATTGGCTGTATTGCCACAAGCCCCCAGCCGTTTGCGTCCTGATAGGTACCCCGAACGAGCCAAACAAGCACGAGACAAAGTTTTAGCAAGATTGGCTCAATATCAGGTATGGTCACCTGATATTATAGAGCAAGTTAGAAAAGAAGAAGTATGGGTTTACCCACGTAAAAAGCCGCAATTAGCTCCTTTATTAGCTCGCAGGTTAAGTCAACAATATCCTGATGTTGATATTATTCGATCAAATATTGATCTTTCTCTTCAATATAGCCTTGAAGATATTGCAGCTAATCGTAAAAATCAGTTACCTCCCAAAAACTCACTAGCTATTTTAGTTGTCGATCATACGGATATGTCCGTAAAAGGCTATGTTGGGTCGGTTGATTTTAACGATAAAGAGCGATTCGGTCAGGTCGATATGATAAATTCGCTTCGATCTCCTGGATCGACATTAAAGCCTTTTATGTATGCTTTAGCGATTGATGACGGCATGATTCATTCTGAATCGTTATTGCAAGATACACCTAGAATCAGTTCTGATTATCGACCTACGAATTTTGATGAAGATTTTTATGGACCAATAAGTGCCTCAGATGCATTAAAGAATTCATTAAACTTACCTGCTGTTGAGTTAATTGAGCTTTATGGACCAAAACGATTTGCTGGCAAGCTGTTTAGTATTGGCTTACCGCTTCAATCTAAAGGTAATGATCCTAATATATCGTATATTTTGGGTGGTGCGTCGTTAAGAATGGATAATTTAGTTAGCGCATATAGTGCCTTTGCTCGTCATGGGCAAGTAAGTCCTTTACGATTTACGCAAGCAGATCCCTTACTAAGCAAGCCATTTATTAGCGATGGAAGTGCATGGATCACAAGACAGATGCTAGTTAATAATTATCAGCTTGCCTATAAAACAGGCACTAGCTATGGATATCGTGATGCATGGGCGATTGGGGTCAATCCTCGCTATTTGATTGGCATTTGGGTCGGTCGTCCTGATGGAACGCCCGTTGTTGGTCAATATGGCAGTATTACAGCGGTGCCGATACTACAACAAGTTAACACGTTATTATTAAATAAAGAGCGACGAATAAATCGCCCACTTCCCTTAGTAACTAAACCGACAACAGTAACCTTAGAAAAAATTTGTTGGCCATCAGGACAAAAGTTACCTGCAACTGATGAAAACTGCCACCGTCAAAAAAATGCATGGGTATTAAATAATATGATACCTCCAACACTTGATACTCTAACGGCACTTAATAATAATATTTATCGTTCAGGGTGGGTGACTATTTGGGTAAATGATGCCGGCAAACGTGTGTCAGCAGACTGTAGCAATGCACATAAAAAACAGGTTGCACTTTGGCCAATAGCTTTAGAAAATTGGCTACTACCCAAAGAACGTCGACAATCGCTAATTCCTGAAGTTGATAATCATTGCCCAGTGTTTGGTAAAGATATCTTTTTGCCACTCAATATTATTGGGCTGCAAGATAAGCAATTGGTAAAACGATTACCTGGGCAGCAAGATGTCACTATCGATCTAACTCCACAAGGTGGTGTTGGTGACAAATGGTGGTTTTTAGATGGTGAACTTATTGAGAAAACGTATGGCGATCAAAAGGTAGCTTTGACAGTTACTCATAAAGGTTTACATCATCTATTTTTATTAGATCAAAGTGGACAAATCTCACGAATGACATTTACCCTTGACTAAACTAACAAGGAGCAAATCTATGGCTATTGAAAGAACTTTATCTATCATCAAACCTAATGCCGTTAAAAAACAATTGATTGGTGAAATTGAAACCCGTATTAGCCAAGCAAAACTTAACATTATTGCCTTAAAAATGCTTAGATTAACCAAAGAACAGGCAGAAGGATTTTATGCTGAGCATCAAGGTAAATCATTTTTTGATAAGTTGGTTAAATTTATGATATCTGGGCCGATAGTTGTTCAGATTCTCGAAGGCGATAATGCTATTAAGCGTTATCGGGAATTGATGGGACCAACTGATTTATCTAAAGCAGCCGCAGGCACTTTACGAGCTGATTTTGCTGACAGTATGACCGAAAATGCCGTACATGGATCAGATTCTCTAACCTCGGCTGAAAAAGAAATTGCTTATTTTTTTGTTGATAGCGAGATAGTAGGGTAAATCAATATTATTAAATAAATCAATACAGTGATATAAGCTGTTTTGGCTTGTATTTGTTTTTCTAATGTCATTAATCGAAAACTACCACATATAACTTTTAGTTATAACCATGTGAGTATTTGTTATTTATTCATTCGATTCTTTGTTGCTAGACTTTAACGGTATATAACATAACCTTGACTGAGGGAAAATCGGAATGAAATTGTTGACTAAATCACTAACTGTTGTTGCATTAGTAAGTAGTTTGTTAGGAGCAAATTCTGCTTATGCAGATCGCCTTGATGATATTGCGAAACGAGGAGAAATAAAAATAGCGGTATTTGATAGTAATCCGCCATTTGGTTATATTGACGAAAAGACAAATAAAATTGTTGGTCTTGACGTTGATTATGCTAACGAGATAGCAAAAGCACTAAAGGTTAATGTTGAGCTTGTTCCGACTAATCCAGCTAATCGAATTCCATTATTAGCATCCCAAAAAGCCGATTTAATTGTAGCTAATTTTACCGTTACTGATGAAAGAGCAAAAACCGTTGATTTTAGCCTTCCTTATTTTGCGACTGGTCAGAAATTTGTAGCAAAAAAAGGAGTATTGAAATCAGCAGATGATTTGAAAAATCTTCGTATTGGTGCCGATAAAGGTACAGTTATGGAAATTACATTGCGAGAAAAATACCCAACAGCTAAAGTAATTTCTTATGATGATACACCATTTGCGTTTGCGGCATTACGTAATGGTGTTGTACAGGCAATTACTCAAGATGATGCGAAATTAGTCGGTTTATTAGCGAATTTACCAGAAGAGCAACGAGCTGTGTTTGAAATTTCACCATTTAGTATTACTCAAGAATATCAAGCTGTTGGTATACCCAAAGGCGAGGATCGCTTGAAAGAAAAAGTGAATCAAATTTTGTTAACACTAGAAAAAGAAGGTGAAGCATTAACGATTTATAATCGTTGGTTTGGACCTAGAACTGCATCAGCGATGCCTCGTGGTGATTTTAAAATTGGCAAAGGTCAGTAGTTATGTATGAGCAATTACTTGAGCCTCGTTATTTGTGGTGGTTATGGGATGGTTTTTTAGTTACGTTAGCTATCTCATTGCTAACCATTATATTTTCAACATCACTAGGTTTTTTGCTGGTTATTGCTCAACAAAGTCGAATTAAACTTATTCAAGTTATAGTAATGGGGTATAACGCAATTTTTCGTTATTCTCCGTTATTGCCTCAACTCTTTTTTTGGTATTTTGGTGTGGGTAATTTATTACCAATAGAATTTAAATTATGGTTATTTGACGAACCGCAAATCCAGTTGCTGTTTTTTTCACTGAAAATGCCATCATTTGAATTTATAATCGGTTTAGTTGGTTTAACTTGTTATTCCAGTGCTTTTATTGCCGAAGAATTTAGAGCGGGTATAGCTGGTGTAAGTCGGGGGCAAGAACAGGCTTCATTGGCATTAGGTTTAACTTGGTGGCAAAGTATGCGATTTATTATTTTGCCACAAAGTTTTCGTATTGCATTTCCGCCTTTAATTGGCCAGTACATGAATATTATAAAAAATTCGTCGTTAACAATGGCTATTGGTGTGTTAGAACTTTCTTATGTATCGCGTCAAGTTGAAACCGAATCATTAAAAACCTTTCAAGATTTTGCTATTGCAACTTTATTATATACTTTGGCGATAGTGATTGTTGGAACTTTGGGTAATATTTATCAAGTAAAACGATTGCAAATAGGTAAGGTGTAATCATTTATGGAGCTTAAAGGTTTAGAGGTTATTTACCACAATTTCAGTTATATGATGTGGGGAAATTTTCCCGGAGGAATTTTTTTAACGCTGTTAATGAGTTTTGCCGCAATTATATTTTCAACTTTTTTGGGTATTCTTGCTGGAGTCGGGTTGACTGTCTTAAAAGGAGTTATGCGTTATTTTTTAGTTGGTATACTTGGTTTTTTAAGAGCTATTCCTGTCATTATGCTTATTTTCTGGACTTACTTTCTTCTACCTGTGTTACTTAGCGTAGATGTGCCAGCAATTGCAACGGTAATATTTGCTTTATCCTTGATAGGAGCTGCATACATTGGACATTCAGTTCATGCAGGTATGATTGCTGTGGCTAAAGAACAATGGCAAGCGGCGTTTTCATTAGGCTTAACTAAAAAGCAAGTTATTATATTTATCATATTACCACAAGCCCTTAAAATGATGTTGCCGTCTTTTGTAAATCAATGGGTATCACTGATTAAAGATACTTCGTTAGCCTATATTGTTGGAGTGGCGGAATTTACTTTTATTGCAACCCAAATTAATAATCGTAGTATGATTTATCCAACAGAAATCTTTTTATTTGTTATAGTCGTTTATTTTATCATCTGCACCTCGCTTGATTTTGCAGTTACGTTTTTCTCAAAATACCAATTATTTTGTTTTAAATAACATTTAATTGTATTTGTTTGCTCATTTACCCGATTATTGGCTAGGTTTATATTAAGGTTCTCTTAAGGTTTATACGTTAAATTATTAATAATTTGGGTGAATCTAGAGAGATAGCTTATGTGGCATGATTTTAATACGCAAATTTTTTTATTAATAAACGCTTCAGATCATGCATCTAAATCATTTGTCTTTTTTGCTATTTTTTGTGCTAAATATTTGGTTTACCTATCTGTTATTATTATGGTAATCGGTTGGTGTATTCGGCCTATTTATAGGCAATTAATTTTAAAAATAGTATTTAGTTTAGGGTTAGCATTATTAGTTACTTTTGTTATTCGTTATTGTTTTTATTCTCCACGCCCTTTTGAGGTTGAAGTTGGTACTAATTATCTTTTTCATGACAAAACAAGTTCTTTACCGAGCCAACATGCGGTATTTGTGTGGACGATGTTTTTTGCTGTTTTTTTTGATAATGCATATCGCTTTAGAACAGATCTATATTTATTGGCTTTAATTGCTGTACTTGTATGTTGGAGTCGTATATATCTAGGGATTCATTGGCCATTAGATATTATTGTCGGATTTATTTTAAGTATATTATCGGCGTATTTAATTAATAAAAATTGGATAAGTATTAACAAGTTTCTTAATAAGTATGTTCTTATTGAGCGCAATTAATAGCTTTAGATATGTAACGTGAAGTATATAATTACTGATAATTATACGATTGAGAATTCTTAGTGATTCCAACATTTATATAAGGTAAATCATCAATGAAAATATTAATTGTTGAAGATGATAGCTTGCTACAGAAAGGTTTATACGATGGTATAACGTCAAATGGTTATGTTTGTGAAGTTGCTACAAATGGTAAACAAGCTGAAGATTATATTCAATTTGGGCAGTTTAGTTTAATTATACTCGATTTAGGATTACCTGATTGTGATGGACTGGACTTACTGATTCGCTGGCGAAAAAATCATATTTCAACGCCAGTTTTGATTTTAACTGCACGCGATACCATAGAAGATAGAGTAGAAGGTTTAGATAATGGTGCCGACGATTATTTGATTAAACCTTTTGCTTTAACTGAATTATTAGCTAGAGTAAGAGCGTTAATTAGTCGAGATCAAGGTACCGCAGATAATCTTATCAGTTATGGTCCTATTACTATTGATATAAAACAACAAAAAGCGACTGTTAATAACCAAGAAGTAGTGTTAACACCAAAAGAGTTTATTGTATTATCTCGATTAATGCTAAAAGCTGGCGAAAAGGTCCACCGTGACTTATTGCAAAATGATCTTTATGATTGGCAAAGTGACCCTAGCTCAAATGTTTTAGAAGTGTATATTTACGGGTTACGTAATAAATTGGGTAAAAATTTCATTCGCACAATACGAGGTTATGGTTATCAACTTAATGATGGATGTTGATAAATCGATTAATTTAAATTAGATAATTAAAATATGATTTCAGAATCACTTAGTAATATACGCCACAGTATTAGTTGGAACCTATTTTTTACCTTGGGTTCTATCATGTTGGTTTGTCAGATTATTACTGTTCTTTGGTTATGGCACGAAAGTAAAGAACAAATAGATGTATTGGTTAATTTGACTCTAAGTCAAAATAAAATTGATGAAGTTGTTGAAGAAGAAGAATTAGAAGCGATTTTCGTTTTGTTTTGTTCTGCTTTTTCTATGATGGCAGTAACACTAATTTTAGCGTACAAAGCGATCAAGTGGATCACAAAACCGTTGGAAATTTTAGAGAAAGATCTTAATCAACGTACCGAGGAGAACCTAAAACCCATTGCGCCAATCAGCAATATGCGTGAAATTAAATCGATTACATCTGTATTGAATAATCTTTTTATTAGACTGAGTACAACATTATCTCAAGAACGTCTTTTTACCGCCGACGTAGCGCATGAAATGAGGACACCTTTAGCAGGCATTCGTTTACATCTAGAATTGTTAGAAAATAAAAATAACATTGATTGCACAGAGTTAATTGATCGTATAGATCGATTAGTCAATACTGTAGAACAGCTATTAATGCTTGCTCGAACTAGTCAAAAGTTTACTGTAGGAAAGTATCAACATATTAATTTTTATAATGATATTATGATTCCGCTGTCTGATGAACTAACAGAATTGACTTCACAAAAACAGCAACAGCTTGAATGGCATTTGACTGATAAAGATCTTATTTTTAATGGTGATGCAACCTTAATAAGACTATTAGTACGTAATTTAGTTGAAAATAGTTATCGCTACAGTCCTGAGAACACTAAAATCGTGGTAAGTTGTTACAAAATTAAAAAAGATATCATTATTACTGTAGAAGATGAAGGTAATGGCATTGATGAGTCTAAAAGCGAAAAAATGATCCAAGCCTTTTTTCGTATGGATCGCAAGCATAATGGTATTGGGCTTGGTTTAAGTATAGTGAACCGTATTGCTAAATTACATCAAGGTCTATTTACCTTAAAAAATAGACCTAATAATGTAAAAGCTGCCATTGCACAATTGAGAATTACTGATTCAGTTCGTCAACTAAACGAGTGATTAATTTGTTGTTGCTATTTTCTTTAATAATGGATGTTAAAAAACGTTGCCAAGTTCGTTCAATTTTGGCTTTAGCAAAAAAAGGAATGTAATTGGCAATAGGAATAAGAGTTGAATTACCGATATTATCGATAATAATTAAGCGACTGTTATCTGCACTTAAGTGCTGAAACAAAATATTTTTGCTTTTTATTGTCATTGTAATAATACGATCTTTTAATAGGGCTGATTTCAAATTTCTTAATGAAGTAACTAAATCATCGTAATATTGCTTAGTTAATTTTGTATCAGCAAGGTATTTTTCAAGTGGTGTAGCTATTTCTCCGGTATAATCTCGGATGAGTTGGAAAACATGACCTTTGCCATAATTGGTTGAAACTGGGCCGTAATATTTTGCTATTGCATCGAATGAAACATTACGTCTAATTAGATGTTTATAATAAGAAATTTCTCGATTAGTCTCATCTTCAGCACCAACATTATAATTCACTTTGATACACTTATTGGGATCATTTGGATGACGATAACATTTTCGGTGCAATCCTCTGCTAATATAATCTTCTATTGAAAGTTGAATTGTATTGTTCATTTATTTAAATATTTTGTTATTTAATGTTGATTTTAGTTTATCAGTAAGCATTCCTTCTCGCTATGATTTTTTATTTTTACTCTAGCGCTTTTATAATATTTCTGTATAATATTGCCACCCACGTTACGACAACGTTCTTCCCAACGTTGTTTTCGGTTGTCAATATTAGTATAACCGCTCGAAGGGGTGAGTTAATTAATGGTAACAATCAAAAAGTGTAAATAAATCAAATGATTTATTAACGTGAGATTAATTAAAAATTGGATAATTACGAATGAGTACTTTTTCAGCTAAACCAGAAACAGTTAAACGCGACTGGTATGTTGTTGATGCAGCAGGTAAAACGTTAGGTCGTTTAGCTACTGAAATCGCAAGCCGTTTGCGTGGTAAACACAAAGCAGAATACACACCACATGTTGATACAGGTGATTATATTATCGTTATCAATGCAGAAAAAGTTGCTGTAACAGGCAAAAAACGCACTGATAAGATCTATTATCGTCATACTGGCTACATCGGTGGACTTAAAGAAGCGACTTTTAAAGAGATGATTGAACGTCATCCTGAACAAGTCATCGAAATTGCTGTAAAAGGCATGTTACCGAAAGGTCCTCTTGGTCGTGCAATGTACCGTAAACTAAAAGTTTATGCTGGTAGTGAGCACAATCATGCGGCACAACAACCGCAAGTATTAGATATTTAAGGGGATAAAAGATGGCTGATAATCAATATTACGGTACAGGTCGCCGCAAAAGTTCTGCGGCTCGTGTATTTATCAAACCAGGTAGTGGTAACATCGTTATTAACAAGCGCTCTTTAGAGCAATACTTTGGTCGTGATACAGCTCGTATGGTTGTTATGCAACCGTTAGAGTTAGTTGAAATGACTGATAAACTTGATCTTTATATCACTGTTAAAGGTGGTGGTATTTCAGGTCAGGCTGGTGCGATTCGTCACGGTATTACTCGTGCGTTAATGGAATATGATGAAACTTTACGTTCTGCGTTACGTCAAGCAGGTTTTGTTACTCGTGATGCACGTCAAGTTGAACGTAAAAAAGTGGGTCTACGCAAAGCTCGTCGTCGTCCTCAATTCAGCAAACGTTAGTAGCAATATTACAAAAACGTTACAATTTTGTTTCAAAACCCAGCGAATGCTGGGTTTTTTTATGCTGATTTGGTTAATTAAAAAGCTAAACTACGTAGGTTAAATATTTTTAAGAATTAAGATTATTTAGGAAATAAATATTATTTAATATTATTAGGTTAACTAATTTAATAAATCCTATACTTAAGCACATGTTTTATGAAACTGCTTGTCAAGATTAGGGCTTGAGGAAAAGAATTAAAGAAAATTTATTTTTTTTAACAATTTTGTTATCCAATTTGTTAGAATAGACGGCAACTAGACTTATTTTAATTTTATAAATTTGGAGTGGATATGGTTGTTGCTGTTAATAAACGTTCTGTAATGACATTATTTTGTGATACAACAGATATTTACGGGCATCAGATTCGTTTTGTTCTGGCAGAAAAAGGGGTAACTGCGGAAATAGAGTTTGTAACGGCAGATAATTTACCACAGGAATTATTGGATCTTAATCCATATAGTTCAATTCCAACTTTAATTGATCGTGATCTTACGTTATATGAACCACATATTGCGTTAGAATATTTGGATGAACGCTTTCCGCACCCACCATTAATGCCTGTTTATCCTATCGTTCGTGCTAATTCACGATTAACAATGTACCGTATTAAAAAAGAGTGGTATAGTGCATATGAAACAATTATTGCTGATCCTAATAGTGATGCGGCTAAAACAGCACGAAAAAACCTTCTTGATGATCTTATTTCAGTTTCGGTTATGTTTAAAGAAAAAGATTATTTTATGAGTGATGATTTTACATTATGTGATTGTTATTTTGCGCCGTTACTTTGGCGTTTGCCATTGCTTGGTATTGAATTACCAAAAGTAGCTGAAAAGAATTATTTAGCATATATGGCGAGAATTTTTGAACGCCCTGCTTTTATTAATTCATTAACTGAAGCAGAAAAAAAGATAAGATCATAAACAATTAAATTTATCTTTATTTACGATAATTTTAGCCAAGGTAGCCTTGATGGAACTTGAACAAATGACGCCACGTCGCCCTTATCTATTTAGGGCTTTTTATGACTGGATTTTGGATAATGATTTAACACCTTACATTGTGGTTAATACTTCTGTATATGGGGTGTTAGTGCCGCAGGAATTTATCCAAAACAATCAAATTATACTGAATATAGCCCCACAATCCGTTGGTCAATATTTGGCTACTAACGAACAAATTGAATTTAATGCTCGCTTTTCTGGTGTGCCACAACATATTGTGGTACCAATGGCAGCGATTGAGGCAATTTATGCTCGTGAAAACGGTGTTGGTATGGGATTTGAAGATGAGCCTAAATATCAGGCACAGCGTGAGTCTTCATCTCAACAACTTGAACAATCTAAACCAAAACCTAATCCATTTCGAGTTGTTAAATAGCGTTTTTTTATTATTTGATAAGGTGCTTTTTAAGAACCTAATTGCTGGCAGTTTGTGTCTTTGATGATGCTAATACGATGAGATTAGAGCTAAATTCATTTGCTAATAGCGATGTGTTTGTAACGCGAATCGATATTAAATCAAGGTATTGTAGTGGTTCGTTTAAAAGCTAACTAGAAAAAAATATTGATTTTATCATGTTTTTTATATGACAATTTCTAGCTAAAACAAAACCGCTAACAAAATGCCGCTATAAAATTTTCAAGTTAAAGTTTAATACATTATTTAAAAATAATTTACAATTAATTAACTAAAATTGACGTTTTAGTATTTGGTTAACTATAATTTTGACTGTTTTTTGACAAAATATATCTCATTAAAAAATGAGCAATTATAAAATTAAAACAACAAATTAATTGGAGATTAGAAATTGTGTGTTATCATAATAAAAAGTGTTGGTATTTCTGTACCCTAAACCTATTTAAGTTTGACTGCAATCAAAAACAGATTCCATTCTTATTTTTATCTTCAGGTCAAACGAAACCGCCAAGGTTGTCGCTAATTTTTAACTTGTTATCCAAATCATCTTTAACTTTTGTACCGCCACTGTTATTGCTCTATTCAGTAGATTTACAAGCATTGTCCACTCATACATCTCAGGTCATTCATGGCTCGTCGCCATATTTGACACTTGATGGTGGAGTTACCAAATTAGCTACAACTAATGACTTATTAAGTATTAAATTATCAAACGGTCAAGTTTTCAGTCCACAACATAATAACTCAGCGATGACTCCAATCCAGTTACCTAATGCCGGTGATACCCTTGTTAATATTGAAATGATAGTTCCCCCATCAACTAACTTGATAAGTACAAGTAGTTTAGTAACTCAAGGTAATTGGGGAGATGATGATGGAGATGGACAGGGAGCTAATAGTGTCACTGCGACAGGGAATATATCAGTATCGTTTACTGATAAAAATGGTAATGCCGTTAGTCGCAGTGATATATTAGATATTTGTAATGCACCTTATAGGATAACATTAAGTAGTACGGATGCTACTTTAGCAACAAAGTATGGTGTGCCAAATAGAATTACTTTTAGCGGAAATATGGTGTCATATTATATCAACCCAAATTCACAGCAACCTAAAGTTTGCTATGTAAGGCCTCGTTTGATATTTGGCGGTACTAATTTTGCTGGAGATAATCCTCGCTTTGCGGGTCCATCTAGCATATGGGATCCTACTAAAGGTTTTTTAACACAGTCAATTAATCCATCTTCTTATAGCCTTAATTTTCCCACTACGGGGGCTGATGGATTATATTTTGATTTGGATATAGGTGGGGTGGATGTAAGTCAATTGACGTGGTCTTCACAAACTCACGGAGGGATAACAGCAACAGTGAATTGGGTAAAACCTCGTTCAGACTCATTCACCATTCCATGCCGAAGTTGCACGGGCACTACTACATATGATGATTGGATTACAGATAAATCCAAAAACGTAACGCGAGTAACGTTAAATGGCCCTAGGGCGAATAATACCCAAATACAATCAAGTAATCCTAGTCTACTTACTGTGCCATCTTTGCCGCAACTATTTGTGTTGGAAGGGAAGAATAGTAGTGGTGTGGTTGTTAAATATGGATTTGAGCTAAAGCAGTGGTTTGTCCATCGGGGAGAGAAATATACTACTGTTCCTGAGCAAGCAACTTGGTGTAGTAGTTTGGGTTATCGTTTTTCGAAGATAAGAGATTTAAGCAATGCGAAATGTGGTGTGGATAATGCTTATTTTCCATGTATAAGCGACATAGATGGCTCCACACCGTCGTCCGGTAGTCTATATTACCAACGTCAAATAGGGGCAGGATTTTTAAGTGAGTGGAGTGATGTATCCTATTATGGTGATGTGGCAGGTTTTGGTCGTGGTGATATTTGGACGAATGATGCGGTATCAAATACAACTCACTTATATATTCACCGTAATGGTTATGTGGAT
Organism: Gilliamella sp. Occ3-1; assembly: GCF_001690655.1. Classification (GTDB taxonomy): domain Bacteria; phylum Pseudomonadota; class Gammaproteobacteria; order Enterobacterales; family Orbaceae; genus Gilliamella; species Gilliamella apicola_P. The sequence continues at coordinate 25,968 of NZ_LZHQ01000006.1, forward strand.
CAGTGGGGCACCTTTGGAGGTGGCTATGCTGTTTGCACCGTACCTTAGTTTTTAACGTTTAGTTCTTAATTCTTTGTCTGTAGGGAGCTAATTGTGCAAATTGGAAAGTCAATCAACCAATAAGTGAAGCCCCTCAACATTAAGCCAAGTCAGTTAGGTTAGAGAAATGTTATTGTGGTTAACTACCTAAAAGTGTTATTCATTTCAAATAACTAACTTCATTTGTAGTAAAAAGTAATCAGAAAATTAATTGATTTTATTTGCCAGTTTTTAATAACAATTAATATTATAAAACCACCTAATATTTATATCATTTGTCTTATTTTGGTATCGAATAGCCAAAGTATGGATCATTAGTCAATCGCTAATTCCCCAATCTAAATATAACCACTATTTCTATTTTGAACACCCAAACCATAAACACCTATCCCTCCCTACTTTAATACATGTTTAAGTGTATTTCTTCAAATATTCAATATATGATATAGCAAAATAACCAATACAAAACAGAACAATGAGTAACGAAATCGAATTAAAATTTGAAATCAATACCAATGATATTGCCAGTTTAAAATATTATTTAGATCAATGGGCGGATTGTGACGAGGCCGAATTTTCGGCATCATTAGCATTATCATCAACAAAACGTAATGTTACTAAACAAAACTTGACCAATACTTATTACGATACTAGTGATTATTACCTGCGTAATCATGGTTGTGGGCTGCGTGTAAGAGGGTGTGATGATAATTTCGCAAAACGTTTTGAAATCACATTAAAGCGTGACAAAAAATCGATTGCGGGGTTGCATGAGCGTGCAGAATTTAATGTCGATTTACCTAATTCAGTCCCCGATTTAACCGTATTACCTTGCCATGCATTGCCAAATAGCTGTGATGTTGCTCAGCTACAACGGGATTTACAGCCTCTATTTACCACCAATTTTGAGCGGCAAGCGTGGTTAATTTCGTTTGCAAGTAGTGAAATTGAAGTTGCGTTAGATCAAGGGCAAATTAGTTCAAATAATCAATCTATTCCTTTTAAAGAAGTTGAACTTGAAATCAAGCAAGGCAATAAACACGATTTACTTAATTTTGCTATTGAGCTAAGTCGATTTAATTTGCATCTTTTTTCACAAAGCAAAGCTTCTAGAGGGTATCGTTTACTGAATAATTTGGCACTTAAAAAGTGCAATTATGCGCTTTCAAGTCAATGTGATTTGCCTAAATTGCTTGAGTTTTGGCAACAAAACGAAGAATATGCGTTAGAAGTGGATGATTTAGAATACTACAAGCAAACTTTAAATCAGGTAAATGATCAGTTAACCAATAAACCGCTTTCTAACGAGCTAGAGTTTGCTCAATGGCAAGCGACATTGTTGGTTATTAATTCTGTAAAAGAATTTGCTTTTAGTGAGATAAATACGAAGCTAAAACTAATGCTAATTGTTGCAATAAATAAAATTAACATATAAATATAAGGATATATAGATGAAAAAGTCATTTTTTAAATTATCTTTATCATTAGTTTTATTTTATTGGATATTTAATATTGTTTTTGTTATTACTTATAGCGTTAGATTTGATGATATATTTTTTTATATCGTCAGATATGACAACCCATCAGATTATTATAAAATTTATTAAGCAAATATTACTCAATTTCTTTTTACAGCTACCTAGCACACTTGTGCTATTTACGATTTCCGTATTGTTATTGAACAAATATAATATTAATCAAATCAATCAAAAAAATATTGTTAATAGTTTATATTTGCCGCATTAATTACATTAGGCGATATTGTTGGCCGATTGTATTGTTACACCTATATTTTATTACAGTTTTAAAAAAATCATTATTGCTATAGTTGGTTTAACTATATTTTTATCAATTGTGAATTTACATGGTTATTTTTTGTTAAGGTGATGTTTTACTGGTGTAACGGAAACTATCGCTTTTAAAAAGCTCGTTTTTAGTTCAATAGGTATTCTTCTATTAAATTGTTTATTATTGATCGTATTAGTAATTTTTAGTATTTCATTAATACGTTATTTTCAATATTGGAGAAGAATAAGTGACTTAAAAATAATAATGATTTGTTTTATGATGGTAGTAATTTTATTTATTTTAAGCTGTGTATTGGTGAGAATAGCGGTTAAACAACTATTTGGTAAAATGGATAAAAATTATCAAAATATTTAAGTCTAAATGTAATTATTTATTAGCTAGCACTGATTTTTATTATTGTTAATGAATTCTAAGAGAGCTTGCCTATGTCAGAATTTAACTCGTCGTTTTCTTCTTTGCTTGAACAACAAAAGCAAAAAGTCGCCCTTCAACTTGACCAATGCAATCTGGCTCAAGTGCAAGCTCACCTTGATATTTTGGTACAGAGTGACTTTTTGGTCGATGCGTTTTGTCGATTCCCTAATTGGTTTTCCGACATAATACAAAACCCACCGCGAGCCGATGAACGGCAATTTTATCAATCTTGGTTAGATGCGCAATTAACAGATGTGACCGATGAAGCTATTTTTATGAAAACGCTTAGGCTGTTTCGGCATTTTATGCTAGTGCGCCTTGAGTGGTCACAATTGGCGAAAATAAGTCATGATGAGCAGATTTTATTGCAATTGACCGAATTGGCCGAGGTGATTATTGTTACAGCTCGTAATTGGCTTTATGAGCTTAGTTGCAAAGAGTGGGGAACACCTTGTAATGCTCAAGGTCAGGGGCAGCCACTGCTGATTTTAGGTATGGGTAAATTGGGCGGTGGGGAGCTGAACTTTTCGTCCGATATTGATTTGATTTTTACTTATCCAGAGCATGGGCAAACAAAAGGTGGTCGGCGAGAATTAGATAATGCTGTCTTTTTTACTCGATTAGGCCAACGCTTAATTAAAGCGCTCGATCAAATTACCGAAGATGGTTTTGTGTATCGTGTGGATATGCGTTTGCGTCCGCTTGGTGATGGGGGGCCTTTAGTTCTGAGCTTTTCTTCTATGGAAGATTACTATCAAGAGCAAGGTCGAGATTGGGAACGTTATGCTATGGTTAAAGCCAAAGTTCTTGGTGATCAGCATGCTCCTTATGTAGGCGAACTGTATCAAATGTTGAAGCCTTTTGTTTATCGTCGCTATATTGATTTTAGTGTTTTACAATCATTGCGTAATATGAAAAGCATGATTGAACGTGAAGTGCGTCGTCGTGGTTTAAAAAATAACATTAAGCTTGGTGCTGGTGGGATTCGTGAAATAGAGTTTATTGTACAAGTTTTTCAGCTTATTCGTGGTGGAAGAGTAGTGGGGTTGCAAACTCGTTCGTTATTAAATGCGCTTAATGTGATTGAACAAGAATCGCTACTTGCATCGAATGAAGTATCGTTATTACGAGAAAATTACCTATTTTTACGCCGTTGTGAAAATCTTCTACAAGCTATTGCTGACGAACAGACCCAAACCTTGCCAGATAATGCACTGGAACAAGCCCGTTTAGCGACAAGCATGGGCTTTAATCATTGGCATGATTTTGAACAAGCGTTATTAGTACGAATGCAACATAATCGCCAAATTTTTAATGAACTTATTGGCGAAAACGAATCAAAATCTACTTCAACAACCAAGTCTTATAATGATCAATTTGATGATCTTTGGGTGCCAGATCTTCAAATCAGTGATGTCAGCGCAGTGCTACCCAATTATTCAGAAACACAAATCGCACAGATCCATCAAATGCTAATACAATTTCGTGATGATATTGGTAAACGTACAATTGGTGTAAGAGGGCGTGAAATACTCGATCAATTAATGCCACGTTTATTAGAATTTATCTGTAGTGAAAAGCAAGTAACAATCGTGTTATCAAGAATTTTGCCGTTACTTGTTAATATTGTTAGTCGTACCACTTATTTAGAACTGTTACTTGAATATCCAACTGCTTTGAAGCAATTGATTCGCTTATGTAGTGCTTCACCAATGATTAGCGATCAGCTGGCTCATTACCCTATATTGTTAGATGAGCTTATTGATATCAATTCGCTTTATCAAACTGTTGCTCCAAATGAATATAAAAGCCAGCTTTATCAATATTTATTGCGTATTGAAGTTGATGGCGAAGAACAACAACTTGAAGCTTTACGTCAATTTAAGCAGATGCAATTACTGCATATTGCCGCAGCTGATGTTGAGCATGTGTTAACTACTATGAAAGTTAGCGATCATCTAACTTATGTAGCCGAAGCTTTATTAGATTTTGTCGTACAAATGACATGGAATCAAATGATTGCTCGCTATGGCAAGCCTGAGCATTTGGCTGATAATCATAAAGGCTTGGTGGTAATTGGCTATGGTAAATTAGGCGGTTGTGAACTGGGTTATGGTTCGGATCTCGATCTGGTTTTTTTACATGATTGTCCTGTTAATAGCGTCACCGATGGTGACAAGCAGATCGATAGTCGTCAATTTTATTTGCGCCTTGTACAACGTATTATTCATTTATTTAATGTATGCACTAGCTTTGGTATTTTATATGAAGTTGATGTAAGACTTCGCCCTCAAGGTGATGCAGGGCTTCTTGCTTGTAGTTTAGATGCATTCGAAGATTACCAAATAAATGAGGCTTGGACATGGGAACACCAAGCTTTAGTACGAGCCAGAGCTGTATATGGTGAAGTCGAATTAATCGATCGTTTTAATCAAATTCGCCATAATGTACTTTGTAAAAAGCGTGATGAAGTTGTATTAAAGAAAGAAGTGCGTGAAATGCGTAAAAAAATGCGCTCACATTTAGGTAGCACTCAAGATAATTTATTCAATTTAAAAATTGATGAGGGCGGAATTGGTGATATTGAATTTTTATCACAATATTTGGTACTTAATTATGCTTACCAGCACCCTCAAATGACAAAATGGAGTGATAATGTGCGTATTTTAGAGCTAGCAACAAATTATCAAATTATTGATATTCACGAAGCAGAGCAACTAACGCAAGCTTATATTGATATGCGTAATAAAATCCATCAACTTGCATTGCAATTATTACCAAGTACGGTGGATAGCACGCAGTTTAAGCAAGAAACAGAAATAGTCAATCAAAGTTGGCAAAAGTGGCTGAAATAATAGTATTAAAAAACGCCGACTAGAACGGCGTTTTTAATATTTTAACAAGCTTAATTATTTAACTTCTTTCCATAAAATCAAATCTTGATTTTTAAGATCTGAACTATCAAAGCCTACAATCGGTTTGATATCTTCGCGGTCAAAAGCAATATCGCCACCATTAACGGCAAGATCACCTTTTTTAATTCCTTTGAAATCAAACAAATTGGTATCACACAGATGAGATAGGGTGATATTTTTTGTTGCACGAAACATGGTCTCAATACGCCCTGGATGTTTTTTATCCCATCCATTTAGCATCTCTTTAATCACTTGTCTTTGTAGATTTGGTTGTGAACCACAAAGATTGCAAGGAATAATCGGAAACTGTTTAATTTCAGCATATTTGGCGATATCCTTTTCTTTGCAATAAGCTAGTGGCCGGATAATGATATGTTCACCTGAATCATTCATTAGCTTTGGAGGCATTGCTTTGAGTTTGCCACCATAGAACATATTTAAAAATAGTGTTTCTAAAATATCATCACGATGATGGCCAAGGGCAATTTTTGTTGCACCAAGTTCGGTCGCTGTGCGATATAAAATGCCACGGCGTAGCCGTGAACAAAGCGAGCAAGTTGTTTTACCTTCAGGGATTTTATCCTTGACAATACCGTAGGTGTTTTCTTGCACAATTTTATATTCAATGCCTAACGAATTTAGATATTCAGGCAATACATGTTCAGGAAATCCCGGTTGTTTTTGATCTAGGTTAACCGCTATTAGATCAAAATGTACTGGTGCACTGATTTTTAAGTTAATAAGAATATCAAGCAAAGTATAACTATCTTTACCGCCAGACAAGCAAACCATAATACGATCGCCTTCTTCGATCATATTAAAGTCAGCGATTGCCTCGCTAGTTAAGCGACGCAATCGTTTATGTAGTTTATTTTGATTATATGTATTCATCACAATTTTATTTGTTATTCGGCACGGCTCATGTAACGACGTTCAGCAATATGAATTTTGACTTTTTCGTGGTTATCAATATATTCAGGAACCTGAATAACAAGCCCTGTTGATAAGGTGGCAGGCTTGGTTCGTGCACTTGCTGAAGCGCCTTTAATGCTTGGCGAGGTTTCAACAATATCAAGTTCAACAGTCTGTGGCAATTCCAAGGCAAGAACTTCACCATCAGCCATTAGTACTTGAATACCATTCATACCGCCTTCAGGGATAAACAATAATTCATCTTCAATTTGTTCTTTTTTGAAAATATAAGGGGTAAAATCTTCATTATCCATAAACACATATTCATCACCATCAATATACGAAAAACTAACAGGTCGACGGGATAGTTCAATTGTTTCGAGGATATCATCACCTTTAAAGCGTTCCTCAACTTTCCCACCATTTTTTACATCGGTAAAACGCATTTTATAAAGTGTACTGGCACCGCGTGCACTTGGACTTTGAACATCAATATCTTTAACAAGTAATAATTTACCATTATAGGTGACCGCGTCACCACGTTTTATTTCATTTGCTTTAGCCATAATATATATTCTTCATGATTAATAAAAAAGGTTAAAAAATTAGCTCGCTATTTTACCGCCAACTTGCTATTGTCACCATCAAAATTTATTAAATAAACTTAAAATAAAGGAAATACCATGACAGATTCACTCCAATGTCGAAAAAACTGTGGTGCCTGTTGTATTGCTCCTTCAATTTCATCAGCTATCCCTGATATGCCTAAGGGCAAACCAGCTGGTATTGCTTGTATTCATTTAGATAACAATTATCAATGTAAATTGTTTTTTCACCCATCAAGACCGACAGTTTGTGGTCGATTAAAACCTTGTATCAAAATGTGTGGTAATAACCGTTCGCAAGCATTGAATTATTTAACTCAATTAGAACAGCTAACTAAAGGTTAATTATTGTATATAGTTAACAAAACAGTTCGATTATTAGAATTATTTATCTCGCCATCATTTTTTTTTGATACACTTTCACTCATTTTATTTATCTGTAATGATTAATATAAGTTTTTAGCTGCCTACTTGGCTGTTAAATAATGTGGAGTATAAAAAGTTATGCTCCATAAGATTTACTCTCCTTAACAAAGAAGAATATTGATATGAAAAACAAATTAAAACGAGATTTGAAGGCGCGTCACTTAGCCATGATCGCCATTGGTGGTTCAATTGGCACTGGGCTATTTGTTGCCTCAGGAGCAACTGTTGCTCAGGCAGGTCCCGGTGGAGCTTTGCTTTCGTATGCCATTATAGGTGTAATGGTGTACTTTTTAATGACTAGCTTAGGGGAACTTGCTGCATATTTACCTGTTTCAGGCACCTTTGCAACTTATGGTTCACGTTATGTAGATGAAGCGTTTGGTTTTGCCATTGGCTGGAACTATTGGTATAACTGGGCAATTACGGTTGCGGTTGACCTAGTTGCCGCTCAGCTAGTTATTTCTTATTGGTTTGATGCCGGTTCTTATAGCTGGTTATGGAGTTTATTGTTTTTAAGTATCATCTTTTGTTTAAACTATATTTCAGTTAAAGGTTTTGGTGAAGCTGAATTTTGGTTTTCATTAATTAAAGTCGTCACCGTTATTGTTTTTATTATTGTTGGTTTATTAATGATTATTGGTATTTTCCATGGTGCAGAAGGTGCGGGCTGGCAAAATTGGACCATCAAAGAAGCGCCTTTTGCAGGTGGATTTTCATCAATGATTGGTGTAGCAATGGTAGTTGGATTTTCATTTCAAGGTACCGAATTAATTGGAATTGCAGCTGGTGAATCAAAAGATCCAGAAAAAAATATTCCTAAAGCAATGCGACAAGTCTTTTGGCGAATACTGTTATTTTATATCTTTGCGATTTTAGTCATCAGTTTAATTATTCCTTATACTGATCCTAATTTACTACGTAATGATGAAACCGATATAAGTGTTAGTCCATTTACCCTAGTATTTGAACATGCAGGATTATTATCAGCTGCGGCATTAATGAATGCAGTTATACTGACTTCAGTTTTATCTGCGGGTAACTCAGGACTTTATGCTTCGACCCGTATGCTTTATGCTCTTGCTAAAGAAGGTAAAGCACCTAAAATCTTTGCAAAATTATCATCATCAGGCGTACCTCGTGCAGCGTTGTTAGCAACGACATTTGTGGCTATGCTTTGCTTCTTAACGTCGATGTATAAAGATCAGGTTGTTTATTTGTGGTTGCTCAATATGTCCGGTATGACTGGTTTTATTGCTTGGTTAGGAATTGCAATTAGTCATTATCGTTTTAGAAAGGGTTACCTTATGCAAGGTCATGATGTTAATCAATTACCATATAAATCAAGCTGCTTCCCATTTGGCCCTGTTTTTGCTTTCGTATTATGTTTAATAATAACACTTGGCCAAAATTACGAAGCCTTCCTACAAGATACTATTGATTGGAATAGTGTAATTGCAACCTATATCGGTTTACCATTATTTTTAATGATTTACTTTGGCTATAAAATAGTTAAAAAAACAAGATGGGTTAAATACGATCAAATGAACTTTTCTAAAGATGATTAACTCACTAGCTTAGTTTGAATATCTCACTTCTCCGTCGACTTTTGTCGACGGTTTTTTTATTAAAAAAGAGAGAAATAAACAGTTATATAGCGATAACAGTTTATTCTGATAACGATATTAGCGACTTCGGAAGATGATGCGTGCTTTAGATAGATCGTAAGGTGTCATTTCAACAGTAACTTTATCACCAGTTAAAATACGAATATAGTTCTTCCGCATCTTACCAGAAATATGTGCAGTAACGACATGACCATTTTCAAGTTCAACACGAAACATCGTATTTGGAAGAGTATCAAGTATAGTTCCTTGCATTTCAATGTTATCTTCTTTTGCCATTGGGGCCTCTTAATAATAAGTACAAATTAAATATACTCAACCAACTTTCCTCGTCTAAGCATGCATATAATGCAAAGGTATAGCGTTGCGCTTTTATGTCACCTAGAAAGTATTTTATTCGATGACAAAGTAAAGTTAAATTAAGTATAAACACAAAAAGCTGAGTTTAAAATAAATAAACACAGCGGCGAAATAATGCCGAAAAAACTGTCAGATGTAAAGCCCTTTCTACTATTTCTTTGCAGTATAAAGGCCTTGCTGATGAATATAATGCCACACTTTGGGTGGTAACAAATTTTCACAACTGACTTGGTTGTTAATATTTTGCCTGATCTCAGTAGCTGAAATATCCTCAAGTGGTGTATGTGCAAAAAAGATATAACCATGTGGTGAATTGTGTAGATCTTTAATATTTGTGGTATTATGCACATCAATCCATTGTTGTAACTCAATGTTATCAGTTTTTTGGGCATAACCTGGTCTACGGCAAATTAGTAAATGGCAATAATCAAGCAACGTTTTCCATTTATTCCAAGTCGGTAAACTCAATAATGAATCTTGTCCCATAATAAATGCCAATCCTTCACTATTCCCATTTTCTTGTCGCCAGGCTTGAAGCGTTTCGATAGTATAAGAAGGACGTGTTGAAGTTTCAGGTAAGATCTCTCTTACATTCAACGCAAATAATGGTAAACCTTCGATAGCCAATTTTAACATTGCCAAGCGTTGTTCAGTACTCGCTTCTGGTTGTGGTTTATGAGGAGGGACATGATTAGGCAATAAACTAATTTGCTTTAATCCAACTTCATTTACTAACGAAATAGCAGGGCGAAGGTGTCCATAATGGATCGGATCAAAAGTTCCTCCTAATAATGCAGTTAACATTTATCTAATCCCATAAATTGCATCGATAAATTAAACATTGCGTCCCATATTCGTGCTTGGTTATTATGCTTTAAACTGATTTCGATCTCTGTCAATTTGGCTAATAAATTAAATAGGTCATTAATATCGCAACGGTTTAGATAACTGGTATATATCGTTCTTTTATTTTGCCAAACCTTATATTCATCAAAAACTTGTTTTAATGATTTTTGTTGCAATCCTTTTTTTAAATTGATCATCAATATCAATTCACGTTGAACAATCCGCAATAAAATTAACGGCTCAAATTCATTTATTTTTAACTGTTGTAAAATATGAATGGCTCGCTTTGTTTTATTGGCAATCATCGCATCAGTCCAATGATATGGTGTAAATATTGCCGAATCATTTATATTATTTTCGACTTCATCATAAGAAATGCTCTGATTAGGATACAACAACTTAAGTTGTGCAATAATTTGTGTTAATGCTAGTAAATTGCCTTCATAACAATAGCAAAGCAGTTCAATTGCCTTTGGTTCAATGGTCATTTGTTGTTGTTGCAAATGATTTTTAATCCATTGTGGCAACTGTAAAGTATCGGGTGTAGTGCAATTGACAACCACCAATTTATCAGATAACGCTTTATACCAAGTAGCATTTTCTTGCGATTTCGTAATTTTGTTAAGTGTAATAACCAGCGCAATACCAGGGGTTAAAACCTCACTTAGTGTATTGAGTTTGGTAGTGATAGCTGCGTTTAATGAACCCTCACCAAAATCAAGAAAAATTAGAGTATTTGCAGAAAATAGATTCATAGCCTGACAGCTATCATAAATCGCTGTCCAATCGGTTTGATAATCAATTACAAAAGTAAGTTGATCGTCAAATCCTTTTTGTAAAAAGGATTTGCGTAACTCAGTTTGCACATAATGCTGTAAATAGGGATCACTACCTAAAATTAAATAATAGGGTGACCCCACTTTATGGTTAATTTGATCGGCGCTAATTTTAATCATGTCAACGTTAATTTACTGTATGAATCGATTTTAATTTACGGATGACTTGTTTAGCCGCTTGTTTAAACATTTCGTTTTCAATCAAGTCTTGTTCAACCGTCTTAGCCAAAGCTTCAGCAGGATTATCAAAAAACGTTCTAAACACGCGTACGCTTATTGGATAAGTCTGTTGACCAGCAACAATAACTTGTGCTTCAACCGTTAACACTAATTGATATTCGGCAGCTTTACCATCTTGATAAATCGAGATGGTATTGCGACTTAGATTTTCACTTACCATTTTTAACAATGGTACCTGACCGGAAGTATTATTATTCGTTATTGTCACATCATTATCGTGTAATAACTCTTTAATATTGCGAGACAACCTGCCATAAGGGTCATAACTTATGTAAGACATCGTTTTAAAACTTTCTGGCACTTCTGTCTCATGTTGTAAGTGAAATCCACATCCTGTTAAGGATATTGTTAATAACATAATTAATGCTAAATATTTTTTCATATCAATAACCGCCTAAATTTAGTTATCAAACAATATTAACCAACAACAAGATTTAATAATTTACCCGGTACATAAATCACTTTACGGATAGCAACATCACTCAAATATTTTTGGATGTTAGGCTCTTGTTTTGCTTGTGACAAAACAAAATCTTGATCGGCATCGGCAGGTACAATAAATTTACCACGGACTTTGCCATTGATTTGTACGACAATGAGTTTCTCGTTCTCAACCATTGCCGATTGATCAGCAACAGGCCAAGTTGTATTATCAATCGGTTCGTTGTGACCTAAAGCTTGCCACATAACAAAACAAGCGTGAGGCATCATTGGGTAAAGTAATCGAACAATGGCATTTAAAGCTTCATTCATTAGAGCGAGATCTTGCTCAGTTTCTTGCGATGCTTTTTGTAAGCGATTTATAAATTCCATCACAGCGGCAATAGCGGTGTTAAACGTTTGTCGGCGGCCAATATCATCACTCACTTTCGCAATGGTTTTATGTAATTCACGACGCAATGATTTTTGTTCACTATCTAGAGCTTTAACGTCTAGTTTTGCCGCTACACCTTTTTGGGTATGCTCATAAACTAAACGCCATACACGTTTAATAAATCGGTTTGCACCTTCAACGCCAGATTCTTGCCATTCTAGTGTCATATCAGCAGGTGAAGCAAACATCATAAACAATCGAACGGTATCAGCACCATATTTTTCAACCATTTCTTGCGGATCGATACCATTATTTTTTGATTTTGACATTTTGGTCATACCGGCATGAACTAGCTCATTGCCATGACTATCGACAGCTTTAGCAATGCGACCCTTATCATCACGTTCAATATTGACTTCAGTTGGCGAAACCCAAATACGTTCATTTGTTGGGCTGGTATAATAAAATGCATCAGCTAATACCATACCTTGGCAAAGTAGACGTTTTGCAGGTTCATCTGACGATACTAAACCAAAATCACGCATTAATTTATGGAAAAATCTAAAATAAAGTAAATGCATAATGGCATGTTCAATACCACCAACATACTGATCAACAGGTAACCAGTAGTTTGCCGCCTTTTTGTCTAACATACTTTTGTCGTAGTTTGGACAAGTGTAACGAGCATAATACCAAGAAGATTCCATAAAAGTATCAAACGTATCGGTTTCACGTAGTGCAAGTTGACCGTTAACGGTTGTCTTAGCCCAGTTAGGATCTACTTTAATTGGACTGGTAATACCATTCATTTCAACATTTTCAGGTAAAATAACTGGTAATTGGTCTTCTGGTGTTGGTATGGTTGTACCATTTTCAAGCGTCACCATTGGGATTGGTGCACCCCAATAACGTTGACGTGAAACCCCCCAATCACGCAAACGGTAATTAACTTTACGTTTACCAATACCTAATGTAATTAACTTATCAGCAACAGCATTAAATGCTTGATCAAAATCAAGACCATCAAATTCGCCTGAATTAAATAACTTGCCATGTTCAGTATATGCTTTTTCAGAAAGATCTGGTGCGTTACCGTCTTGAGTTAAAATAACAGGATTAATTGGTAAGTTATATTTTGAAGCAAATTCATAATCACGTTCATCGTGCCCAGGCACAGCCATTACTGCACCTGTACCATATTCAATTAACACAAAATTAGCAATCCAAACAGGAACTTTTTTACCTGTTAAAGGATGGATAGCATAAAATCCTGTGGCAATACCTTTCTTTTCCATGGTTGCCATATCAGCTTCGGCTGTTTTGGTATTTTTGCATTCAGCAACAAATTCAGCAATTTTAGGATCGTTTTGAGCTGCTAATTGTGCAAGAGGGTGCTCTGCGGCAACAGAGACAAAACTAACACCCATTAATGTATCAGGACGAGTTGTATAGACGCGTAACTTATCAGCATAATTTTCAACAGCAAAATCAAACTCAACCCCTTCAGAACGACCAATCCAGTTACGTTGCATGGTTTTAACTTGTTCTGGCCAACTTTCAAGCGTATCCAAATCATTAAGTAGTTCTTCGGCATATTCGGTGATTTTAATAAACCATTGTGGGATTTCTTTGCGTTCAACAGGGGTACTACAACGCCAACAACAACCTTCAACCACTTGCTCATTAGCAAGTACGGTCTGATCATTTTGGCACCAGTTAACTGCCGATGTTTTTTTATAAACTAAGCCTTTTTCATATAACTTAGTAAAAAACCATTGTTCCCATTTATAATATTCAGGACGACAAGTAGTAACTTCACGATCCCAATCATAACCAAATCCTAAAAGTTGTAATTGCTTTTTCATATAAGCAATATTTTCATAGGTCCATTTTGCAGGTGCAGTATTGTTTTTAACTGCAGCACCTTCAGCAGGCAAACCAAACGCATCCCAACCGATTGGCTGTAGTACATTTTTACCATTTAAACGTTGGTAACGTGAAATGGTATCACCAATGGTGTAGTTACGAACATGACCAAGATGCAAACGCCCAGAAGGGTAAGGTAGCATCGATAAGCAGTAATATTTTTCTTTTGACGAATCTTCAGTAACGTGAAAGGTTTTATTTTCTTGCCAATGTTTTTGTACTATGGCTTCTATTTCATCTGGGCGATATTGTTCTTGCATGACGAATTAATGTCCTATCTATTATTGCTAATAAAAATATGTCACTAATTGTATTGGTTATTAACTCGTTTTACAAACGATATATGAGGTAAAATATTGATTTCTTATTGAGATAAATTAAATAATCACAATTGATTATAAAGAATATTATTTATTCAAATTTAAACAAATTATTTATAACATTTCTCTATAATTATGTTTTCTTCTATTAATTTTTTTAGGTTATGTCTTTAATAATTTAAAATATAGGCTAGTATGTAATGGCAAAACGGGGACATTTTATGCGCCCCCTTATAATATTGTTGTATAAAATCTATAATAGATTCCTATCAATTACTCAACATATAGTAAGCAATAAATTAATGCTTGTTAAGTAATTTTGAAAAAGGCATGACACTACTGTTTGGCATAAAAACTCGATCATTATTTTTTTCTTTGTCAAGGATAGCCAGATCAATCTCATACCCTAAAAGATTAGAAAGAATATATTTATTCATAAGCCCACTTAAATAACCATTTGGTCCACGAAATGATTCAATAAATTGGCAATTATATCGCTGATTGGTTGATATAAACATAAAAGGGATTAGAAATTGGTCAACGTTGTCACCTATACCATGCCCAACATTCACAATTTCGCCATGATCCGAAGTGTAAATAATGGTATAGTTGTTACTATATTTATTGATAACATCATATAATGATTTGATTGTACGGTCGGTGTGATGAATAGTTAGATCATATTCTTCGGCATCAGGTAAAGCTTGTTTATCTACTTCATCATAATTGTTATAAGGTTTATGACTACCATGCAAATGAACCAAAATAAATTTTTTAGACGAATTATCTTTTTGAAGAGTTTCTTCTAATAGCTGGCTTAAACTGATATCAAGAGTGGTATCAGAAAAAGAAATAACATCGTTTTTATGTGCAATAAAACCAAATTTAGTATTAAATGTACCTTGAATTTGTTGCGCAGCTGATGCTAACCAATAGGTTTTGTAATGATTAAACTTAGCCATTTCAATAATCGATTTATTATTGAATAAGTTATTATCGCTTTCGGGTACATTGAATGAAAGTGTCATTGGTATAGAATCCCGAGTGAAGGCTGCAACTGAGTGGCTATTTGGTATAATACATCCTCCATTTTGACTAAAAATATTGGTCATAAAAGGCGTAGTATGTTTATGATAACCATATGTGCTATAGCGGTTTACAAAAGAAGATTCGCCCATGATAAATATGATCAGATCGTTATCAGGTTTATTAGGTGGTAAAAGAACAGCTTCATTAAATTTTTCAATTTCATGGGTATCTGAATAGATATCTGTTGTAGTATAACTAAGCAAAATATAGGATAAATTAGCAACTACAGCAGGATAAAAGTTACGAATTACGCTAGCAGCAGATTTATAGAAGCCTTGCTTAAAATCATGCCTTAATGCTGTGTAATTTACTAGAAAATGAATAAGGGCGAGCAACGTAAATAGATAAATGCTTATGGGAATAAAAAGTCTGAATTTAATACGAACAAGTTTTTTAAGAATAAATAAAATAAGAAAAGCCACAATAAATGCAGGACCAGTTATGATTAAAACTTGTTTAGACATTGATAAGGCTTCGTAAGAATTTGTCTCGACAATGGAATCGAGTACTCCGTCTGATATCATTTCGCCATAAAAAATGAAATAGTTGATTTCGGATAAAAAAAGGAATAATAATGAAAAGCCAAAGGCAACAATAAGCTTATGACTGCTACAAATACAATTATGTATTATTATGATAAAAAATAAAGTTGTCGTTGTTGATATATAGAAAAAAACATTTCCTAAAATAGATTTGGCAGACATACTATAAATACTATTACTATAGTAATAAGACAAGACAGTGCAGATAAATGTATAAACCAATAACAGTAAAATTAAGGGAAGAATTCTTTTTGTCCTACATAATTTCATAAAATATATCCTCATCCTGTATTTGTGTATTTTTATTATAAGTGACACTTAATTTTGTCACTATTTATTATCATAAATCATTTTATTTCAAACTTCTAGTTTTAAAACGGTGTACCATCTTTGATGTTTTTTTATCGCTACATAAAATCCTTAAACTTTTATTTTTTATCTTTTGAATTGTTAAATTGTAGGAATTACTCGTGTTGTTTAAAGTAATTTGAGAAACTAATGTAATGAATATACATAAAAAACAAAACTAACCAATGACCTTATAAAACTGGTATTAATTAATGTAGCCTATCTAGTTGAAAAACATAATTAAGTTGATCATAATTTTTAAAAAATTATTTTTTAACATTTTGTAGAAGGGAAAAATATAGACATGAAATAGACAAAAAATCATGTGTTATATGTATTAACTTTTCATCTTGTTTTACCCATTTCTCACAGCTACCATATGTTGACAGACTCCCTTTCAGTTCTAAAATTTCAAATGTTTTACCTTTATAATAAGAACCAGATGTATCATCAATATTAGCCCAGTTTAGCATCGAGTCTTGAATGGTTATCTTATTATAATATTTAGATTTTTCTACAGTGAATTGATCAAAAAGATCAGTTTTTCCCTCCTCACTTAGCGGTTTTTTTCTAAAAAATTATCATTTTTAAACCAGACACTTGTTTTGAAAACTCTATTTTTGACTAACAGTTTTTTAGAAGAAGAGTCAACAAACCTATCTGTTTCAATATCAAGTTTTAAAGGTTCAACGTAAATAAATCTATCTATCTATCTATCTATCTATCTATCTTTATAACCTGTTAGTTTATTTATATCGATTTTATTATAAAAAATAGGAATATATTTAACTGTATCTATTTTAGGAAAATAATAACTTTTAGATGAGTGAAAATCTGGGTAATAAAGATAAATACCTTTCAAAACATACTGTTGATTTTGTAAATACCCCAAACTTAATACACAACTCACGTAGAAAATTAAGCTGCCTGTTTTAATGTTTTATACTTGATCGGCGTCATATTATTTAGTGCTTCATGAGGCCTTTCGGTGTTATAAATCGTTAACCATTCTTCGGTTATTCTCCTTGCTTGCGCTAGGTTGTTAAAAAGATATAAATCTAACACTTCAGTTCGATAAGTCCGATTAAATCGTTCAATGTAACCATTTTGATAAGGGCTACCGGGTTTGATGTAATCTATAGTTATACCATGTGTTTTTGCCCAATTAGTAAACGTGTTTCCGGTGAATTCTGGTCCATTATCGACTCGTATTTTTAATGGATACCCATTATATTCGGCCAGTTTATCTAAGTAACGGGTAATCCTTCCTGCTGGTAAGCTTA
>NZ_LZHQ01000007.1 GCF_001690655.1 Gilliamella sp. Occ3-1
AGTAAATGGCAAATGGGAGCCGTAAAATAACCCGCATCAAGACCGACACCAACCGGATTAAAGCCAAACCGCTCTAACTGGCGTTTTAATCGAGCCATGTAAGGCTGGGAATCATGAATATTTCCAGCTGTGACATAGGTATCGGTAATTAAATTATGTTTGCCATCAACCGTTCGGTGATCTACGTAGAAAAATCCTTTAGGCTTGCCTTCCCAATGCATAAAGCCACTGTCCAGATCTGTTGTACTGACTTTAATCTCCTTGTATTTCTCTACCGTCGATGGCTTTAAAGCTTTTTTCCGTTTAATTCTCTTTCTGCGTTGATGGCTTGATTAAGTGCATCAATATAATGACTGGGATCAACAATACGTTGCTCATTACGTGCCTTGCCTTTATTGGCATTTGCTTTTAGGTAAGTACTGTCCGTATATAAAACCCGACCACCTATCAACCCTTTGGCAATGGCCTGCTCAACAATATTATCAAAAATCTGTTGATAAATTTCACTGTCATTAAACCGACGGCGACGATTTTAGCTGAGTGTTGAGGCGTCAATCACTTTTTCGGTTAATCCCATTCCCAGAAACCAGCGGTAAGCTAAATTGACCTGAATTTCCTGAATCAGACGACGTTCACTGGGGATACCGAAAAGATACCCCAATAACATGATTTTAAACAGTCTGACCGGATCTTCTGCTGGACGACCATTATTAGGGCAATAAAGTGGTGCTACCGCTTCTCGAATAAATTCAAAATCAATGACTTTAGCTATTTTACGAACAAGATGATTTTAAGGGACAAGCGCATCTAGCGAGATTTGTTCTATTTTTTCTGGTGTCGCTGGAGTTGGTTTTTTTAGCATAGAAGAATTCCTATTATAATCGACTCCTCTCTATTAGATCAAAGAACTCGCCAAAAAGCGAGCTCTTTGTCATCAATCTGAAGCCTCTCATTTGAGAGGCTTTTTATTATTAATATTAAAGATTTTTTATCAGCAAATATTGTTCTTGCAGTTTGGCTTTATCATTAATATAACCTTGTTGTTTTTCTTTCTCTTTAGTGACCACTGCCGCAGGTGCTTTATCAACAAAGCTTGCGTTAGATAACTTGTTTGCAATCCGCATAATTTCACCTTCAATGCGTGCAATTTCTTTTTCTAAACGAGCAAGTTCATTTTCTTTATTAATTAATCCTACCATAGGTATTAATAATTCCGCACCGTCAACTAATTTAGTTACTGATAAAGGTCCAGTTTCATTTTCATCTAATAAGACTATTTCAGATAATCTTGCTAATGATTCAATAAAACTAATATTATTGCTAGTAATTCGATGCACTGTTGGTGACGCTTTACGAATTAATAACTGTAGTGGCTTACTTGGTGCAATGTTCATTTCTGCACGAATACTACGTACAGCAATTACCGCATCTTTTATCCAATTAATATCTGCAACTGCCTCATCATTTGAAGACTGGTTATCAAAAATAGGCATTGGTTGTAACATAATGGTATCAGCTTTAATATCCATTAGTGGTTTTACATTTTGCCAAATTTCTTCCGTTATAAATGGAAGAATTGGATGAGCCAGACGTAATAGAGCTTCTAATACAGTCACTAACGTATGACGAGCTGCACGTTGCTGCGATGTTTCGCCATTAGCTAAAATGGATTTCGTTAGTTCTAAATACCAATCACAGAACTGGTTCCAAGTGAATTCATATAAAATATTAGCAGCCAAATCAAAACGATAAGTATCAAATGCCTCACGATAAGTTTTAACTGTTTGATTAAATTCAGCCAAAATCCATTTATCAGCTAGCGAATAATCTAAATCTCCTCCTTTAAAACCACAATCATGCTGCTCAGTATTCATTAACACATAACGGCTTGCATTCCATAGTTTATTACAGAAATTACGATAACCTTCTAAACGTTTTAAATCCCAATTAATATCACGCCCTGTTGATGCTAGTGCTGCGAGTGTAAATCGTAGTGCATCAGTACCATGCGTTTCAATGCCATTTGGGAATTGCTTTTCTGTTCGCTTAGCAATTTTCTCAGCAAGTTGTGGTTGCATCATATTGCCTGTTCGTTTTTTTAACAAATCAGCTAAAGAAATACCATCAATCATATCTAAAGGATCGATAACGTTTCCTTTAGATTTTGACATTTTTTGTCCTTCTTCATCACGAATTAGACCTGTGACATACACCGTTTTAAATGGGACTTGCGGTTTTCCATGTTCATCTTTTATAAAATGCATGGTCATCATGATCATTCTAGCTACCCAAAAGAATATAATATCAAAACCAGTCACTAGCACATTCGTTGGATGAAACGTGGTTAAGTCGTCAGTATTTTCTGGCCAACCTAACGTTGAAAATGTCCAAAGCGCAGACGAAAACCAAGTATCAAGCACATCTTCATCTTGCTCTAACTCAATATCATTTGACAAATTATTTTCACGTCGTACTTCAGCTTCATCACGCCCCACATATACATTACCTTGTTTATCATACCAAGCAGGAATACGGTGTCCCCACCATAATTGACGGGAAATACACCAATCTTGAATATCATTCATCCAAGAAAAATACATGTTTTCGTATTGTTTTGGTACGAACTGAATATCGCCATTTTTGACCGCATCAATGGCTGGTTTTGCGAGCACTTTGGCTCGCACATACCATTGGTCCGTCAACATAGGTTCAATAACAACACCGCCACGATCACCATAAGGAATGGTTAAATCATGAGGTTCTATTTTTTCCAAAATACCTAGTTTTTCACATTGTGCAAGAATAGCTTTACGAGCAGCAAAACGCTCTAAATTCTGAAATTCTAATGGTATATCAGTTGAATATAACGTGCTAGGTTCTCCGTTAGTATCAAATACTTCAGCTTGTGTACGAATATTACCATCAAAAGTTAGTATATTTATCATTGGTAACTGATGACGGTGCCCAACTTCATAGTCATTAAAGTCATGAGCAGGTGTGATTTTTACACAACCAGTACCTTTAGTCATATCGGCATGTTCATCACCAATAATAGGAATGCGACGATTTACGAACGGTAATACTACAAATTTACCAATCAGATCTTTATAGCGTGGATCTTCAGGATTAACAGCAATACCTGTGTCACCGAATAATGTTTCAGGACGAGTTGTGGCGACAACTAAATAATCTTTTCCTTCTGATGTTTTCACACCATCAGCAAGATGATAACGTAAGTGCCACATTGAACCTTTTACTTCACGATTTTCGACTTCAAGATCAGAAATAGCTGTACGCAGTTTTGGATCCCAATTAACTAAACGTTTGCCGCGATAAATCAGATCTTCTTGATATAATCTAACAAAAACTTCCTTAACGGCATTGGATAAGCCTTGGTCCATTGTAAAACGCTCACGCTCCCAATCAACTGAATCCCCTAAACGACGCATTTGCTTTGTAATGCTGCCACCTGATTCAGCTTTCCATTTCCAGATTTTTTCGATAAATGCATCACGACCATAATCATGACGAGTTTTGTTTTCTTCTGCAGCAATTTTCCGCTCTACAACCATTTGCGTTGCTATACCTGCATGATCGGTTCCTGATTGCCACAAAGTATTATTGCCCTGCATACGATGATAACGAATTAAGGCATCCATAATAGTTTGTTGAAATGCATGCCCCATATGTAAACTCCCAGTTACATTTGGTGGTGGGATAGCAATACAGTAACTTGGTTGGGACTTATCGCCATTGGGTTTGAAATACCCACTTTCTTCCCAATGTTTGTAAATAGGTTGTTCAATTTCTTGTGGATTATAAGTCGTATTTTTCATAATTAATGCATAAATCCTGATTTAAGGCATAAAATTTTGACCATTCTACAGTAAAATAGCTAAACAATAAATTGGCAGAATAATAAACTCGTTGATTTAATCTTCTTAAAAAATTTTTATTACACGACAAATGACAAAAAAACCGCTTTATATCAAGCGATTTTATATATCTATCACCAAAATATTGTTATAACTAGGGATGTTGATATATAAAATTATCAATTAACCGTGTTTTACCAATATAAACGGCTAACGCACATAAGCTATCTTGCTCAAGCATATCAACCGATTGTAAAGATGTTAGATCAACAAATTCAATATAATCAATTTTAGCTAAGGGTTGATTGGTTATAAGCTCATGCATAACTTGTGTAATAACAGTTACTGACTTTTCTCCCTGCTTTATCATTGCTTTGGCACTTTCTATAGCTTGATAAAGGCAAACTGATGCGGATCGTTCGCTTTCGGACAAATAACTATTACGCGAGCTTTTAGCTAGCCCATCAGCTTCACGCACAATCGGACAACCAACAATCTCAATATTAAAATTCAGATCATTTACCATACGTTTAATTACAGCTAGCTGCTGCGCATCTTTCTGACCAAAATAAGCACGATCAGGTTGCGTAATATTGAATAATTTTGTGACAACAGTGCAAACACCTTTAAAATGCCCCAGACGATTTTGTCCACATAATGCGTTGGTTAAACCATTAACATCAACATAGCTACTAAAATTAGGAACATACATTTCATTAACAGTTGGGCAAAAAATCAAATCTACCCCCATCTGCTCACAAGCAATTTTATCTCTATTTAAATCACGAGGATAGCTGGCTAAATCCTCAGAAGGACCAAACTGGATAGGATTAACAAAAATGCTCACAATTACTTTTTGGTTTTCCTTTTTAGCCGCAGCCATTAGACTTTGGTGACCCTCATGCAAATATCCCATTGTTGGAACAAGCCCTATACTATACCCAGCTTGACGCCAAGCTTTTACTTGTGCTTGGACTTCTTTAATTGTACTTACAATATTCATTTGTATTAGCCCTTATGGTTAATAGTAAATTCAAGCTTGAGTTTCTCTATAACATTATCTTCAATAGAAAACTCATGATTTGTAGCAGGGAACTGTCGATTATTAACTTCTTGGCAATACAATTTAAAAGCTTGTTTCATTTGTTCACCAATCGATGCAAAAGATTTCACAAATTTTGATGAAATACCATCATACATTGATAACATATCTTGATAAACTAGCACTTGCCCATCACAATCAACTCCCGCTCCAATGCCAATCGTCGGAATATTAACTAATTGTGTGATAAATTTCGCTAAACCTGCCGGAACACACTCCAGCAAAATAGCTGCAGCACCAGCTTTTTCAACCGCTAATGCATCAAGAACAATATTTTTAGCATGTTCATAATCCTTACCTTGAACTTTATACCCACCTAAAGCAAGCACAGATTGCGGCATTAACCCAATATGCGCTACAACAGGGATAGATGCTTGTGTAATCATTTTGATATGTTCATAAAATGCTTGCCCACCTTCAAGTTTCACTGCTTGAGCTTGCCCTTCTTTGATTAAACGACCTGCATTTAAAACCGCATCATATACAGACGTGTGATAAGACATAAAAGGTAAATCTGTCACCACAAAAGCTGACTTAGCGGCTCTTGCTACTGCTTTGGAATGGTGAATCATATCCTCCATAGTAACCGATACAGTACTATCGTAACCTAACATCACCATTCCTAAAGAATCACCAACTAACAGACAATCTATACCACTTTCGTCCATTAATTTGGCTGTAGTATAATCATATGCAGTTAACATGGTAATTTTTTGTTGATTTTTCTTGCGTTTTTGTAGTGTAAGAATTGTATTTTTCAAGGTAACAGCTCCAGCTCTAATTGTCGATAATCCTTATTTGGATGTTTTGTCCGACTAATATTAAGTAAAATAGTTGATAATTGTAGATAAATCGGCTTGAGTTCATCAGGCATTGCCATAATATGTTGTTTGATAGTTTCAATATCACCACGTTCGACAGGTCCAGTCAAAGCATTGATCACTCCTACTTTACCAATATTATTTGCATTTCCTAGAAATAATGGATGCCAAGCCTGTTCACTAAATTCAGCATCTAGTCTACATTGTTTAAACAAATCAACACCAATTTGAACCAATGCAATAACTTGATTACTTAACATAACACAAGCAGCATGATACAACGGTTTTTTACTTGCAGGTAAAATTGCTAAAGGATTATTTAGTGGAGCTAATGTGGCTCGTAATTGAGGGATAATATTTTCATTTGCTTCAAGAGTAAAAGAGATACCTGACATTGCCATATAGCAACTAAATCTATCATAAATAGCATATAAAGGATGCAAAGAAAACGCAAATGGGTGAACAACCTTATGTTGACTAAAAATATGCGATGTTAACAGACCACTACAATGGCCAATCCATTTGTTAGCAATAGATAATTGGCAAAGTTTTTGCCAAACTGTGACTATTTGACCATCAGGTACTGTGACTAATATGCAATCACTATCATTAACTAATTCAGGTAAAGAAGTATAATGTTGGCTTTGAGTAAAATTACTTGCCTCTTTTGCATGTTCATAGGTTTGGCTATAAAATCCAGCAATCTGCATTCCACATAAAGAAAAATACTTAGCTATGGTGCACCCTACTTTACCTGCACCGATAAAACCAATAATCATTACAACTGTAAATTATTTGAAGTTGTTGCATTATAGCTTAATCAGTTTGATATTCAATCAATTAGATATCAATAATATTAAAAATAAATGCGTAAAATATAATTTAATTATTTTAAAGTTAAAAGAAAAAGTTGTAGATTATTTCAATAATTAGATACAAAAAAAGGAATCCAACCATTAATCAAAATATTTAATGATCGGATTTTTATTAAGATTAATTTTGATTTAAATACACCCAAGCATATTGAGCATAAAATTTAGCACCTAATGCCATGCCATCTTCATCTACATTAAAACAACCATGATGATGTGGCCATTTGGTATCTTTTTGAGGATTACCAGAACCAACCAATGCAAAGGCTCTAGAAATATTTTCTATTATATAGTGTTACATATTTTTTAACATAAATTCATTGATTTCTTCTAAAAATAAATTACCATATTTTTGTAACTTAATTTTACCCACTCCGGAAACGTTAATTAATTGTTTTTTACTTTTAGGTTTAGTTTGAACCATCTCAAGCAATGTTGCATCACTAAAAACAATATAGGGTGGTATATCTTCAGTATCGGCAATAATTTTACGTAATCTTTTGAGATTATTAAATAAAATCCGTTCTTCGTAAGATAAAATTGTTGTTAAATTAATCGCTCTTGCATAACGATTAATTCGACTTTTCTTAACTATTTCTAAACGCGGTTTAGCTAATGATAATGATATTTCACCTCTAAGTATTAGACGCGCTTTTTGTGTTAGCTGAAGCGTAGTAAAGGCTGATATATTTTGACTTAAATACCCTAAATAAACTAGCTGTCTAATAACACTAAGCCAATAATCTGATGAATGTTGTTTACCAATGCCATAAACCGATAACTTATCATGACCATTTTCCTTAATTTGAGATCGCCCTGAACCACGTAACACATCAATGATATATTGAGCACCGTAATGCTGTTCTACACGATAAACACAAGATAAAACTTTTTGCGCATCAATTAAGCCGTTATAAAGCTCTGGAGGATATAAACAGACATCGCAGTTATTACATGGTTTGGTCCTCTCTTCACCAAAATAATTAAGCAACACCGTACGCCGGCAAGTCAAACTTTGCGCAAAAGCCTCCATTGCATTAATCTTTTGCAATTCTATATCTTGATGTTGGCCATTCCTTTTTTCAATAACTTGTTGCTGATACCAATTAAGATCTTTACTATTAAATAATAATATAGCTTCAGCGGGTACACCATCACGACCTGCGCGGCCTGTTTCTTGGTAATAAGATTCAATCGTTCTTGGGCTATCAGCATGAACAACAAAACGCACATTTGGTTTGTTAATTCCCATACCAAATGCAACGGTCGCTACAATAATTTGCACATTATCTTTTATAAAATCTTCTTGCGCCTGTTGACGTTCATTATTAGTTAATCCTGCATGATAGGCCTTAACAGAAAAGCCTCGGGCTGCAAGCTTAGTGGTCATATTTTCCACTCTAGAGCGACTTGAACAATAAATAATTCCACTATTGCCTTTTTGTGCCTCAATAAAAGAAACAACTTGTTCAAGTTGATTAAATTTTTCGACAACCGTATAACGAATGTTTGGTCGATCAAAGCTTCTTACTACAACTAATGGATTAACCAGATTAAGTTGATGAATAATATCTGTCTGTGTCATTTTGTCTGCTGTTGCAGTCAATGCTACAATGGGGACTTTAGGGAAACGAATAGAAAGCTGCCCTAATTGCCGGTAATCGGGTCTAAAATCATGCCCCCATTGAGATATGCAATGCGCCTCATCAATAGCTATTAATGAAGGAGGATACTCATCAATTAAAGAAGAAAAAGAGTAAACACCCAATCTTTCAGGAGAGACGTATAATAGTTTTATAGAATGATCCAAATACTGTTCGATAACTTTTTGTTGTTCTGTAGATGATTGTGAGGCATTAAGATAGGCAGCAGCAACACCATTAGCTAATAATTGATCGACCTGATCTTTCATCAAAGAAATTAAAGGTGAAACAACTATTGCTGTTCCCGATAATAAAACTGCGGGAATTTGATAACATAAAGATTTTCCTCCTCCAGTTGGAATAATTGTTAAAGTATCACGACCATCAATAATAGATTCAATAATTTCTCTTTGTTGATTTCGAAATGACTTGTAACCAAAAACATTTTGTAAAACATCTTCAATATGATCTTTTATTGACATACAAACCTAAACATAAAGAGCCCAACTCGGGGTGGCGAGTATAGCTAAATTAATTTAAACAAACCACCATCAATTTTAAGAATTAGTAATTCAATCCCAAAAATAAAATATTTTATAAAAACGATTATGTTAGACATAACCTATTACAATTTTTTAAATTTTAATACATATAATGTTTATTCTATAACCAATTCTGTTCGATAGACTAAAAAAAAAGCTATTTTTTATTTTTTTACTTGATACTAATCGATTTGCCAGTTAATATTTGCGTGTTTCAATTATACGCCCGTAGCTCAGTTGGTTAGAGCATCACCTTGACATGGTGGGGGTCAGTGGTTCGAGTCCACCCGGGCGTACCATTCTAAAGCCTTAGTCTACAAGTCTTTAAAGTGATTAGCTTAAACGAAAATTTTATTAGCAAAATAAAATTTTGCAATTACAAGTAAGCATAAATTTATCATTAAAATAAAATCATTTTTCTACTACTGTTTGAATCCAGAGTCTCTTATTTTTGAAATCAATTTTAACTATATTTTTACTAAGAAAATCAAACCCAATCAATCCATCAGACTGAAACTCAGCAGGAAGGGAGTCCAATATAACAGCTTTGATATTATCATTAGCAACATTATTTACTTTAAGCGAAACAAATTTATAATCACTTTCATCATCATTTATTTTAATCGTTTTAAAGGTCAGGGATTGCTCTTTTATCACTGACATAGAGGCTCCACTATCTAAAATCATTTTATAATCTTTTATACCTCAGACATCTCAATGGCTAAACCTTCATCATTGAGATGAAAGGGAATTGGAATCCATTTTTTATCTAAGTCAGCAGAAATATCCGTTTCATCCGATACTATTATTTTACTTTCAGGATAATTAATAGTTAACACATAACCATCAAACAAACCTAGTCCAATTACTGGGTTTTCTATATTTTCATTTTCGTTATTATTAGAATTATCACTAGAAAATTTTAATCCCCAACTGTTATATTCTACGACTCCCACACGTTTAAAAATAAAGGAATTTAATTTTAAATTATTGATAATAAATGATCTAACCTCTGAAACATTACCAGATAAATCAATACTTCTTATTTTTTGTAAATTTTCAGATTTATTTGGAATTTTATCAATTAAATTTATTGGTAGGTGTAAGGCTTCTTTGGTGCCAGTATCTAATGTTAATGCAATTTTTTCACCTTCGAGGTTTATTATTACAATGGGTAAATTATATTTGTTATCAAAAGTCAGATCCCAAACGGTTTCATTACCTTGGGCAAAAGTACTTATTAATAATATGATTAAAGTTAATAGTTTTTTATACATAAAAATTCCTTGTTGCACTCATTGCATAAGTATTATTCAAGTTTTTGATTTGATCTTATTTAACAAAAGTGTGTTCAAAGAGTCTGCAACGATTAAACCATCGTCTAATAATTGCGCTCTATCTGCCATATTAACATTCTCTGCTCTATGTGCAACAACAAGTTTAGTAAAATAATAACCTTGATTATCTACTAAATATGAGATAGCACCTACCTCTATCATTTTTTGTTTAGGTAATATTGTTGTCCATATTATTCTGGCGATACCCAGCCGTTGGCTGAATGAAGACGGATACAATTATAATAGATTTCAATATATTCAAATAGTGTTTTATTAGCTAACTTTCTCTGTAACTTAAGATGAGTACATTCTTAGCGAAGTAACGACAAAACAAGACTTGCTTTAATATATTATACACTAAATGACGGCCTATATGATGACTTGTTTGTCTAGCAACCACTTTTCGCCCAAATAAATCAATAATCACCGACAGATATAACTAACCATTACCTGTTTTAATATAAGTGATATCGGTTTACCAATGTCGTTTTCTGCTTATCAGGGTTAAATAGCCTATCTAGCGTGTTAGAGAAGATATGATGATATATACCCGAATTTCTTTTACACTTCCTCCTGCAAAACACACTTATCGTCTTTTTTATATTAAACAGCATTAACAAAAAAGGCAGCTATATTTAAAGCTACCTTAAAGGTTATAAACAAGAATTAAATTTGCTTAAATGATTAAAAATTAATTTCAGTGCCCACAAAATAACGCCTACCTTCCAAGGTTTTACCAAAATCATCATTAGTTACATTTTTATCAAATAGATTATAAACACCAGCATAAATCTTAGCTTGTTTATGTACTTGATAAGATGCACCGATGTCCCAGAAAGTATAGCCCGGATATTCAACTTTTGTGCCATCACGGTTATTAGACGATTCCATGCCATAATAGGCTATTTTTGCCCACAAATCCCATTGTTGGGAGATATACCAATCTAATTGAGTATTGAATTTTTGTTTAGGGGTTCGATTTAAAGATCGTCCTTTAAATTGCCCACTTTTTTGTTCTGTTTTTGTCCAAGAATAGTTAGATGTTAATAGGAAATCAGTAAATAAAGGCGTTTTAAATGAAAATTCAAAGCCTTTAAGATCAGCTTTGCCAACATTTTCACGGCCTTGTATAAAGTCAAACTTTTTACTATAACCATTCAACAAGCACTTGCTTCCTTTTTTACGATTACAAATATAGTATGATTGAATTTTGTCTTTATATTTTGTGTAAAATGCAGTTGCAGAGGCATCAATACCATAATCATTGGTATAACCTATACCAATTTCGAAATTATTTGTTTTTTCTGGTTTTAAATCTGGATTTCCAATGATTACACCATCAGAATATCCACCACCAGTAACTTGCCCCCAATCCGTCACCACATAACGTAATTGTGGTGTAGCATAACCAGTAGAATAACCGCCTTTTACCGTAAAGTTATCATCAATATTCCACACACTGTAAACCCTTGGGTTCCAGTTGCTACCATAATTTTCATCTTTGTTATAACGTAATCCTAATGTTAAACTCCAATTTTCTAAAATACGTAACTCATCTTCTCCAAATAACGCATAATTCCAACGATCAATTTTAGATAATGCCGTTTTTAGTTGATTTCCTTTGTCATGCAACTCTTGATAATTGTATTTTCCACCTAAAGTAAGCATATTAATACTAAAAGGAATAGTAACACGTGTATCTACATCCGTATTTCGAATCCTCATTTCTCTTTCAGGATTATTATTACCTTCATAAGAGACAAATGAAGTTGTAGAAACATCACCAAACAAACCATTATGTGTTAAAGCAAACGTATTTCGTCTATTATCTCTATTAAAATCACTTCTAGATTTATCTCTTGTTTTTCCTGCAGTTGCATTACTATTTTGTAAAGCTCGTCCAAAATCGAGATCAAATTTTTGTGTATCTGTAACATTTAAAGATAATTTACCATTTAAACTACGTAATTTTTGTCCTGCATGACCCGCAAGAAATTTATCTTCATGACGATTTGAATACTGCCCATAAAGTTGTATACCGAAAACATCATCAATAATCGGTCCCATGGTCGAAAAACTGCCAGTATATGTATCTTTTTCTTTTGAACGATAAGGAATAACCGATTCTAAACGTATACCACTTTGCCATTTATTTGACACTTTTTTGGTAATAATATTAACAACCCCTCCCATCGCATCAGAACCATATAATGACGACATAGGGCCTCGCACAACCTCAATACGTTCAATCGCCGTTAATGGTGGTAACCATCCTTGTTCAAATCCTGAATTATCACTATTTGGTCTTGTTTCGCGGGTACTAACCTTTTTGCCATCAACTAATATTAGGGTATATTTGGCATCCATGCCTCGAATACTAATATCAGTAGAATCACCACCACCAGTGATATTTACTCCAGGAATATCTTTTAACGCATCTGTGACATCACGATAAGGTTTTTTTTCAATTTCTTCTGGTGTAATTACCGAAATGGTAGCTGGCGCTTCTTTGACTTGTTGAGAAAACCCCGACGCAGTAACAACCATGGTGTCAGTATCTGTATTGCTAGCCGCTATAGCGGCGCTTGATAATGACAACAAAATGCCCGTATTAATGGCATGAGTTGCCAATTTAAACTTCTTTTTTGCTTTCATTTCTTATAACCCCATTATTTATAATGACAATTACCATTTAATTTGCCCTAGGCACACTACACTATATGAGAATGATTATCAATATCTTTATAAAAAATTATTTAGATCTAGACAATTCACTTTTATTAAATAATAATTATTATCATTTAAAATGACGTGAGAAAATTGATATGAACAAGAAGTTACTTTTGAGTAGTATTGCAGTGATGACATTAAGTTTAACTGGCTGCCAATCATCGACAACAATGAATGTCACTACTGATAATCAAACAGTGATCGTTCCTAAAGCACCTAAAAAAATGGTAGTAATGAACTATGGCGCATTAGATACGTTAGATGCGTTAGGTAAAGGTTCAATAGTTGCAGCTACCCCACTGTCAGTTATCCCATCTTACTTGCAACAATATAATAACGCATCAATTGCAGATACGGGCAATATGAAAGAACCCAATATTGAAACTATCAAGCAGGTTAAGCCTGATTTGATCGTTATTGATGGTCGTCAGGCAAGTAAAGCCGAAAATTTATCAAAAATTGCCCCGGTTATTAATTTAAGTGTTGATGCTAAAAATTACGTTGAATCAACCAAAAATCATATTCAAGTGCTAGCAAAAATTACAGAAACCGAAAGCAAAGCGGATAATATTATTCAAGCATTAGATAAAAAAATTCAAAGTGCACAAGCCTTGGCTCAAGCCAGTGCTAAAAAGGCTATTGTTGCTATTCATAATGATGGAAAGATGATTCTTATCAATTCAAGCTCAAGCGCAGCATTGATTCACGATGTACTAGATGTTAAACGAGCGGTACCACTCACCGTTATGCCCGCAAATAACTTAATAGGCAAACCAAAACCAATTTTTATTGATGATAATTACATTAAATCAGTCAAACCTGATATTATTTTTGTTGTTGATCGTAGCAAAGCAATCGGCAATCAAGGTATGGCTGAGCACTTTTTTTCACAAAAAGTATTAAACAAAAGCAAAACACAGGTTGTTTATTTAACTCCTGATCTATGGTATTTGTCGGGTGGTGGTGCTGAAAGCATAGATCGTCAAATTGACGAAATCATTAATGCATTAAAATAATATAACTTGATTGTTAACTTTCTATTTTTTAAATAGCCTTTATTGTCAATAAAGGCTTTATTTATATTGATAAATATCAGAGAAATACTCAATAAATAATCCTTTTTATCCAAACAAACTACTTTTCGAGTCATTACTAGTACCTAATAGATAAACCAAAGCATTGTTAATGTAAATTTGAAATTAGAAAATCAGTATATCAACTACGATGAAATGTGATAAAATGCCGACTTTATTTTGATTTGTAAACGATAATTAATAAATATAGTTTATTAAATTCTCAAACAATACCTCTTTAATATAACACACTATTATAAATACTATGAATATGTTACCTCCTACAATTGGATTTGTGAGCCTTGGCTGTCCTAAAAACTTAGTTGACTCTGAACGAATTTTAACCGAACTACGTACACAAGGTTATCAAGTCGTACCTAGCTATGACAATGCCGATCTGGTCATTGTAAACACTTGTGGATTTATTGACAGTGCAGTACAAGAATCTCTAGAAGCAATCGGCGAAGCTCTTAATGAAAACGGCAAAGTCATTGTAACCGGATGCCTTGGTGCAAAAGAAGATCAAATTAGGACTGTACACCCAAAAGTACTTGAAATATCAGGCCCACACAGCTATGAAGCGGTAATAAATCATGTTAATAAATATGCACCAAAACCTGCTTATAATCCATTTACCAGTCTAGTCCCCCAACAAGGTATAAAACTAACACCAAAACATTATGCTTACCTAAAAATTTCTGAAGGTTGTAATCATAGTTGTACATTTTGCATTATTCCATCATTACGAGGTGAAATGATTAGTCGCCCTATTGTTAACGTACTTGATGAAGCAAAACGACTAGCCGACAGTGGTGTTAAAGAATTATTAGTTATTGCACAAGACACTTCAGCTTACGGCGTTGATATCAAAAACAGGACCAGTTTCTGGAATGGAATGCCATTAAAAACTGATATTCAAACGCTTTGCGAACAATTATCAACTTTGGGAATTTGGGTCAGATTGCATTATATGTATCCTTATCCAAGTGTCGATAATCTAATTCCATTAATGGCAGATGGTAAAATTTTGCCTTATCTGGATGTACCATTACAACACGCAAGTCCAACAATTTTAAAATCAATGAAACGACCTGGAACCATTGAAAGAACCTTAGAACGTATCCATAAATGGCGAGAAATCTGTCCTGATATCACGTTACGTTCAACCTTTATTGTTGGTTATCCCGGCGAAACAGAACAAGATTTTGAATTACTGCTCAACTTTTTGTCGCAAGCACAGCTAGATCGTGTTGGCTGTTTTCCATACAGTTCCATAGAAGGCGCTGAAGCCAATAAACTAGCTGATCAAATTCCAGAAACAATCAAACAAGAACGTTTTGATCGCTTTATGCAATTACAGCAAAAAATCTCAACGCAAAAATTACAAGCCAAAATTGGCAAAACATTAGCTGTTATTGTTGACGAAATTGATGAAGAAGGTGCAATTGGTCGTAGTATGGCAGATGCCCCTGAAATTGATGGTGTTGTTTATCTAAACGAAGAAAATCAAATCAATGTTGGTGATATTGTTCAAGTTAACATTGAACATTCAGATGAATACGACTTATGGGGAACGGTTAAACGGTAAAAATATGAAACAACATTATAAACACGAAATAAAAAATCTTGTTAAATTATCGATCCCAGTGCTTATCGCGCAAGTATCACAAACTACGATCACCTTTGTTGATACTATCATGGCAGGCAATTATAGTAAAACGGCACTTTCTGGGGTAGCCATTGCTGTCTCGATATGGCTACCTACCATCTTATTTGGGCAAGGCTTACTCACCGTTTTAACGCCAATTATTTCAAACCTAAATGGTGCAGCTAAACGAAACCAAGTTGCCGATCATACCCGCCAAGGCGTTATCATTGCATTAGTATTATCAGTGCTTATGATGTTAGTTCTCTATCATTCCGACCTAATAATAAACCTAAGAAGCTCGGACGATTACCCTATTGATCCAAAAATGATGGAAGTAGCAGTCAAATTTTTACGCGCCATAATGTGGGGTGTGCCAGCATTCTTGCTTTTTTTGGTCTACCGCAATCAATGTGAAGGGCTATCAAACACAAAGCCAGCCATGGTGATTATATTTATTGCCCTTCTTGTCAACATTCCAATTAATTACGTTTTAATCTATGGAAAATTAGGCTTACCTGCTTTTGGTGGGGTCGGCTGTGGCATTACAGCGACAATCATCTTTTGGCTCATGTTTATATTAATACGCTTATATACACTCACTAGCGCAAGCCAACGCGACATTCGCCAAACACCAATCACCAAACTAGTTGATTTTGCTATAATCAAAAAAATTGTTGTGCTTGGCACACCTCTTGCACTCGCTTACTTTTTTGAAATGAGCTTATTTGCTGTGATTGCATTATTAATTGCCCCATTAGGTCAAATAACCGTTGCTGCACATCAAATCATATTCACCATCAGCAGTTTAACCTTCGCTATTCCATTATCTCTTGGTGTTGCAACTAGTATTCGTGTTGGTTATTTACTGGGTAATAAAAAACCTGCATTAGCCAAACAAACCGCCTATATTAGTTTAGCTATATCGCTTAGCATGGCGATAATTGTTGCCTTAATTCTAGTTATTTTTAAAGCACCAATTGTAGCTCTATTCACCAAAGAAACTGCCGTCATGGCTATCTGTATGCAGCTCATTATATTATTAGCTATTTATCAAGCATCAGATTATTTACAAGTAGTGGCAAGTAATGTTTTAAGAGGTTACAAAGATACCCAAAGTATCTTTTTGATCACCCTACTTTCTTATTGGATAGTGGGACTACCCGTTGGCTATGTTTTAGGATTAACCAACCTAATCATTGAACCCATTGGCGCTGCTGGTTTTTGGATAGGTATTATATCAGGACTTGCTGTTGCGGCATTACTATTAATAGCTAGGATGATCTACATCCAAAAACAACCCGTTGATGTTATTTTAGAACAGGCATCAAAGTAAAATCATCTATATAAAAATTTAATAATATAGAAAGGATTAATTACATTTTTATAATAACCAATTATTGAATTTTCAATAATTAAACAAAAAATGAGTTAATCCTTTTGATTAATACTCATTTTTAAATAAAAAAACGCCATCAATACTTTCACTGATGGCATTTTTTAGTATAATAAATTAACTATTTCAATAAACTATTTGCTTGCGCAAGTACATTTTCAACAGTAAAGCCGAATGCTTTAAATAGTTGATCAGCTGGACCTGACTCACCAAAGCTTGTCATGCCAATTACTTTGCCGTTAAGACCAACATATTTATACCAGTAATCGCTAATACCAGCTTCAATAGCTAGGCGAGCTGTCACTGATGATGGCAATACTGACTCTCTATATGTGCTATCTTGTTTATCAAACGCATCAGTTGATGGCATTGACACAACTCGCACTTTTTTACCTGCTTGTGTGAGTTGATGATAAGCTTCAACTGCAAGTTCTACTTCTGAACCAGTAGCAATAATTATCAACTCTGGAGTACCAGTACAATCATTTAAGATATAACCGCCTCGATAGACATTGGCTAATTGTTCAGCAGTACGTTCTTGTTGTTTTAAATTCTGTCTTGAGAAGATTAATGCAGTTGGACCATCTTTGCGCTCAATACCATACTGCCAAGCAATAGCTGATTCTACTTGGTCACATGGGCGCCAAGTACTCACATTTGGCGTAACTCGTAAGCTTGCCATTTGCTCAACGGGTTGATGCGTTGGTCCGTCTTCACCCAAACCGATTGAATCATGAGTATAGACAAATAAAGAACGGATTTTCATTAGCGCAGCCATACGAATAGCATTGCGTGCGTACTCCATAAACATTAAGAATGTTGCACCATAAGGAATAAATCCGCCATGTAACGCAATACCGTTCATGATTGCTGACATACCAAACTCACGCACACCATAATGGATATAGTTACCATCAGCATTAGCTAAAATTTCTTTAGAGCCTGACCACATTGTTAAATTACTTGGTGCTAAATCAGCCGAACCACCTAAAAATTCAGGTAAAGCTGGCGCAAATGCTTCGATAGCATTTTGAGATGCTTTACGAGTAGCGATAGTTGCTGGATTTGCTTGGAGTTTATTCACCACATCGTTAGCAATTTGTGACCAATTTGCAGGCAAATCACCATTAACACGACGCTTGAATTCTTTAGCTAAATCAGGGTAAGCCTTAGCATAAGCATCAAAACGAGCATTCCATTCATCTTCGCGCTGTTTACCTTTTGCTTTCGCATCCCAAGCATCATAATAATCTTTAGGAATTTCAAACGCTGGGTGATTCCAACCTAGTGCTTTACGGGTTGCTTCAATTTCGGCATCGCCTAATGGTGCGCCGTGACTTTCATGGCTACCTGCTTTATTTGGCGAACCAAAACCAATT
Source organism: Gilliamella sp. Occ3-1 (assembly GCF_001690655.1). GTDB lineage: Bacteria > Pseudomonadota > Gammaproteobacteria > Enterobacterales > Orbaceae > Gilliamella > Gilliamella apicola_P. The sequence goes on from NZ_LZHQ01000007.1 coordinate 18,416, forward strand.
ACCGTTTTACACATTAATAAAGATGGTTTATCGGTTACGGCTTGCGCTTGTTCAATCGCTTCTTTTAAGGCTTTAGCATCATGGCCATCAATACCACGAATAACATGCCAGCCATATGCTTCAAATCGTTTTGCGGTATCATCAGTAAACCAACCTTCTACTTCACCGTCGATTGAAATTCCATTATCGTCATAAAATGCAATTAGTTTACCTAGCTTTAGCGTGCCTGCTAATGAACACACTTCATGTGATATCCCTTCCATCATACAACCATCGCCCATAAACACATAAGTATGGTGATCAACAATAGTATGACCTGCTTTATTAAATTGTGCCGCTAATGTTCTTTCTGCAATTGCCATACCTACAGCATTGGCAATACCTTGCCCAAGTGGACCTGTGGTTGTTTCGACACCTGGCACATAACCATATTCAGGGTGACCTGCAGTTTTTGAATGCAACTGACGGAAATTTTTAAGATCATCAATCGTCACATCATAACCTGTTAAATGCAATAGGCTATAAATCAACATAGAAGCATGACCATTTGATAAAACAAAACGGTCACGATCAGCCCATTTAGGATTGGTTGGATTGTGTTTTAAAAAGCCACGCCAAAGTACTTCGGCCATATCAGCCATACCCATTGGCGCACCAGGATGGCCTGATTTTGCTTTTTGCACGCCATCCATGCTTAATGCCCTTATCGCATTCGCCAGTTCGCGGTGAGATAATGTGGTTGCATTCATGTTGTAATCTCCAAAAATTTTTTTGAGTTGAAAATTGTTTTATACAAGAGTGATATCACTTGCAAAAATCGTTAATCAAATTAACGAATAAAATATTGTAAAAATGAGGAGCTAGCTCCCCTATTGTATCCAATATAATTATAGTAGTGCGCCAATCATATCTTCTAATTTGCCTTGATCAACGGCAAAAGCACGAATCCCTTCGGCTAATTTTTCAACTGCCATAGCATCGCTATTATGTTGCCATCTAAATTCGGCTTCAGTCATTGGCGCAGGACGAGCTACTACAGTTTGATTAGGATTGAGCTTTTGTACCATAGGCGCATTTGATTGTTGCATTTCGGCTAATAGATTAGGCGAAATAGTTAATCTATCACAACCTGCTAATGCTAAAATTTGATCGACTTTACGGAAGCTTGCCCCCATCACAATGGTTTTATAGCCGTGTTGTTTGTAATAGTTAAAGATATTACGAACTGAAACAACACCTGGATCTTCATCAGCGACATAAGGATCGATTGGTTTTTTAGCTTGATACCAATCATAGATTCGCCCCACAAAAGGCGAAATTAGAAAAGCATTTACTTCGGCACAAGCTCGTGCTTGTGCAAATGAAAATAGTAAAGTTAAATTACAGTTGATCCCTTCTTTTTCTAGCACTTGAGCCGCTTTAATGCCTTCCCAAGTTGACGCAATTTTAATTAAGATCCGAGACTTATCGATACCCTTTTCTTTATAAAGTTCAATAATACGGCGTGCTTTATCAATACAACCTTGTTTATCAAAGGACAAACGTGCATCCACTTCGGTCGAAATACGTCCTGGAACGATTTTTAAAATCTCGGCACCAATATTAACTGCAACCTGATCACACGCATTAACTAACTGCTGCTTTTTACTACCACCTAATTTTTTAGCGGTTTGCACTGCAGAATCAATTAAATAACGATATTGAGGTAGTTGCGCTGCTTTCAAAACGAGGGACGGATTGGTTGTTGCATCTTCAGGAGAAAACTGCTTAATCGAATCGATATCACCAGTATCGGCCACAACCACGGTTAATTTCTTAAATTCATCTAATTGACTCATACTTTTTATCCTCATACAGCGTGTTATTATAATGAAAGTATAATAACATATTATTCAATAATAAAACGACTTTGTCATTGGATGAGGATGCATCTTGGTGATGGGCGAAAAAACACCGTAAAATATAAACAAAAAAGGTAGAATCAGGCTTTACCGTAACATTATTACTCATTAATATTAGTCATGTTTGCTATTTTTAGCGTATAAATAAATTCAATTATGTGAATTAAATCACAAAATCAAATTAGGATTAATTTGCATTAATCGATCTTTAAATCTACAAAACGATTAACAAAAAAATTTGCAGATTTAAAAATTCGCTAAACCATAATTTAACTGATTAAGCCCAAATATATTCAAGTTGACTGTTTAAACCACAACTGGCACAAGAACTGCACTGGTTGATTTGGCAAAGCAATGGCTGATCTTGTGCTATCAATTTTATCACGCCTTTTTTGACCCAAAACCGCAACATCTGCTCAGTAGCACTTTCAGGTAAGTGAAAGTGTCTGGCAATATCTTTCAATGGTGCACGACCTTTTAATTGTACATAATCACGAATTGATGTTATCAACATAACCATTACTAAAGTTGCAGGGCGATCCCTGCATACTTTTCCTCTATTCATATTTTACAAATTAGCCAGCCATTTATTTACTGACAACACGAAGATTTTTTGCAGTGGGATATATTTGGCTCTGTTGGTTGATTAAAAGGCAAATATCGCACTAAAGTACGCATAAACAGTACCACTACAACAATAAAAACACTGCACCCAATCAGCCACCAAACGGCGACTGAAGAATGCCCAAGCAACGTAAATTGGTAATAAATAGTTGCCGTAAGCCACGCAACGGTAAACGTCCAAATGCCTACAAACGCCATCCATCGAAAACCTGCTTCACGATATACCGTACCTAATGCTGCTGCGCAAGGTGTATAGAGTAAAATAAAAATTAAATAAGCCATTGCAGCTGCAGACGTACCAAATGAGGTTTTAATTTTTAATACAGCGGTTGAACCCACCTCTAAATCAGATTGCAATGCATCAATATCATCATTAACACTAGATAAGCCAAGCGGATCTAACAGCGCATCTGATAAATCAGCTAAATTCTTAGGAATCGTTGCCAATGCATCTACAATCCCTTGCGACAAGTCAAACGACTTAGTTGCTTGCTCATTGTCATCGTCATCGCCCATCGAATAAAGCGAATTAAGCGTTGCAATCACCGACTCCTTAGCGAAAATACCCGTAAAAATTCCCACTGTTGCGGGCCAATTATCGTGTTTAATCCCCATTGGTGCAAATGCTGGAGTGATTGTTTGGCTAACAACAGAAAGCATAGAATCCTGCGAGCTTTCGTGTCTAAACGAACCATCACTCCTCCATGAATTAAGCACACTTAATATTGTTACCATCAGCACAATGGCTTTACCTGCTTTAAAAAGAAACGACTTTAAACGCTGCCAAGTCAAACTAATTAGACTACTTAAAGTCGGAATACGATACACTGGCATTTCCATAATAAACGGTGTTAATGAACCTTTTAATAGCGTAAATTTAAGTATAAATCCGGTTATCATTGCCACAACTACACCAAGCAAATATAAGGCAAACACCACTATAGAAGCATTTTTAGGAAAAAATATCACGGCGAATAAAGCATACACCGGCAATCTTGCTCCACATGACATAAAAGGAATCATACAAATTGACATAATACGATCACGTGTACTTTCTAACGTTCGCGTGCCCATAATGGCTGGCACACCACAACCGAAACCCACTAACATTGGCACAAATGCTTTTCCTGGCAAACCAATGCAACGCATCAGCCGATCTATTACCATTGCTGCTCGCGCCAAATAACCAGAATCTTCCAAAAAAGACAAACAAAAAAACATCGCTCCAATGACAGGAATAAAAGTTGAAACAGTTTGAATGCCACGGCCAATCCCATTAGCTAAAATAACCGTAAGCCAATTCGGTGCATTGATAACATGAAGTAACTGCGTTGAGCCATCGACAAAAATAGTACCAAACAGCACATCAAAAAAATCAATAAACACAGCCCCAAAATTAATTGCTAGCATAAACATGGCATACATTGCGAGTAAAAAGAACGGAATGCCAGTAATACGCCCTAAGGTGATATTATCCAATATGTCTGAAAATCGACGACTAAGTTCACGTGGTTTATCAATCACTTTCTTACAAATTGTATCAATCGTATCATAACGTGCACTAGCAAGCGCCACATCAATTTCATTATCACACCATTTTGCAAGCAATGAACGGCAGTTTGCAAACATCTCTTTTTCACTTTCGAGCAAGTTATAACGCGAATCATCTAATAACGCATCCATCAATTGCCAACGATTGAGTTGATGCACAACACTATCATCAGATAACTCACAAATACAACGATTAATCACCGCTTGCTGATCATCGCCAAGCAAATCAATCGACGGATGAGCAGCTTGTGGTGTAATTACCATATTTTCGATTTGTTGATAAAAATACGATAGACCCAATTTTTTGGTTGATGATATTGCTACTACAGGACAACCTAACAGTGTTGACAACATATCAACATTAATCTGCTCGCCCATTGCTTTAATTGCATCCATCATATTTAATACAACAATCATTGGCACTTGTAAATCAATTAACTGACAAGTTAAATACAAACTACGTTGCAAATTAGTTGCATCAATAATATTAATAATAACACTATCACTATCAGACAACACAAACTGACGTGCGATAAGCTCATCTTGAGAAACGCTAAGTGGATCTGGTTCAATCGAATATGTACCAGGTAAATCGATAACTTCATATTGTGCATGATGATAAGTGAAAACACCTGCTTTACGTTCAACAGTCACTCCAGGCCAATTTCCCACACGTTGCTTTGAGCCAGTTAATAAATTAAATAGCGTCGTTTTACCACAATTAGGGTTACCAATTAATGCTATCTTCATTCGCTTACCTCCATAACTTCAATGGCTTGTGCTTCTTTACGACGCAAACAAAGCAAAAATCCACGCATTTTAATTTCAATCGGATCACCAAGTGGTGCAACTCGTAGAGTCAGGACCTTACATCCTGGCGTAATACCCATTGCAAGTAACTTTCGACGAAAAGGCAACGATTCGGGTAACAATCTAGTAATAACCGCTTCGTGACCTAAAGGTAATTGGTTAAGAGTAAAAGATGACATTATGTTTCCTAAAAAATGACGGCAGTACTGATAAAAATAATTATATTAAATATGTATATTTTAAAAAAAAATCAAAGTTATTTTTAGTATAAAAATGCGAATTATTCTCAACAAGAATAAATAAACAGTAAAAAAATAGTAAATATAATTAGACAATAAATGTAACTCTCCCCTAAAATAATACAGCAAAAAAGTAGAAAATTCTCTATGATAAAAGTAAAGAGGATTTAAACATGAAAAAAATGACTGAACATCAAATCGTCGCTATTTTAAAAGAAGCTGAAGCGGGTATTCCGGTTAAAGAACTCTGTCGTAAATATGGCATGGGTAATTCAACTTTCTATAAATGGCGGGAAAAATACGGCGGAATGGAAACTTCGGATATCAAACGCTTAAAGGAGCTGGAGGCTGAAAACCGTAAGCTTAAACAGATGTTTGCCGAACTGAGCTTAA
>NZ_LZHQ01000008.1 GCF_001690655.1 Gilliamella sp. Occ3-1
TCGCTAGATGCGCTTGTCCCTTAAAATCATCTTGTTCGTAAAATAGCTAAAGTCATTGATTTTGAATTTATTCGAGAAGCGGTAGCACCACTTTATTGCCCTAATAATGGTCGTCCAGCAGAAGATTCGGTCAGACTGTTTAAAATCATGTTATTGGGGTATCTTTTCGGTATCCCCAGTGAACGTCGTCTGATTCAGGAAATTCAGGTCAATTTAGCTTACCGCTGGTTTCTGGGAATGGGATTAACCGAAAAAGTGATTGACGCCTCAACACTCAGCTAAAATCGTCGCCGTCGGTTTAATGACAGTGAAATTTATCAACAGATTTTTGATAATATTGTTGAGCAGGCCATTGCCAAAGGGTTGATAGGTGGTCGGGTTTTATATACGGACAGTACTTACCTAAAAGCAAATGCCAATAAAGGCAAGGCACGTAATGAGCAACGTATTGTTGATCCCAGTCATTATATTGATGCACTTAATCAAGCCATCAACGCAGAAAGAGAATTAAACGGAAAAAAGCTTTAAAGCCATCGACGGTAGAGAAATACAAGGAGATTAAAGTCAGTACAACAGATCTGGACAGTGGCTTTATGCATTGGGAAGGCAAGCCTAAAGGATTTTTCTACGTAGATCACCGAACGGTTGATGGCAAACATAATTTAATTACCGATACCTATGTCACAGCTGGAAATATTCATGATTCCCAGCCTTACATGGCTCGATTAAAACGCCAGTTAGAGCGGTTTGGCTTTAATCCGGTTGGTGTCGGTCTTGATGCGGGTTATTTTACGGCTCCCATTTGCCATTTACTGCAGGCAGAGCAGATATATCCGGTGTTGGGTTATCGTCGTCCCACCCATGGTGCGAATCCCATCAGAAAAAAGCAGTTTATCTATAACAGTCAAAACGATACTTATATTTGCCCAAACGGGCAAACATTAATATATAAAACTACCAGCAGGGAAGGTTATCGTCATTATCATTCTGATGCAACAACCTGCAAAGTCTGTCCGTTATTGTCACAGTGTACACAGAGTAAAAATACACAGAAAGTCATCACACGCTATATCTGGGAAGCAGATAAAGAGAAAGCCAACGAGACTTGTTTAAGTCAGTGGGAAAAAAAGTCTATGCTCGACGAAAAGAGACCATAGAGCGCAGGTTCAAATGCAGTGTTTATTGGCCGCAACGACTCAAAATATCAAGAAAATAGCGATAAAGCTATTTTTGTTACATTTTTTTAAGCTATTTTTTAATTTATTTAATAAAATCCAAATTAAAAATCCTATTTATGGTTTAAATAAAAAAATAAACCCCGAATTATATCGAGGTTTGTCATCAATCTGAAGCCTCTCAAATGAGAGGCTTTTATACTTATTAAATCAAAATTTGTACCCAACTCCAATCATAGCAATCCAAGGATCAAGCTTATAATTGGCTGTCACTTTAGTATTGCCTAAATGTGTAGTTGCTTTCGTTTCAATATCAATATAACGTATTTGAGCATTAACAAGCCAATTTTCATTGAAAGTATAATCAGCACCAACCTGTGCTGCCCAGCCCCAGGAACTATCAAGATCTAAACCATGGAACCCAACCTTTTTAGCTTCACCATTGAGTTTTTCATCAAAAAAGAAGGTGTAGTTTATGCCCATTCCAAGATAAGGTTGAAACTCATATTGCGAATCAAGCGGATACCAAACAGCACTTAATATTGGCGGTAGGTGTTTAATTTTTCCTAAATGAGCACCAGAAAGGCCTGTTGAACTACCACCCCCTAACTTAAGCTGATGGCTAAAAGGCGTTGCAGCTAGCAATTCGACACCAATATTATTAGTAACCATATATTGAAAGTTTAATCCAAGTTGGGTATCGTTATCTGCCTTTGCTTTTAGATCGCTTTTTACTCCACCTACTTTAACATGATCACTTTTATTTTGAGGATTAACATAAACTGGTCCTCCTCGGATAATAATTTCATTTGCTGTATGAGCATACGCCAAGGAGCTTACTAATTCTATTGAGATAAGCATTGTAATTGATAATACTCTCATTTTGCCTCCAAAGTTAAATTGCGAATTAATGTAAATTATGACAACAAGTTTTAGTTAGATAAATAATATTGATTTTATAATTATTTTTATTTTACAATATTATAATAATGAATTTGATGTTTCTGAGATTTATATCAAAATATCCTGATAAATAAAATTAAATTGATAATTTGCATTATTAATCTAATTTATATAAAATAAACTAAAATATTTAAGTGGGTTGTTAGCTCAGTCGGTAGAGCAGTTGACTCTTAATCAATTGGTCGCGGGTTCGATCCCCTCACAACCCACCATATTCACTCTCTTTTCTAGTATTAATAGCTATCTATAATTCATAATTAATGATGTAAAAATAATATAAATATTGGTAATATTTATTAACATTTATACTGTTAATTGAAGATTGATTAATCTGAAATTTTAACTTTAATTTTAGATAGTTAGCTATTTGATTTAACAATTATAGGTGTTAAAATGAACTCATATATGTTATTATTTTTTGCAATTATCTGCGAAGTGATAGCTACATCTTCATTAAAACTATCAAATGGTTTTACCAATCTTATTTTCTCAATTATCACTATTATTGGCTATAGCGCATCATTTTATCTTCTTTCATTGGTGTTAAAAACAATCCCTGTTGGTATTGCATATGCGATTTGGTCTGGAATCGGAATTGTGTTAATCAGTTTAATTGCTTGGGTCTTTTTAAAACAAACTTTGGATTTAGCTGCACTAGTAGGCATTGGATTTATCATGTTTGGTGTGGTGATTATTAATTTATTCTCGAAAGTAGCGGGGCATTGATTAATTTTAAATTATCTATATTGAATAAACTCAAATGAAACCAACAAATATCAGTATTATTTATGATGAAAGAGTAGGAATCTTATCTAGTTGTGGAAAGGTTATTACTAAAGAAAAGGATTAAAATAGGTGTAGAATGTTGGAAATTAAATCAGGTGAAATAAAATCAGATATGATTCGGTTTTAAAATAATTATCATATAAAAAAATTATTTATGTTTATAAATCTGATATTTTAACTCTATAAATAAATTTGTGTATTTGCTTATTTTTAAACTACTCTATTGAGTAAAAATAGGTAATTACAAATGGATGAAAAAAGACTAAGAGAATGGGGGTATCTCTTGCCATAGAGATAAAAACCATAGTGCTCGCTATTCCTCGTGATAGGGAAAGCGATTTTGAACCACAACTCGTCAAAAAACATCAAACGCGAATCGATAAAATCAATCAATCCATTTATCAGGTATCGACACAAGAACTGGCATCACAGGAACTGACTCATTTTGAAGAGAAGAGAGATAAAAGTACCCGTTTATTGGTCAAACTTGGCGACGGCACAAGGAAAATCTCAGTCCTTTTTTTGTTTATCCGAAGGATATCCGTAAGGAGATTTACACAACTAACGCGATAGAGTTACTTAATAGCATAATTCGCCACGTCATTAAAAAACGTAAAGTATTTCCAACAGATGATTCGGTGAAAAAGGTGATCTATTTAGCGATACAACAAGCATCTGAAAAATGAACAAAGTCGCTCCACAATGGGAAAAGCGCGATGAGTCGATTTATGATAGAATTTGGGGACTGGGTTCACCGTCTACTTTAACCGGTAAATACACAAAATTTAATATAGGGTCGAAGGATTAGCTAATAAAGCTTTATAACTTTCTTAAACCTCTAGCTACATTGCTCATATCTGTTCGAACAGCTTTAAATGAATTAGATTTGTCAACAGAAGTGTATGAACGATAATCTGTCATAGGATTTAAATTCATTATACTCCCAACGGATCGAGAAAATTTTCTACAAGCGAACGTCATGAATATATTTTCATATTATATAAATTAAAAACAAAAATTTATTCAGCATGCTTATTTTTGCGTCAAATTAGAATACATAAAGGTAATTAGTAAAGTTTTAAAAAGCTAATGGGATTTCTTAAATTTAATTTTTAATAACAAAATAATAGGAAATTAATTATAAATACGGAATGCAAAAAAAGTTAGCAGCACTTATAAAATACGACCCCAGCAGGAATCGAACCTGCAACTAGCCCTTAGGAGGGGCTTGTTATATCCATTTAACTATGAGGTCATAAGGCCACACATTTTAATAAATTTTATTAGGTAATGCCATTTAAATAACGAAAAATTTTCTATTTTAAGTAATCATGATACAATCGCATCATAATTAACCTTATTACTTTTAATCGAAAATACTATGAAAAAACGAATTGTTGGTATGATGTTTTCTGTAATGACACTTACAAGTTGTGCTACTTATCAGGCCGAAACTAATTCCTATAGTGATCCGTTATCAGGTTTTAACAAAACCATGTTTGATGTTAACTACTATGCGCTTGATCCCTATGTTTTACGCCCTGCCGCAGTAGCTTGGAAAGATTATGTTCCGTCTCCAGTTCGTACAGGTGTGGTTAATTTTTCATCTAACCTTTCAGAGCCCGCTTCAATGATAAACAATTTACTACAAGGTGATACCCATAAAGCAGGTACACATTTAGCGCGGTTCTTTTTAAACACAGTTTTCGGTTTTGCTGGTTTGATGGATGTTGCTAGCATGTCTGATCCACAATTACAAAAAGGTGGCAAACGAACTTTTGGTGATGTTCTTGGTCATTACGATGTACCTTACGGTCCTTATGTTGTACTGCCATTTTATGGTTCAGCAACATTGAGAGAAGAAGGTGGTGGCATTGTTGACACTCTTTATCCACCACTTGCTTGGATAGATTGGCAATGGATGTTGGCACGTGGTGTAATTGATGGCGTTGAAGCACGAGCAATGGCAATCGAATATGAAGATCTAATTAAAAATAGCGATGATCCTTATAACTTTATGCGTAATGCTTACTTCCAGCGTAATGACTTTATCGCATCGGGTGGTAAAGTAGATGAAAACAAACAGAAACAACGTGAAGAATCGATTAATGATGTTATTAATGATATCGATTCACAATAACTTTTGTTAAATTACGTACTTTTACTAAATCATATTAAAAACCGCTGTTAATTGGCGGTTTTTTATGTTCTTTTGTTTATGATGATACTAATTTAATTATTTTTTATTTACATATTTATTTTAATATTGATTTCATTTCTGGTAAATATTGCCAAAATCGGCTTGGCATTTGCTGGCGTTGTAATTTAGGATTGATTCGTTCTTTTATAGTTAATGCATTACAATAGCGTAACCACATATTCTGAAATAGTACTTCGTCCTTAGATAAATAACGTTGATTCACCTGACTATTAATAATCAGATCATCTTTATCAACGAGCGAGATCGGTTCAATACTATGTAAATTATAGATATAACCGTATTCGCGCTTTTCATCATATATAGCCCACTTTTGATCGGCAAAACGATCTTTAAAAAATTTAAGAACTAAAGGTAATACGTTATAAATAGGAGCAATGATAGAAAAATAGACCTTATCTTCCCTTTCATTAGGCTCTATCGTATCTTTAAGAGGATTGTCAACTGCATTAAAACGTACAAATTGCATTATACGATGCCGCTCTCGACTAACTTTTTTGGCAATATCATGTACAGATAACACATTTTTATCGGCAAAATCAGTTTCGATTGATTTAGATGATTTGAATACCTTGCAAATATAACGAAAAACAATTAAATCACTTTCAGGCAATTCTGATAACCAGACATACATTAAATGACGAAGCGCCACTTTACTAATCTTATTAATTAACGCCATACGTACACGCTCATATTTAAGATCGCAAAATTCAACATTATGCCTATTAGATACTAATAGCGGTTCAACCTGCCCAATAGCCAACAGGCATTCAGGCATCTTTTTGAGTTTAAAAGCATCAAATACCGCACATAGCAATCCTTCAAAGCTTTTATCATAATAAAACGCCAACATGTCTACCACTCCATGACTAATTGCTGTGAAATATTATCTTGTTTATCTTCTAACAAAGGCGGATCTTGCAACGATAGTCGGATATATTCGGCCGAAGAATCAAGCAATTTAAATTTTCTCATTTCATGACAAACAACAAAAAATTTTGCTCGCTTTAAAACAACACCAATACGTTTAAGCGCATCAAAAGTAAGCTTACGATGACGTCTTGCCATCACAATTAACTTGGCCGATTTAACACCGATGCCTGGTACCCGTAAAATTTTTTGATAACTATCACGGTTAACATCAATAGGAAAAAACTGCGGATTACGTATTGCCCAAGCCAGTTTAGGATCAACACTTAAATCAAGATCAGGATATTGATCGTTAACGATTTCATCAACATTAAAATCATAAAAACGCAATAACCAATCGGCTTGATATAAACGATTTTCTCGCACTCTTGGTACGTCTTGTACAACAGGCAACCGCTTGTCATAACTATTAACTGGAATAAATCCCGAATAATAAACTCGTTTCATACTTGGTCGTTTGTAAAGCTTGGCAGTTAATTGCAAAATCTGTTTATCTGATTCATCAGTTGCGCCAATAATAACTTGAGTGCTTTGCCCCGCAGGTACAAATTTGGGTGCAGTGCGAAATTTTTTGCGATCTTCGATATTTTCTAACATATTCTGATGTATTTGTCGCATAGGCTGATAGATACTTTGATGATCTTTATCAGGCGCTAATATTTTAAGATTTTCTTCAGTTGGAATTTCTAAATTAACGCTCATTCTATCAACCAATAAACCTGCTTGATTAATTAACTCATTACTAGCACCAGGAATCGCTTTCATATGAATATAGCCATTAAAGCCATATTCATTACGCAAAATCGTTACCACTCGAATCATTCTTTCCATGGTATGATCTGGGCTTCTTACAATACCTGAACTAATAAATAAACCTTCAATATAATTACGGCGATAAAATTCAATGGTCAAATCAGCCAACTCAAGTGGTGTAAAACCTGCCCTTGGAATATCATTACTTTGACGATTAATACAATAAGCACAATCAAACATACAATAATTAGTGAGCATAATTTTAAGTAACGAAACACATCGCCCATCGGCAGTAAATGTATGACAAATACCAGACTTATGTGCACTACCAATGCCTTTATCTTTATTACCTCTTGAAGCGCCACTTGATGAACAAGAAATATCATATTTTGCCGACTCAGCTAATATCTCAAGTTTAGTTATCATTTTTTCGTTCATATTGGCTCACCACAATAGCTGTTTATTTATACAGTATATAACAATAATATAAAGCTTAGCAAGCAAATATTGTTGACAAAAATTACTTTTTAGCTACGCTACTTTTAGGCAGTTCTATTTTGTTTGATTCCTTTTATAATAAATAATTAAGGCTATATTAGAAGATATAAATAAAAAAAATTGTAAAGTATTGTTCAGCTTACAACTGTACGCTATAATCAACACAATTTCATGTTTTAAAGCCAGATAACTTAGGAGCTAAATAGAAAATGAAACGTGTTGTAATTACAGGGCTAGGAATTCTTTCAAGTATTGGGAATAATACTAAAGAAGTCTTGGAATCACTAAAAGTAGGTCGTAGTGGTATTACCTTCTCTCAAGAAATGAAAGATAGCGGAATGCGTAGCCATGTATGTGGAAATGTCAAATTAGACACTACAGGACTCATTGATCGCAAAATTGTTCGCTTTATGAATGATGCTTCTATTTATGGTTATCTTGCTTTGCAACAAGCGATCGAAGATGCCAAATTAACCCCTGAACAAATCTCTAATCCTCGCACAGGTTTAATTGCTGGCTATGGCGGCTCAACCAAAACACAATATAATGTTGTTGCTGGAATGAAAGAAAAGGGATTACGTGGTGTTGGTCCTTATGCTGTAACTAAATCAATGTCATCGGCGATTTCTGCTTGTTTAGCCACACCATTTAAAATCAAAGGTGTTAGCTACTCAATGACATCTGCTTGTGCGACATCGGTTCACTGTATTGGTCATGCAGCTGAACTTATTCAACTTGGCAAACAAGACATCGTCTTTGCTGGTGGTGGAGAAGAGCTTTGTTGGGAAATGTCTTGCGAATTTGACGCCATGGGCGCTTTATCAACCAAATATAACGACAATCCAGAAAAGGCTTCACGTGCTTATGATAAAAACCGCGATGGTTTTGTTATTGCTGGTGGTGCAGGTATGGTTGTGGTTGAAGAATTAGAGCATGCTCTTGCTCGTGGTGCTCATATTTATGGTGAACTGGTTGGTTATGGCGCTACATCAGACGGTTATGACATGGTTGCCCCATCAGGAGAAGGCGCAATGCGTTGTATGCAACTTGCCATTCAAGATTTAGATGTACCAGTTGATTATATCAACACCCATGGCACATCAACTCCAGTTGGTGATGTAAAAGAATTATGGGCAATCAAACAGGTATTTGGTGATAACATTCCAGCTATTTCATCAACAAAATCAATGACAGGTCACTCATTAAGTGCTACTGGCGCACAAGAGCTTATCTATTCATTATTAATGTTAGAACATGGCTTTATTACACCAAGTATCAATATTGATGAACTTGATGAAGCTGCAATTGGTATGAATATTATTACTGAACCTACCCAGCGTGAACTAACAACAGTCATGTCAAATAGCTTTGGTTTTGGTGGTACTAATGCCTCAATTGTAATGAAAAAATACAAAGCCTAATAAGCGAATTTAATTAATATTAACCAATACAAAGCCGTTCTATAATGAACGGCTTTGTATTGGTTAATATTGTTAACTGTAAGATAACTGAGCAATAACTTGATTAGTTATCCAATCTTTAAGAAAACGCCGAGTTGTTTACACATCATAGTTAAAATAATCCTCTAAAAACTCATAAAGCGTTTTCCCTGAAATCGCTTTATGCGGTTTAACGGTATTATAAAAATTAATAAAGCGTTTAAGTTTTTGTTTTCTCTCTTTTGAGTCGCTAAATATTTGCTGATGATGCCACGTCTCAATTCAAAGTACGTATCACTGCTAAATTGGGGTTTATCAGGGTAAATACCGGCATAAAGCTCACGTGAAAAATCATCAATGCCGACAAATAAATATTCTCTAGTTTGCTGTTTTGTTTCATTTTTAAGTAAAGGTAAACGTTTGGTATCAACGTGTAGCATTTCACTGGGATAGGTTTAGCTTGCCGTCTTAATTTATCTTCAATAGCTTTTTCAACTTTAAACAGACGTTTAATACCATAACTGATAGTTTTATAATATTCATTTTTACTGTTTAAAGGCACAAAAAGCTTCAATCGGGCTTTCTTTAGTACATTATAAATGGTAGGCCGACTGACCATAAAGCGTTTTGCCAAATCAGTGACCGTTATTTTTTCTTTATAATATAAACGCCATATCTCTTGTCTGTGATAAGGCGTTAGTATGTATATTCATTACAGTAGTTTCTCAAATTACTGTAAACAACGCTAGTAAATCCTACACATGAATAAGTCATTATAGTTAATAGACCAAGCACCACTTTCAATCTTCAGCTTACAATACTCAACAGCGTCCTGTAGCACCACAAAATCTTTGGTATTGTATGTAAATTGGTAGTGTGTAATTTATTGTTATCATGATAAGCGAAGTGAAATTTTAGGGGAATTGGGACAAAAAGTGTCAAAATTACGCAAGAATACAATTCAATTTAATTTAATATTTAATTGATTTGTAGTAATATGCTTTCAGGGTACAAATCCGTCTATCTTGGTACGACTCTGGGATGTGCCTCCATTTTTTAAATTAATCAATTTTTAGTTTTTTCAGTTACAGTTATTTTTCAATTTTATAATATAATTTATTAACATTATTTATGAGCTACTTTAATTATCATGCAAAAACAAAGAAGTTAATCAAAGATGGTAAACTTGTTAGATATGAGTTCGTGGATAATTGGAATGGTATTAAACCTGCATTAGTTTTATATTTTAAAGAGGTTAATCCCATGCCAATTAGAGAATACCGATGGGATGAATATTTACCATTATTGAATAATAAAACCTAACTTATCATACTTAAACAAAGTGAGAAGTGTCGGGAAAAGCAATAACTGAAAGTTTTTCATAGTTTGGAATATAATAAATTTGCCAACAGATAGCCTAAAGCGTAAAATGCCCATCCTATTTTGCTTAACCTATTACTTATAAGTAATACTGACCTGAAATCAGAGGCATTTTTAATGACAAATTTATATGCAAAACCAGAATTACTTTCTCCTGCCGGTTCTTTAAAAAATATGCGTTATGCTTTCGCATATGGTGCAGATGCTGTTTATGCTGGCCAACCGCGATATAGTTTACGAGTTCGTAATAATGAATTTAATCATGAAAATCTAGCAATTGGTATTAACGAAGCACATGCTCAAGGTAAGAAGTTTTATGTAGTTGTGAATATAGCACCGCATAACTCGAAGTTAAAAACTTTTATTCGTGATTTAGAACCCATTGTAAATATGAAACCTGATGCTTTTATCATGTCAGATCCAGGTTTAATCATGTTAGTTCGCGAACATTTTCCTGATATGGAAATTCACTTATCTGTACAATCGAATGCTGTTAACTGGGCAACAGTAAAATTTTGGCATCAAATGGGATTAACTCGAGTCGTCTTATCGCGTGAATTATCACTTGATGAAATTGCTGAAATCCGTGAAAAAGTTCCTGAAATGGAGTTAGAAGTGTTTATCCATGGGGCATTGTGTATGGCATATTCTGGGCGCTGCTTGCTTTCGGGCTATATTAATAAGCGTGATTCAAATCAAGGGACATGTACTAATGCTTGCCGTTGGGAATATAAAGTTGCTGAGGGTAAAGAAGACGAAGTGGGGCAAATTGTACATAAATGTGAACCGATCTCGGTAAAACAAGTTGAACCAACATTAGAAATTGGTCAAACTACTAGTAAAGTATTTATGCTTGAAGAATCAGGTCGCCCAGGTGAATATATGCAAGCTTACGAAGATGAGCATGGTACATATATTATGAACTCAAAGGATTTAAGAGCAGTGGAATTAGTAGATGATTTAACAAAAATTGGTGTACATTCGCTCAAGATTGAAGGGAGAACTAAATCTTTTTATTATTGTGCAAGAACAGCACAAGTGTATCGCCAAGCTATTGATGCAGCGAGTGAAGGTAAGCCTTTTGATCCTCGCTTGTTACAAGAGCTTAATGCACTTGCTCATCGAGGGTATACGGAAGGATTTTTACGTCGCCATAAGCATGAAGAAATGCAAAACTACAAACATAGCCATTCTGTTTCGGAAAGGCAACAATTTGTTGGTGAGTTTAGTGGTGAACGATTAAATGGGTTGGCTGAAGTTATCGTAAAAAATAAATTCTCTGTTGGGGATAGCGTTGAAATGATGACGCCGAAAGGCAACAAAACTTTTACGATTGAGCGAATGGAAAACAAAAAAGGACAACCTGTTCCTGCTGGTTTAGGCGATGGCCATGTTGTTTATATTCCGATTCCTGAAAAAATCGATTTAAATTATGCATTATTAATGCGTAATTTTGATTAGTTTGGTTAAGCATAAAAAACTGTTTGGGATGTCCGAACAGTTATATTAAACAGAATTTTATTATTGACGAATTAAATTGTCTCCATAACCTATCCATTTATAGGTAGTTAAAGCTTCGAGCCCCATTGGTCCGCGTGCATGTAGTTTTTGTGTACTAACTGCTACTTCTGCACCTAATCCAAATTTCCCACCATCAGTAAAACGTGTTGATGCATTGACATAAACTGCAGCTGCATCAACCTGATTTACAAACTGTTCTGCATTAAGCAAGTTACGCGTGAGAATGGACTCCGAATGACCCGTACCATACTCGCGGATATGCTCTACAGCCAATTCAAGTGAATCAACAATGATCACGTTTAAATCTTTTGATAACCATTCTTGCCGTAATTCTTCATTTTTTACTGGTAGGATAGTTGCATTACCTGTTTTTAATATGTCATAACAGTTTTGGTCAGTATGTAATACGACGTTATTATCTGCCATGACCTGACAAAGTTTTGGTAAAAACTGCTCCGCAATATTTCGGTGGACTAGTAACGTTTCAAGCGTATTACAAGTGCTTGGACGCTGAGTTTTGGCGTTGACAATAATTGGTAGAGCATTATCAATATCAGCACTTTCATCAACAAAAATGTGACAGACTCCAATACCACCTGTAATGACGGGTATTGTTGAATGTTCACGGCATAATTTATGTAAAGATGCACCACCTCGGGGGATAATCATATCGATATACTTATCGAGTTTAAGTAACTCATGAATATATTTACGATCAGGATTATTAATATATTGAACAGCTGTCTGGGGTAAACCAACTTGTTTTAACGCTTTTTGAATAACAGAAATTGTGGCCATATTAGTATTGATTGTTTCTTTACCCCCGCGAAGTATTGCGGCATTGCCTGTTTTTAAACAAAGAGCTGTAATATCAATGGTTACATTTGGTCGAGCCTCGTAAATCGCACCAATAACGCCAAGTGGTACTCTGTGACGGTGTAACTTTAAGCCGTTTTCTAAAGTAGAACCATCAATGATTTGACCAATAGGATCAGTTAATGAAATGATTTTACGGACATCATTAGCAATAGATGATAATCGCTTGGGTGTTAAGAGTAGACGATCTAAAATGGCTTCGTTTAAATTTTGTTTTTTCGCCGCTTGGATGTCCTTTTCATTTGCAATGAGTATACTTGCGCTATGCTGTTCTAATAAATCAGCAATAACCATCAAAGTGTTGTTTTTCATTGCGGTAGGACATTGTGCTAGTTGATATGAAGCAAGTTTAGCCGTTTTACCCATTTGCTGTAACATTGTTATCACCACTATTTTATATTACTATTTAGTTGTTTTATATTATTTATTTCTTTTAATAATGATTGCTTATCATCGTCAGTCATATAATTTAAATCTATCCACTGCTAACCAATTAGCAATTATACCTCCAATAGCTAATTCTATAATTTTCCTTTCTTGTTTATTATTTATTTTATTATCATATCATCACGATGAACAGCAACGTGACCATATTCATAGCCAATAATTTGACTAATTTCTTGAGAATGATGCCTAGCAATTTGCCTTAAAGCATCACTGTTATAACGACTGACACCTCGCGCAATACGTTTGCCAAATTTGTCACAAATATCAATAACTTCACCGCGAGAAAAATCTTTCTCTACGCTAATAATCCCTTTAGGTAATAGCGAACTACCATTATTTAAAATCGCATTAACAGCACCATCATCTAATAACACTTTGCCTGCTTTAGGTGCACCAAACAACCAGTGTTTACGATGTTCTAATGGTGTTTTTTGTGGTGAAAAATGTGTTCCAATCGGTTTATTATTGACAATATCAATAATAATATTTGGTTTATTTCCTGCAGCGATAATAACTTCTATACCTGCACTTCCAGCTACCTCAGCTGCTTGTAATTTTGTGCTCATGCCACCCGTGCCAAGCCCTGAAACACTACCACCGGCGATACTTCGCAAATTATCGTCAATATGATCAATTTCATGAATTAACTTGGCATTTTTATCAGCTCTTGGATCGGCTGTATAAAGACCTTCAATATCGGTTAATAAAATCAACTTATCTGCTTCGGCTAAAATGGCAGCTAGTGCTGATAAATTATCATTATCGCCAACTTTAATTTCTGCGGTTGCAACAGCATCATTTTCATTGATAACAGGAACGATATGATTATCTAACATTGCTTTTAAAACGTCTTGGGCATTTAAAAATCTTTCACGATCTTCAAGGTCTGCACGGGTAAGTAACATTTGACCAATATAGATCTTATAGATAGAAAATAGCTGTTCCCAAAGTTGAATAAGCTTACTTTGTCCAACAGAAGCGAGTAATTGCTTTGAAGCAACAGTATTAGGTAGGGTAGGGAAGTTAAGATATTCGCGTCCAGCTGCAATTGCACCAGATGTAACAATGATAATTTTATGTCCATCTTGATGTAGACTTGCGCATTGTCTTATCAACTCAACTATTTGTGCTCGATCAAGTTGTTTTGTTCCACCTGTTAGTACACTGGTACCTAATTTAACAACCACGGTTTGTTGTTTTTTAATAGTCATAGCATATTCTTATTTTTTCACGTTATATAACAGACTTCATCCAATTTACTGATTGTGTTAACGCCTGATGCAAACTTTTTTGTAACTGTGTTTTAGGTACAGTTATTACTTTATTTTGTTTGATTGAATGAATTAATTTTGCTTCACAAAGATCACTTAACTTATCATCCTCAAAGATGATATTCATAACAGGCACATGACAAGCATGAGTTAAAAGTCCTTGATTTTTTAGTGAAAAATAATTTAATTCTGCTGCCAATTGTTGGTTGGATATTGAAGGCAATCCCAAACGGCTAGCTAACATATCTTTATAACTATTCGGTAGATTTTTTTGCAGATCTTTATCAACAAAGATTTGATGAATAAACGGAGTAAAGTTAAATACGCCTTTTATTTTATTTGGCATCAAATAAGCTAAACGTGTGGCAATATGCGAACCAAACCTAAATCCAGCAACAATAATCCGATGAGCATCTATCCATGGAACAGAAGACAACTGCTCTAATATAGCTTGATGAATTTGGCTACTATTTTGTGATAAAGCAAAGTTACGGCTATAACCAACAGTTGGTAGATCAACAGTTAGCATGGCAAATCCATGCGGCGCTAAAAATTCACTAAAATAACGATAATAATCGATCTGCAAATTGCCTAACGCATTACAAATCAACACAACAGGGCAAGTCCCTTCGCATTTTGGCAAATGTAAAATTGTTTTGACACTACGATTATCGACTTTAAATTCCAGTTCTTTTATCAAAAATGGCGAAAATTGAAGAGCTTTTGCATAATACTGATAAGCGCATGTTTGGGCATACATTGCTAGTTGGTCATTTTTAAAATGAGGATAACTAGCAATACTTGCATATATGCTGGCTATGAGATAATAATTGTGTAAATTATTTTTATTTTCATCTATAAGATTTGCTTCATCAATTGATTCAGCTTTAGCTTGCCATACTGCCGCTTGATTTAAAAATTCATAGACCCAGTTGCCAGATTGATAGCCAACAACAGTGTCTAGCCAGGTATCATTTGTGTGGCGTCGAGTTGAAGCGGCAATTTTTGATAAAACCGCTTCAACCTCTAATTTGGGTAATCCACGCCAATGCCACAAAATGGGATTAATAACTCGATACCATCTGGAGTCAACTTCCCCATCTAAGGCGCTAATGCTACTACCATTACTATTATCAATGCGATTGATAAGTGTTGAAGTTTCAGGATAATCAAATTGTGGTTTAAATATCTGTTCAGTTAGATTTTCGGTAGTTGCCATAACAACCTTAACTTCCTTATCAATTATTTATGATCGCTAATAGGCTTAACAAACATAACACCTGTATCCCATGGCTGTTCAATCCAAGTATCTTGTGCAATATCGACAACATAATCATCAACAAGTGGTTTACCAGCAGGTTTTGCAAAAATAGTTACGAAGTGAGCTTTAGGGTACATTTCGCGAATTGTATGAGCAGTGTTACCAGTGTCAACTAAATCATCAACAACAATAAAACCTTCACCATCGCCATTAGCTTGTTTTAATATTAGTTTTTCACGTTGATGATCATGATCATAACTTGAAATACAAACGGTATCGACATAGCGAATACTTAATTCGCGCGCTAAAATTGCCGCTGGAACTAATCCACCACGACTAACGGCAATAATACCTTTCCATTGATTTGCAGGTAATAAGCGTTCAGAAAGTTGGCGCCCATAGGATTGCAACATTTCCCAAGTAACATTGAATTTTTTCTTTTCAGCAATAAGTTCTGCTTTATGTTGTTTTTTGGCTTGGATTTCTTCTTCTGTTAATAAAATTTGATCTGTTGACATTGAGTAACCTGCAATTTTAATCGATTGTATGAATAAATAAATATTAATGAACTAAAAATAGATGTAAAATTGCACCTTATTATAATGTGATTCAATAAAAAAAACCACTCATTAATTTATTACATACTTAATATTGAGGTTATATTATGCTTTCTACCTTAACGCCTAAATTTGTTTGGCAGATTTTTAATGATATCTGTAAAATTCCGCACCCATCTCACCATGAACAAATGATAACTAAATATATCGTCGATTTTGCTAAAACTCATGGTATTGATTGCAAACTTGATAAAGTAGGTAATATTTTGTTAAGTAAACCTGCTACCAAAGGTATGGAAGAGTGCCCATCAATTGCATTACAGGCTCATATGGATATGGTACCACAAAAAAATGAAGGTACTAGTCACGACTTTTTAACTGACCCAATTCAAGCTTATGTTGATGGCGAATGGGTAAAAGCCAAAGGAACGACATTAGGTGCTGATAATGGCGTGGGGTTAGCATCTGCATTAGCTGTTTTAATTGATCCTGCTGTTGAACATGGACCAATTGAAGTATTGATAACAGTATCAGAAGAAACTGGTATGCACGGTGCCTTTGGTTTACAACCTAATTGGCTAAAAAGTCACTATCTAATTAATACTGATTCTGAAGATGAAGGCGAAATATTTACAGGTTGTGCTGGCGGCGTTGACTTTACTACAACCTTTGCTGTTACTTATGCAGTAATGCCAGAAAAGCATGATTGTTATATGAACATTTCACTTAAAGGATTAAAAGGGGGGCATTCAGGTTGTGATATTCATCTTGGTCGTGGAAATGCAATTAAATTGATGGCTCGCTTTTTAGCACAATATGTACAAGATATCTCGTTTAGATTAGCTGATATAAAAGGTGGTTCACTACGTAATGCGATCCCAAGAGAAGCCTTTATTGAAATTACACTAAATAAACAAGAAGTGCCAAAATTAGAAGCCATTGTTAAACAGTATCAAACAATTTTACATAGTGAGTTAGGTCATGTAGAACCTGCTATCGAAATAACGTTATCGGAAGTTGAATCAAACAAAGTAAAACGCGTATTAACTACAGAGCATCAAAATAAAATCATAAGCTGGTTAAATTCAGCGCCTAATGGTGTAGTTAGAATGAGCGATCAACTTCATGGTGTGGTTGAAACATCGCTCAATTTAGGTATTGTTAGTATTGAGGACAATCAACTGAATGTCCATTTTCTTATTCGTTCTCAAGTCGATAGCGCTAAAGATGCGGTTGTATCAACATTGACATCACTTAGCCAATTAGTGGATGCTAATTATGAAATAAGTGGCGGTTATTCAGGTTGGGAACCTAATTTAGATTCACAGCTTTTAAAGCTTGCTAAAGATAAATATCACGAAATTTTTTCTCAGAAAGCCAAAATAATGGTGATTCATGCAGGGCTTGAATGTGGTTTATTTAAACAAAGTTACCCAAATCTGGATATGATATCAATTGGACCAACGATTGTTTCGCCACATTCACCAGATGAAAAAGTTAACATTCAAAGTGTTTATCGTTATTGGGAATTATTGATAGCGATATTAAAATCAGCAACTTTATTAAAATAATCCAACACCTCACCTGCCGATCTTTATCGGCAGGCATTTCGAACAGATTACTCGTGTTTATATTTACTAAAAAACAATTTAATACAACATAATACGTTAGAATATTTGGGTGTCTGCAAAAAATGTTTGAAATTAAATTCACAAAAAGTGAATAAAAATTCATTTTGTGCTTGTAATAGCCTTATAAATAACCTACTATATGCACATTATTGCATAAAAAATAGATAAGGGTAGGGTATGTTAAAAGCAATTATTGTTGGTGCAAGTGGTTATGCAGGGGCAAAATTAGCTCATTATTTGCACAAGCATCCGCATATACAACTTATTGCTTTAACTGTGTCTGAAAACAGCCAAGACGGTGGTAAGCTTATTTCTGATTATGATTTACACCCTCAATTAAAAGGTGTTGTTGACTTACCACTTATTGCCACTGCAGATTATTCTGCCTATATCAATGATCTTGATATAGTTTTTTTAGCTACTGAACATGTAGTCAGCCACAATATAGCTCCTTATTTTTTAGAACATGGTTGTACAGTTTTTGATTTGTCGGGTGCGTTTAGAGTTAACTCTGCTACTTTTTATACCGATTATTATGGTTTTACTCATCAGCATCCAAAATGGTTAGATAAAGCAGTTTATGGCTTAGCAGAATGGAATAGTGAACAAATCAAACAGGCACAACTGATTGCTGTACCAGGATGTTACCCTACAGCATCACAATTACCATTAAAACCATTAATCGAGGAGGGGCTATTAGATAATTCACAATGGCCTGTTATTAATGCTGTGAGTGGGGTGAGTGGAGCAGGGCGAAAACCTTCGCATAATAATATATTTTGTGAAGTAAGTTTACATGCCTATGGACTTTTTACTCATCGGCACCAACCCGAAATTGCAACACATTTAGGTCAAGAAGTGATCTTTACACCTCATTTAGGCAGTTTTAAACAAGGTATCCACGCCACAATTACTTGCCGAGTAAATGAAGGTGTTACATCACAAGATATCCTCAAAGCTCTAAATAAATATTACAAAAATAAGCCTTTGATTAGAATTTATCAAAAAGATTGGCCAGCATTAAAATCTGTCATTGGTTTGCCTTATTGTGATATTGGATTTGTATTAAAAGATCGTCATTTAATATTAATTTCTGTTGAAGATAACTTATTAAAAGGCGCAGCAGCACAAGCTGTGCAGTGTATGAACATTCGATATAATTTTGATGAAACCACGTCATTATTATAAAAATGAGTGAATTATTTCAAAAGCTCTGTACAAAATTTTTAATGAATTAAAAGTAGGTTAAATTAATAGGAAACTAAAATGAAACCATTAATTATAAAACTTGGAGGCGTATTGCTCGACAATAAAGATGCCTTAAGTAAATTATTTGACGTTATTAGTGAGTACAAAAAAAATTTTCAACGATCATTAATTATTGTTCATGGTGGTGGTACGGTAGTTGATTCATTAATGGATAGGCTTTCTTTACCCGTAGTCCGTCGCAATGGATTACGGGTAACTCCTGCTGATCAAATTGACGTTATTGTTGGTAGCCTTGCTGGCAGTGCCAATACTACTTTATTGTCAGAAGCAAAAAAACAGCAAATAGCAAGTGTAGGACTCTGTTTAGCTGATGGTAATAGTGTAGAAGTTAAACAAATTTCAGAAGATTTAGGTTATGTTGGTGAAGCCAAAGCTGGCGATCCCACATTAATCAATCTACTTATTAATTCGGGTTACCTTCCCATTATTAGCTCGATTGGTATTACTCAAGCGGGACAAATGATGAATGTTAATGCCGATCACGCAGCGGTAGCACTAGCTAAGACCTTAAATGCAGATTTAATATTATTGTCTGATGTAGTTGGCGTACTTGACGAAAACAAACAACGCATTGAATCATTAACTCAATCACAAGCGGAGCAACTGATTGCTAAAGGTGTTATTACAGACGGTATGGTTGTTAAAGTGAATTCAGCTTTCGAAGCCGCCAAGGCCTTAGGACGACCAATTGATATTGCTAGTTGGAAAGAATCCCACCAACTCATCGAATTATTTAATGGGCAATCAGGCACTACAGGCACAAGAATCATTGCTTAGATATTGAGCAGCTATTATATTAAGCTAGTTATCTATATCTAACGATTAATAAAAAAATATTTTTAACTCATTTTTATCGTCAGTTAATTTAGAAAGGGTATAACATGGAAAAAAGTGGAACAAAAAAGGTCGTATTGGCTTATTCAGGTGGTTTGGATACATCAGCAATTATTCCTTGGTTGAAAGAAAATTATGGTGGATGTGAAGTTTATGCCTTTGTTGCTAATGTAGGTCAAGATCCAAAAGAACTAAAAGATGTAGAAAAAAAGGCTAAAGCATCGGGTGCAGTTGCTTGTAAGGTTGTTGATTTAAGAGAAGAATTTGTTAAAGATTACGTATATCCAGTCTTAAAAACAGGAGCCTTATACGAAGGAACTTATTATCTTGGTACCTCCATGGCTCGTCCAATTATTGCAAAAGCGCAAGTTGAATATGCGTTAGAAGTCGGGGCTGATACACTCTGTCACGGAGCGACTGGTAAAGGCAATGACCAAGTGCGTTTTGAAACAACCTATACTGCACTTGCACCACAACTTAAAGTGATTGCTCCTTGGCGTGAATGGGATCTGCGTTCACGCGAAGCATTAATTGATTATTTAAAAGTTCGTAAAATTCCAACAACTGCAACCGTTGAAAAAATTTACAGCCGTGACGAAAACGCATGGCATATCTCCACTGAAGGTGGTGTGTTAGAAAGCACATGGAACCAAGCTAATACAGATTGCTGGGCTTGGACTGTTTCGCCTGAAGATGCTCCAAACCAACCAGAATTAGTAACCATTGGTATTGAAAAAGGCGAAGTGGTTTCAGTAAATGGGAAAAAATTATCACCATATAACTGTGTTGCAACATTAAATAAAATTGGTGCAAAACATGGTGTTGGTCGAGTTGATATCATTGAAAATCGCTTAGTCGGTATCAAATCGCGTGGTTGTTATGAAACGCCTGGCGGCACAATAATGATGACAGCATTACGTGGTTTAGAACAATTAATATTAGACCGCGACAGCTTTAAATGGCGTGAACAACTAGGTATTGAAATGGCTTATGTTGTTTATGATGGGCGCTGGTTTGCACCATATCGTCGATCAATTCAAGCCGCGGCTGAAGTTTTGGCACAAGACATGACGGGTGAAGTAGTGGTTAAACTTTATAAAGGTAATGCAACTGCCGTACAAAAGAAATCACCAAATAGCCTATATAATGAAGAATTTGCTACATTTGGTGAAGATGAAGTTTATGATCATAGCCATGCAGGAGGATTTATTCGTCTATTCTCATTATCATCACGTATACGTGCTTTAAATGAGGAACAGCAAAAACAAACTGCCAAAAAAGCGAAAAAGTAAACGCCAATTTGCAAATAAAATAGCGATAATAATAAATATATACAGGCAATGTCCTGTATATATTATTTTTATTCTTGATTAAATTTAATTTTATTATAAAAATAAATATATAAAACGAAAATTGAAATTGTACAGCTAATCATTAAGATAACATTTATTTAAGATAATATTGAGGTAATTATGGCATTATGGGGTGGGCGTTTTAGCCAAGAAGCAGATGAACGATTTAAGCATTTTAATGATTCATTACGCTTTGATTATCGTCTTGCAGAGCAAGATATCATTGGCTCAATTGCTTGGTCAAAAGCATTGGTAACGGTTAACGTTATATCTTATGATGAACAAAAAAAATTAGAAAAAGCCTTAAATGAATTGTTGCTATTGGTTAAACAAGATCCTAACCAAATTTTACAAAGTGATGCCGAAGACATACACAGTTGGGTTGAACAAAAACTGATTGAAAAAATTGGCGAATTAGGTAAAAAATTACACACAGGACGAAGCCGTAATGACCAATCAACAACCGACTTAAAATTATGGTGTAAAGACCAAATTCCTCATTTAATTAATGCGATAAATCACTTACGCCAATTACTAGTTACAACCGCTGAACAGCACCAAAAAGCTATTATGCCTGGTTACACCCACTTGCAACGAGCACAACCAATTACATTTGCGCATTGGTGCCTGGCTTATTTTGAAATGCTAAGTCGTGATGTCAGCCGTTTAGAAGATACATTGCAACGTTTAGATGTTAGTCCATTAGGCTCAGGTGCATTAGCTGGAACTGCCTATCCAATGGATCGTGAACAATTAGCGCATTGGTTAGGATTTGCTCAAGCAACTAATAATAGTTTGGACTCGGTGTCTGATCGTGATCACATTCTTGAACTATTAAATAATGCTTCAATAGGTATGGTACACCTATCGCGTTTTGCTGAAGATCTTATTATTTTCAATAGTGGTGAAGCCAATTTTGTTGAACTATCAGATCGAGTGACTTCAGGATCTTCACTCATGCCACAAAAAAAGAATCCAGATGCATTAGAACTGATTCGTGGCAAAATAGGGCGGGTTGCGGGTGCATTAACAGGAGCCTTAATGACCTTCAAAGGTTTACCGCTTGCTTATAATAAAGATTTACAAGAAGACAAAGAGCATCTATTTGACGCACTTGATACTTGGCAAGAATGCTTAGATATGTCCACACTAGTACTAGAGGATATTAAAATTAACTACACAAATTGCCAAGAAGCTGCCAAACAAGGTTATTCTAATGCAACTGAACTGGCTGATTATTTAGTAGCCAAAGGCATACCGTTCCGTGAGGCACACCACATTGTTGGTGAAGCAGTTGTTGATGCTATTGCAAAGCAAAAAGCGCTCGAAGAACTTTCGCTTGAAGAACTACAAAAATTTAGCCCAGTTATTGATAATGATGTTTATCCAATATTATCGTTAGAATCATGCCTAGCTAAACGATGTGCCAAAGGCGGGGTTTCACCACAACAGGTAAAATCAGCGATTGAAGTTGCCAAGCAACAACTTTATAAACAGCTATATTAATCTAATAACAACTATACCTGTATTAGCTGGTATTTTTATACTGAAACACATAGTTACCTGAAACTTTTTAACAAAAAATATGATTGTATATCTGTTCATACAGTGTAAAAATAGAGCTCTTTTTTGAATGGATTAAAGTGAAGCATAATGAGTAAAAGTTATAATTTTAGTGCCGGTCCAGCAAAATTGCCTGCTGAAGTATTAAAACAAGTTCAAACTGAATTATTAAATTGGCATAATACTGGCGCATCAGTCATGGAATTAAGCCATAGAGGTAAAGATTTTGACGCCTGTGCTATTGAGGCTACCAACGACCTACGAGAAATCTTAAACGTTCCTAAAAATTACAAAATTCTTTATTGCCAAGGTGGAGCCAGAGCACAATTTGCTGCAGTTCCATTAAATATTTTAGGAAATAAAACCAGTGCCGACTATATTAACAGTGGTTATTGGAGCCAATGCGCAATCAAAGAAGCCAGCAAATATTGCCAAGTTAATGAACAAAATGTTGTTATCAAACAAAACGGACTAACGGCTGTTAAATCTATGTCAGAATGGCAATTAAATGATAATGCTGCCTATGTACACTATTGTCCAAACGAAACAATTGATGGCGTTCAAATCTTTGAAGAACCCAACTTTGGTGACAAAACCGTTGTAGCTGACTTATCATCGTGTATATTATCGCAACCTATTGACATAAATCGATATGGCATAATTTATGCGGGTGCTCAAAAAAATATTGGTCCATCAGGTATTACCATTATCATTGTGCGAGAAGATCTAATTGGCCATGCAAAAAAAATCTTACCATCAGTACTAGATTACAAAATCTTAATGGACAACGATTCAATGTTTAACACTCCACCTACATTTGCATGGTATTTGTCGGGGCTAGTGTTTAAATGGATAAAAAGTCTTGGTGGATTAAAAGCAATGCAGCAACGAAACCAAGCTAAAGCACAATCACTATATCAATTCATCGACCAATCTAACTTTTATCGAAATAATGTTGCAGTAGCAAATCGGTCAATTATGAATGTTACTTTTTTATCACCAAATGAAGAGTTGGATAAAAAATTTGTAAGCGAAGCAACTCAAGCTAACATTATTGGCATTAAAGGTCACCGAATTGAAGGAGGTATGCGAGCATCAATTTATAACGCTATGGATCAAGAAGGCATCAATTATTTAATTGATTTTATGCAGCGATTTGAAAAACAAAATAGCTAAATTAACTCAAAATATTACAAGTTATTACTATCAGCAAAAAGGGAAGGAAAAACTTCCCTTTTTCATTTAATCAGCATTATTTACAGCTATAAACCTCACCAACCATAACCGCATCTGTTGGTGCAATATCAGAAATATATTGCATTGAAGTATCCTGTGCATTATAAATCACATTACCACCCATTGCAGCAGCTTTATTCATCAGGTCAGAAGCCGCATCACGAATAAGCTCACTATGTGTTTTAAGACCAGAAAAAAAACTACTACGACGCCCCTCTGCTTTACCTAATAACTGACAAGAAGCAGCTGGTTTAGTATCAATAAACCGAACTTGACTACCGGCAGAAGTAGTTTGATAGTTAGAACTACTACAAGCACCTAAAAGTAAAGTCGCAACCATCGTAACACCAATGAATAATAATTTTTTTATAGACATAATATTTCCTCAACCAATAAAACAACAATCAATAATAAACTAAATTATTGTAGCAGTTTAATTAAACAAAAAATATCAGTAATTAAACTTGTATAAAATCTAATAAATCACAGGACAATAAATAATCAAACCGACCTATTTTATTAATTAACTATAGCAAATTCGATTTAACTCTATTATAATCGCAACCCTACTAACTAAGTAGCACATCCAAATGGCCCCTTAGCTCAGTTGGTCAGAGCAGTCGACTCATAATCGATTGGTCACTGGTTCAAGTCCAGTAGGGGCCACCATTAAACACTATGATTTATATAAGTTTTTAACCATTTCTTACGTTTCCCATTGTGTCGTTGAGCAAGCCTTGTGTCGTAAATGTGACATTGTTTGCAAATTCAAGCATATGATCTGCGTTTAGATGAGCGTATTTATTCACCATCTCTAACGTTTCCCATCCGCCAAGATTTTTGAGCGTATAGAGCGGTGTACCTGCTTGAACGTGCCAGCTTGCCCAAGTGTGGCGTAAATCATGAAAATGAAAATTATCTATTCCTGATAATTGACAGGCTTGTTTAAAATCTCGACGATCAATATCACGCACTCGCTTTTTAGTTGAACGAGTGAATACATATTCACAATTATTCCTGAATCTTAACTTACGTACTAACTCCATTGCGTCATGATTTAGTAATAACGCTCTTGCTTTTCCTGATTTTGCGTTTTCGTTAGTGACGGTTGCTACACGATTAACAAGATCAACATTGTGCCACGTTAGCGTAAATATCTCACTCATACGCGCACCTGTTGATAGCGCAAAAAAACAAACATCTTTCATCCATTGTAATTTTAGATTCTGTATGAGCAAGCTTGCTTTTTCCTTTGTGATCCACCTTACTCTGACTTTAGGCTCACCATAACGAGGAATGTAGGGAACAGCATCAATCCAGTTCATTTTATGAGCTAAACTAAACGCCCTGAGAATCGTAGAGCGATAACGGTTTTTTGTACCATTTGCTATTGGTTTCTTAGTTTTTGCATGAAATGTTGGTATACTGTTCGTTAACTCCTCACCAGTAATAGTTGATAAATCTCTACCCGAAAAGATATTTAAAAAATATTCTGCGTGAGCCTGTTTATAGTCAAATCTTGCTTGATGTTCTCCATCTTTTAACATCAATATAATAGCTTCTTCAAAAAGCCTAGTTGGCTTTTTGTTGATTCTTGACGTTTCCCACAATTCAGCTTTTAGCCGATCATGATATTCTAACGCCTGTTTTTTGTCTGCCGTACCAGTAGAGCGTCTAATTCTTGAGCCATCTGGCGCGACGATGTCAATATGCCAAACTTCTCCTCGTTTTTTAATTGACATTTTTTTACCTCCTTAATTTCAGAGGTTAGCCGATTTGCATTATGATTTGCTTTGAACTTTTCTTCAAACTCTTTTTTATCGACTAACCACTTTCCAACTCTATTTTTTGATTTAGATTGAAAAGAAAATCCGTATTCTTTTCTTTTTTCATAAAGATACGTGTAAGATAATTTTGTTATTCTTGCCGCATCTTTTAATGTAATCATTTCCATAATTACCCCTATAATTTCTTCTCATCTCTCATCAACAAATAACACTAAGTAATTTTCTGTATTTATTCATTGTAAAACCTCAGTTAATAGCTAATTGCACGCTAAATAATCAGCGTGAGAATGTTTGTAAAATTAATAGAATAGGGTGGTTGTTCAGTGAGTTATTAACAGATTTTGTGGGTAACTTTATAAGTCATTGATTAAAATGGAATATCATCATCTATAAACTCATCTTGCTGAGCTGATGTTTGCGGTTTATGTTGTTGCGCTGACTGATTACTGCTTTTATCGAACGTTAACGCCTCAAAATCATCAACTATAAAATAAATGGCTGTTTTGTTGTTGCCTTGTTGGTCCTGCCATTTATCTGTTTTGTATCGAGTTGTAACACGAATAAAAGCACCTTTGCCTTTATCTCGCACTTTTTCCGCAATCTTACCGAACGCTCGTAAATTAGCCCAATCTGTGACATCTTCATAGCTATCGCCATTCTTCTTATAGCTACCAATTGCCATAGTGAAATTAACGATTAACTTGTTATCAGAGGTGTAACGCTCCTCGATTTTCCCGATTCTGCCAGTGAATAAACACTGATTTAAATTATTTGCCATTTTCTTTCTCCAATCGTTTATCAATTTGTTTTTGCATTTTTTTCAATTTCTTTAACGCAAACAATAGCTTCTTTTAATAGTTCAGTTCGTGTCAATGAATTTTCATCTGTAATCATAATCACTCCTTGCTTGCTTTTAACTCAAGCACTGCATCATTTGAATGCACAGACTCTTTAATCTCACCCCAACAAATATCAACAAAATCAGGATCACCATTTTGTATGTAATAATCAAGCAGCTGTTCAGCATGGCTTTTTGCTTCTTCTTCTGTGTTGTGATATTCAAAACCATCGCCATTGTGGTCATACGTAAAATATTTCATAATTACTCCTTAATACCTATTCCGATCTCTACAAGTTCTTGAATATAAGAATCAACTAACTCTTGTGCGTAAGCATTTTTATCTTCCGCAGCTTCATATTCAGCTTTATCAACTTCTATTTCTACTTCATTTTGTGACGGACCAATTCGCGCGCTCACTACAAACGTTATTTTTTCTGACATGATTACTCCTTATTTAGTTATTTCTCACCTCTATTAAAGATTGATTTAATCCGCACAACTGTATTAACTCATGCGTGTAAACCCAAGCCAAAACATGACAGCCATTAACATACCCCCATTTATCGCTTCTTCTGTAATAACATGAGTTCTGAGTGCTAGTTATAATTTTCCCGTCTTGCGAAAATGACCTAGTAATTACGATGCAATCAACAAGGTTTTCTGGTAATTCTTTGCTAGCATCACGCCAATTAATCATTACCCACCTCCGTTAAATCTGTTTCTGGTACTAGTTGAATGCTAATAAACCCGTCTATAAAAACGGGGATGTGATACCACGGGCACATAACGCCAGATTCATCATATGCATAATAAATATCATTATTTGCGATTTCTGTTTTCATACCGTCATAAAAAACTGGGTCAAACATTCCGAATTTAGGAGGTGGTAAATCAACGTCATATACTTTTTCACTCACTTAAACCTCGCTTATAATTAACAATTACATTTCCACATTTGAACGGAACAAGCAGAATCAAGCATGTATCAAAATTACAGCTATTTACAGACTTTTCACCGCTCGGCAACAAATACTGATAACGACCGTCGGGAACATAAATAATACAGTTTTGACCGTGTATATTATCTTGCCAGGCTTTTGTCACTGGCGTGTAAGGCAAGACAATCAATACCTGTTTACTCCATTTTTTAACCTGCTCAACTGCCTTTTGAAAAAAATCCCACTTTTTAGAGAATGGCGGGTTACAAAATGAGGTGTTACTCGACTTGTACAATGAAAACCATGTATTACATTTCAATGCATCACGATTCTCAGTTATGCAAAAATTAGCTTTTTCAATTTTCACATCAACACTTGAGCAACAAACATCAACTTCGAATACTCCGATATTCAGCAGTTTTAATGCATCATTGATCAATAACTCTGATGTTCGCCAATAATCTTTATTCTGCTTCTCTGTTTGTGATTTGTTTAGAATAGGCATTTTTAAAACCCTCTGATGTAGTGATTTGGGTGGGTGTCACTCTGTCGCCAACGGCGTGACTACCGTCAATGTTATACACGGCTTGTATATTTCAAATTATCAACGCATATATCAGACGTTATTTTTAGCCTGCTGTTATGCCTAGCTTTTTGTTTAAATTTTCAACGACAACGGCAGGTAAATTAGTTTTAATAACATCTGCTTGTATACCGTCTAAAAAGTTGACTGATTCTGGCCATACCTCTTGTAATTTTTTGAGAGTTGCACAACTATTTAAGATAGCCATAATTTCCTGTCGTAAATCTTCTATCTGTTTTTCTGAGTTTTCGACCTGGTTCTGTAATGATAAAAATCGTTTTGAAAACTCATGATCGGCGGTGTATGTTGGACCTTCGTCTAATCTATAAAAAACTCGCTCAGGAGGTAATTTTAGATATGCGCGTAACCCGTTAAAATTACATCTCACTCCGTCGCAAATTTGAAAAACAGAATAATAATAAAATGGCA
Source organism: Gilliamella sp. Occ3-1 (assembly GCF_001690655.1). GTDB lineage: Bacteria > Pseudomonadota > Gammaproteobacteria > Enterobacterales > Orbaceae > Gilliamella > Gilliamella apicola_P. The sequence goes on from NZ_LZHQ01000008.1 coordinate 28,539, forward strand.
ACTCTTTCGCACGAGCTCTTATCTCATCCGCTTCCTTGAGAAGCTCAGATGTTACGTTATCGTTATAAACATCAAGAGCTAATTTAGATAAATTTTCATTTACTGTTTTCAGCTCTTTAGTTACTGGTGATTGTTCAATTGCATTTTTGCAAATTTGCTCTTTGATAGATTTAGTTAATCTAGTCATAATTCTTTCCTTTTAATAAAAAACCGTCCAAGTGACGGTTATTTGATTAATTAAGCAACATCTTGAAATGTTATTCTTTTATAAATTGCTCTAACTTTTTCAACATCATCAGCACAGTAGTCTGCAACTTGTTTTAATTTTCCATCCCGCACAAAATCCCAAACCTTAGAGCCGTCTATTTCGTCACCTTTTGGCTGTATACCGAGCGACAAACAAATTTCATTCAAAGACACGTAATTACGTTTACCTGCCCATTCCGTCATTGTGTCGAATATATACATATTGTTATATGATTTACTATTGAGCGGTAAAAATGCCGGTGGTTTTACGCCTAACACAATTGCACGTTGATAAATAAAGCGCAGGTCAAAGTTTTCGATATTGTGACCAATAAAATGTGGTGTAATATCTGAACTTGGTCTATAACACTCAATCAAATCATTAAAAAATAATTGCAATATTTTTTTTCAGATGATGCCCAGTTATCAAAATGAATTACCTTCACATCTCCGTCATTGATTGCGTAACCAATACAGACAATTTGACCAAAACCGCCATTTAATGCGGTTTTTCGATACGCCGGTTCTTTGTTTTCTTCGAGCCATGCACTTATCGAATCGGGTTTTTTATAATTTGCCGGCGCTGTTAAATTACTTTGAATATAGTTTTTTATATTGTCAGACTGGGTTGGAATTGTTTCTATATCGAAATAAATATTAAACTGTCTCATTATTTTCACCTTCTGAAAGCTTTATCTTTAACTGATTGTAGTGCTCTATAACTTCTTCTTGCTCGCTGCATCCACGTAAGTTATTAAAACTAATAGCGAATAATTTTTGCAGTTCATCCAAAGATGACACATTCGAGGTCTTTTCTTTGAAATTATTAACTTCTGCCTGCTCTTTTGTAACACCGTTATTTAACCACGCTAGCAATTGCTCGCCAGTTTCTGATGTAATCTTAAAAATTTTGCCGTCAAATAACCGTGTTCTATCTTTTGTTGATGTTGCATTGTGATTAATATCAATATCGAACATGACAGTGAATTCATATTCCATTCCATCACGCTGAATCGGTGCCATGCCAACTTTTTTGGGGGCTTGTTTACCGTTATCGTTAACTTGTAGCACATATTCTTGCTTGCTTCGCATTGTTGCGATAATGTGACACGGACTTGCTAGCATTGTATTAACAAGCGCATTATGCTCCGGCGTGATGCTTCTCCAAGCTGTGTAGCCATTTCCCTTACCGCTATCTGCGATTTTCCCTTGTTTATCCAATAAACCGCCATCGCCTGCCCATGCGTGAGAAAGACTATCGATAATAATTACGTCATAATTAGCTTGCTCGAACGCCTTAATTGCCTGTAGATATTTATCAATAGTGTAGGGGGCTTCAATTTGAATAATGTCATAGTCGCCCAAATCAGCATATAAATCACCGCTACCTTGTTCTGTGTCAATTAACCCTACCTTTTGACCCAACCCGAAAGCTAACAGCAATGATGAGTAAGTTTTACCTGCGCCACTGGGTGCCGCTATACCCAATCTTAATTTTGCTTTTTTTCTAACCGCTTTTCTAATCTCTACCATATCGAACCTCATTTAAATGCGTGTCGTTTTCTTGTTTTTGAACTTGTAAATTAGCTAATTCTGTTAAATCAACTTTGTACGCTTCTGCTATATCAATAATCATTCTGGCTTGAATGGGTAGCGAGCTATATATTTCTTCCCACGTCATTATCTTCACTCCGTCGCTACTTCTAACATCCAGCGAATAAGCATAAACAATCCGCCTAATGTCAAAAAGTAGGTACAAAAAAGGGCGTATATTTGCTCGCCCTTGTTTAGTTTGTAATTTAGTCTGAATCGGTCTGTGTCATGTACATTACAGCCGACATGATCAGTTGGTATTGTGTTCATTTAAACGTCCTCTGGTCGTTCTGTGAGCGACCATTTCCAGTTAATGCCTTCAATATTAATAGCTAATGCGCACCCTATATATTTTCCTGTGTTACTGCTCCACAATTCATCAGTTGCTACGATGTATGGTTTACGTTCGAAAAAAAACACTCTGCCATTTGCATCTATTGCTGCATAGTTCCATGTCCTATCAATCAGTGTCCACATTTCACGAGAAATTGGTAAAGGTGTTGATTGAGGTGCGATACGGTATTCTGTATTCAATGATACGGAATCAGGGACTGCTCGGCACCAATCAGCGCCGCGCTTATATTCAACTGGTACACCCTGCATTTTTGCTAATAAAACCTGTACCATATGCTCTTGATGTTCATTTTGTGGTATTAATTCTTCCATTATTCATTCCTCAATTCTTCGAAAAACCAATCTGTTATGTCTTCGCAATTTTTACCAATGCGAAATGGTTCCAGATCATCCCAACGCAAACCGCATCCATGTTCCGTGTTTTGTTCAATAAACAAAGGCTTTTTCAGTAAAAGCAGGTCGGGTAAGCACGACGCAGACGCGCCGTGCGACCAGCTAATTTTTGCATCAACGCAGGCGTTTAACACTAATGCTACTTCGTGCTCTGTTTCACATTTAACAAACCAGTTTTGTTTTTGTAATCGTTCAATAATTTTCTTGCTTGTCATTGATTTACTCCTCGTTAAAATGATCTGTCAAAAAAAGCCCTCAAAGAGGGCGAAAGGATGTTAGTATGTACTCGTCTTTCCGAGCTGTCAGAATCTCTTGTTATATTCAACTTTAGCTTGTGCATAACATATGTCGGTTATAAACTGATTATAAATATCAGCATCAATGCTTTTTAATCAGATAACAAAACAGCAAATTTAAAAATGCAAACATTAAGCCGTTTTGAATAGCACCGTTATTACGGATGTGGACGCCAAATATAATTAGCGCAAAACTCAACATTACACCGAATATAGCTAGAATCATCATTAATCTATTCATCTATTCACCTCATTTTCAAACTCAAGTGCACTCTATGAATACGCTTTGATTTGAATACTGGTACATACCCCAGCTGGTGTTGCGCTCCCTTACTCTGCGTTATTCGTTCATCAGCTTAGAGGGAGCTAGGCATTTCGTTCTAAGATGAGCTTCGCTTTCACACTGTCTACTTGAATAACACTTTATAAGTTGTCCCGACTTTCCGAATTTTTAAAGAGCTTCAACTTTGTTAAGTTGATTTGTTTTGATGAAATGATAATACAGTTAAAACTGTTATAAGTAAACAGATAAAACTGTATTTTTAACTGTAATTAATTTGTTTGATTATTTTTTAATCAGAAAGGTGTTCTAAAGTTGTGGTGGGGGATTTTAGGCGTGAAAAAACCCGCATTAGGCGGGCTTTGTTTTAGTTAATAACTTATTTTGGTGGAGACTCATTAAATTCTAATTGTAATTGAGGCTCCTCGTTATATTTCTTTTTAAAAAAATAATTAAATTGTTCTTTTGATTCAGAAATAGACATCAGTGTTGTAACTTCAATGATTTGTTTTCTTAAATGCTCTCGACCAATATCAGAAGTTAAAGATTGATGCCATCTGTATTTCCAGTTTCCTTTTTCTGTTTTTCCAATATTATCTTTCACTTTTTCAATTACACCTTTAGGCATTTGATCATATATGTATTTGACGGTCAATTTACCGATAAAAGATGGTTTATTTTTAATATATTTAGGTATAAATGGTAAATTCCACAACCTAAAAATTTCTTTATAAAAATCATCAGTAAATGTTAATTGCCATTTTAATATTTCATCCGAGACATAAGCGTTGAGAATCTTTTGTAATTCAAATCTCTCTCTTTCATATTGATATCCAGTTGCTTCGTCTATTAATGCGACAATCCCAACTCTAGCAAAACCTCTAATCAATACTTCGCATTGATCTGCAATAATTTTTTGTCTGGCAGATAAGTTTATATTATTTCTAGCCTCAAGAAATGCTTCACAAATATCAGCCAATATTGTTGCTTCGTATCCATTAATTTTTTGAGTCCCTTTATAACACTCTATTGGGCTATAGTGGCCAGGACTTTTTCCTTGATAAATAAATGGCTTAAGCGTTTTTTGATTCAAATATCTGGCCAGTCTTGTCCCTGATTTTTTTTCATTATCTTCTTGTAACTTTAGTGCGTTTTGCATTGCATTACCAGATAAAACCCTAGTTCCATCATCTAGAATATAACAAGGTATTATTGTTTCATTTAAAATAATTTCACCTTCATGAATAATTTTTCTTTTTTCCATTCATATATTCCTTATTTCTAGTTAATCCCAGACCACCGAAGCGGTTAGCCGTGTTTTATTTTGAACTATTATCTTTTACGTCTAAATATTCTGTGCTCAACCATTGTGCCAACTATTCTTATTTGCTGGGTTAATGTACTCATTGTTGTATAGTCAGGATTTAACGGAATCAGCTCAAATTGCATTCTTTCATGTTCATCATATCCTAACTCTCGATATTTCTTGAACGTAGCTTCTGATTCGCCGTTCATTGCAACAACAAATTCACCAGGAATTGGTTTAATGGCTGGATCTATAATGACAACATCACCCTCTTTGAATTCTGGCTCCATTGAGTCGCCTTTTATTTGTAATGCAAATGCTTTATCTGATAATTCCAAAGATGTCATAATATATTCAAATCCTGTTGAATCTCTTAATTCGCATGATTCAGTCCAAACTCCTGCTTGTACATAACTAATTAAAGGCACTTGGCGAGCTTTTAGTGCTATGGGTTCTACATTCTTTACTTCTTTCTCTTTTCCGCTTAATAGCCACGCCATATCGCATTTAAGAGCAACAGATATTTCATATAAATAGCGAGGTTTTTTTACTTCTCCACTTTCAATTGCTTGATAAGATTGTTGTTTTATTCCAACTTGTGAAGCTACTTGTTCCTGCGTTAAGTTCAATTCTTCTCGTCGTGCTCTGATTCGTTGACCAAGATTATTCATTTTAAAAATCTCCATTGTTATAAAAAAAATAATACAGATAAATCTGTAATTGACAAACAGTATAAACTGTTATTTAATACAGTTATAACTGTTAATATTTAGTAAGGGCAAATATGACAATTGGAGAGCGAGTTAAACAAAAGAGAATTGAGCAAAATATAAGTCAATCTTTTTTAGCCGATTTGGTTGGTATGAAACAACAGTCAATCAGCGATCTAGAATCTGGAAACATAGAAAAACCAAGGAATATCGTAGAAATCGCTAAAGCTTTGAATTGTTCGGTTGAGTGGCTGTATTACGGTAATCAAACTAATTCGAGGTAATTATGAGTACATTAAACAATGAAAATCTATTAAAGCCAAAATCACAACAAGAGCGTGTTATAGCTGTTTGTAGTGACGGTAAATACCGAACACTAGACGATATTCAACGCGAGATTAAGAAGCGTTTTAACCAGTTTGATACAACACCAGCGATTAGCGCAAGACTTCGGGAAACAGGGCGATTATTCAAATATGGCTATGTGAAAGACAAATATCACAAAATCAATGAGAAGACTAAAAAAGCTTGTTATTACTACACGTTGAAGAGGATTGGTTAATGAGAATAACGTCTTTTATTAATAACTCCAAATGTATTGAGTGGGATTTAACAATGCAACAAGGGGCGTTGTTTGATCTGCTTAATCAACTTCATACTTGGGCAGAACCTGTTGCTATTGATGGTGAAATTTATTATTGGGCATCAAAGCAGATGATTTGCAATGAAATACCGCTTGCTTACAACAAGGTTGATACGGTTTATCGTGCATTGAAGATTTTACGTGAAAAAGGGTTAATCAATTACAAAAAATATGGTGAAAAAGACTGTATTTCACTAACAGCAAAAGGCAAAGAATGGAACTCGGAAATAAATCCGACCCTCGGAAATAAATCCGAGCAAACTCGGATCGAAATCCGAGAAACCTCGGAAATAAATCCGACATATAAGAATACTAATATTAATAATACTAAGATCAGTAATATTAAAAAAATAAATAAAAACGGCTTGAATTTATCTGATTTTCAGCAACAACCAAGCGAACAGGTTTGGAATGATTTTGTTGAACATCGAAAAAACAAAAAGGCAAAACTGACACAAACGGCATTGAATTTATTAATTAAACAAATCAACGCCTGTCTATCTCTTGGTTACACAACTGATGACGTGTTAGCTGAGTGTATGGCTAGGGGGTGGGTGAGTGTCAAGGTTGAATGGCTGCACAACGCTGGTAGTTTTCAGCGTGGTAATACTACCAATAGCAATAAATCATTGGCTAGCTCAATGCGTGATGATACGAGCTGGATATACGAAATGGATAACGTTATATGAAAAATATCGCAGAGTTAATCAATACAGGCATGATTAAACATCAACACGTTCACGAGAAAACATCGGGAGCTGATGAAGTGGCAAATGTCTTTAATTTATTTTGTGAGCAATTAATCATTGTTTTCCCAGCATCATCAGCAGTTTTGAAAGATGAAAACTCAAAGAAAACATTCAAACAGCAATGGCTACAGGCGTTCAAGGAAAACGGAATAACCAAACTGGAATATCTACGAGCGGGGTTGAAAGTAGCTAGGGCACAAAATACCGATTTTTTACCATCAACAGGTAAATTTATCGCATGGTGTAAACAAGGCATATCTGAACAAATAGGGCTACCAACGCCAGATGAGCTAATCAGAATGTTAATGGATTTTAGCGCTCAAAGAGGAATTATTGAAGCCGAAGATTACCCTTTCCCAAATAACGCCTGTTATTGGTTGGTTACTGATTTGATGTATGAATCGAGAGAGCGCAATCTGTCTAAAAAGGATTTGTTAGAACAAGCACGTATCGCGTTGCTTGATATGACAAAAAAAATTCTTGATGGGTACGAAGAGCCAAAGCCAGTTAAACGAATTAGTAGCGCACCAGTTGGCGTAACGTTAACGCGTGAACAGTCACTTAATCGAATACAAGAAATCAAACGCAAATTCATGATTGGACAAAATAATGCGAAAGCCGTTAGTTAACCACTGCTCCCAAGGACGTTATCACATGCTCGACAAAATAGCGTACGACTATGTGAGAGTGATACGAGAGCGTGGAGCTAATACGGTACAAATTAAACAGCAGTTAGCAGAACGAGTAAAAAATTATTCAGAAGAAGATAAGACAAAATTGAGGGAGTTGATACAAAAATGGCAAGAGTTAAAAAAGTAGTGGAAGCAAAAGTATTCGATAAAAACACTGGTTTAAATATGGAGTTATCAGAGCTTATTTTTGATAGAGAACAATATTATCAAGAATTGGTGTGCGCTTTTTCGGTTATCAAAAAAAATGGTTTAGAAATTGAATTCTTAGGTGCTGTAGAAAGCCTTGCGCACAACCCAAAAATTAAAAGAAGCATTATCAACTGTATCACTGATAAAAAACATGTACTAGGGAAAGAGATAGGTGACTACAACCAAGTAACAAAAAATTATATTAAAAAATACTATAACAAATTAAAACATGAAGTTGATAGCGAAAAAGTGATTGTTCTTCAAAGAGAAATTGCGGAGCTTAAGAACCAGTTGGATGCAATTACAACAGCTTCATTTGTCGATAATTTGAGTGCGTGAGGGTTTAGGGATGAGTGATGGAGCAATAGTAGCGATAGCGATGATGCTTTATTGTGCATTTGTAATTTGGAGGATGACGAAATGACTAAACTAACGCAACAGCAAACAGTGATCGACAACATTAAAAATCCGAAACACTATCAAATAATTAGCGGTATCGAATCAATCGATATCATCGCACGTAGCATGACAGTTGAGCAATTTCAAGGCTTTTGCCTCGGTAACATTCTGAAATATCGAATCAGGGCAGGTAAAAAAGATGCGTTAGAGCAAGACATTGCAAAGGCTAATGAGTACGAGAAGATTTTTGAAAATAAAAAGCGTTTGTGCGTTGACTGGGGAGTAGACGATGAGTGATGAAGTGATTGTAGCAATAGCTTCGTTTGTTTTTTTGGGATTCGTGATTTGGAGGGCAACTAAGTGACAAAACCAACACTGAGCGATTTTATTGAAAACCCGTTCAAAGCTATGCGGAACGGATATTATCCTGATTTTATGAGCTGTTTATCATTAAAAGCGTCATCGTTCGGAATTAAACAGCTAAACGATATTAAAGGTGAGTTTTTTTGGATTCTTAATCAAGAAGCGATTTTATTTCCGACACACTTGCTAAGCCTTGCTATATATACATTTCTAATATTAACAACGCCTATTCTTTTTCCAGTTTGGGCATTGATATTTTGGTTCAACGTTAGAAAGCAATACAAACGCTATCACGAAAAGATGAAGAGCAAATCAACGTTAATAGTTGAGTATTCGGAGTGATAAACAATGAAGCATTTTTTTATTAAACAAGCGGGCGGTGTACTAGTACCAGCATCAGACGCCGAAGCTGACAAAATGACACGATACAAAACAGGCGAAGCTTGTGAGGTTGAAATAAAACTTTGGCGTAACCCACATTTTCATCGTAAGGTTTTTGCCTTTTTTGGGTTTTGTTTTCAACACTGGTCTGCTGATAAAGCAGGACTGGAGCATATGAACGAATCAGCGCAGTTCGATAGATTTAGAAAGGATTTAACTATTTTAGCGGGTTATTACGAGCAAACAGTTAGATTAAACGGCGATATACGAACAGAAGCGCAAAGCCTCGCTTACGGAAATATGGAGCAAGACGAGTTTGAGAGAGTTTACAGCGCATTAATAAATGCGGCATTAAAGCATCTGTTTGGTAAAACCACAGACCAAAACATAATTAATCAGCTTTATGCATTTTTTTAATCAATTATCAAAGGTGGCATGATGAACAACGAACACAAAGAACAACTGAAACTATACGATGATAAAGAGCAAGAATTAGAGAGAGCAATCGCAATAGTTAGAGAACAGCGCAGAGAATACATTAATCAGCATAATTTAAATAGAGTTAATGATGCCGAGAAAACACAAGTTAATTAAAACAGATTTTAAATGTCCAGAGTGTAACGGAGCATGTTTATATAACGTCGATTTAGATTTATTTGTCTGCAATAGACCTCTCATCAATGTTGACGGTGAAGTAAAAGGCTCTTGCGGCAAATTTTACAAGAATAAAGCGAAGTTCAGACGATGAAGAGAGAAATAAAACAGAAAAAATGTAAAAACTGCGGTAAAAAGTTCGCATTATTTAACTCGCTCGCTCAAGTATGTTCGGTTGATTGCGCTATTCAGTATGCAAAAGATAACAAAGTTCAAGAGCAAACCAGAATTAAATTAACACGAATAGCTAAGGAGAAAATTAAAACTCGCTCAGAGCATTTAAGAGACGCGCAAACAGCATTTAACGCATTCATTCGAGAGCGAGACAAAAACGAGCCGTGTATTAGTTGTGGACGCTATCACACGGGGCAATATCACGCAGGGCACTATCGAAGCGTTGGAGCATGTCCAGAGTTACGATTTTGTGAGCTTAATGTACATAAACAGTGTTCAGCATGTAACAACCACAAATCAGGGAACATCATTGAGTACAGAATCAATTTAGTAAAAAAAATAGGTGTAGAAAAAGTTGAATGGTTAGAAGGGTATCATGAACCGAAAAAATACACGGTAGAGCAAATAAAGCAGATTAAAGTTGAGTATAAAGAAAAGCTAAAAGAATTAAAAAAGGGGGAATGATGAGAGAAACTAAAGATATTTTAACAGCGTGGAAAAACACCCGTATATTAAAAAGAATGGGAACCGAATACCCCTCAAAATCGGCAGGTATTGATGGTGCGCCAATGGATTTTGATTATCGTCAGTATCTGACCGAAGATGAAGCTGAAATTGTTGATAATGCAGTGTTAATTTTAAAAAATGATAATTATTCGCAGTGGATTGTTTTAACTGCATATTATTTGCGTGGTGTTTCATGTAACGCTCAAGCAAAAGCAATTGGAAAGCGCCCACACGATATTATTAATTTATTAAATCAAGCTGAGATGTTTGTAAGAGGAAATATTTACGAATATTTCAAAAAAGTGGCATAAAATGCAAAATATTGCAGATAAAAAGCTGGACTTTGCGCAAATGCGCATATATAATTGGTTCAAAATGCGGTTTTCAACGCATAGAATTTAAGTCCAGTTTTTTAATTTGAAATATTATTGTTTCTGGACGTTCTTCTAAAAACGGATTTTTATGAAAAAGTTTATCATTTCTCTTTTGTTTGTTCCGGTTCTTGCTAATTCAGCACAAAATTTCAATTCAGCTAAAAATAATCTTACTAAATTATACAAATCATATTTAACGCAAACCGAGTTTTATTGCGGATGTGATATCGCATGGGTTGGTAAAAAAGGTGTTGTTGATTTCAGTAAATGCGGTTATAAACCAAGAAAAAATTTAAATAGAGCGTCTCGTATTGAGTGGGAACACGTCATGCCAGCCGAAAACTTCGGTCGTCATCTACAATGCTGGCGAGACGGTGGACGTAAAGCATGTAAAAAAGATGTTACTTTTAATAAAATGGAAGGTGACATGCACAACTTGCAACCTGCTATTGGTGAAGTAAACGGTGACAGGTCTAATTATCGTTATTCGCAGTTTACTAAAGAATTTACACAGTACGGACAGTGCAAAACTGCTGTAGATTTCAAAGAAAGAAAATTTCAACCTCGTGACGAAATTAGAGGTGTAATAGCACGCACATATCTCTATATGTCCGATAAATATAAAATCAATTTATCAAATCAAGAAAAGAAGCTAATGATGGCTTGGAATAAAATGTATGCACCTGAAAATTGGGAATGTCAGCGTAATGCGCATATAGCAAAAGTGCAGGGTAATGATAATAGATTCATTACCCAACAGTGTAAATAGTTACATATAAGCCTCAATTAAGAGGCTTTTTTATTATCAAGATAGAATTTAACAGCATCAACAATAAGTTGAGCTTGGGGTATATCTAGGCTTTTACTCGCCTGTTCAATTAATGCGATATCTTCAACGTGTAGTTTGAAGCCTTTTACTTTAACTCCTCGTTTTTGGTCACTTTTTGCTTGAATTTCTGTTATTGATTTTGCCATAAAATCACCTTGATTTATTAAGTGTCAATTGATATATTTAAGGACATCGGTAGGGCTTTCGCCCCACCTTTGATACTACTTAAAAAGCCGGAAAACTTACAAGTAGTAGAAGAAATATGATTAAAAATTTCATTTTTTCTTCTCCTTAAGCCCTCGTCTTAGGTCGGGGGTTTACCTTATCAAGCCCCTCACTTGATGGTTATAATTATAGGTTAACCTATAATAAAAGTCAACACTTTTTATCTAAATAATTTTAATTTTTATAGATTTATTACCGAATAAAATTATTAAATGAAGCCGCTTAATTGCGGTTTTTTCATGTCCAAATTTCATGCATGTCGGCGACATTGATGTTGTCAACATCTACAGAATCGACAGCAAAGCTAGACACACACATAACTAACATTTAGCTAGTACGCTGTCACATCATTAACTAACAAGAAGAATTAATTATGCCAATCAAAGATCCTAATAATTATGATTGGCTATACCAGTTAATAGCTGCTGTTGTCGGCTCTATTGCAAAAATAGCGTTTGATATTTTAAGCGGTAAATCATTCACGCTAAAAGTAGTCATTTGTCAAGTGATAGTCGCACTATATGCCGGGCAGCTAATGGCTTGGATAGCTACGAGTAGGCACTGGATAGATGAAGAAAAGTATTGCGCTATAAGCATTGCAAGCTGGCTAGGTGCTGAAATGATAAAGAATATTACTGATAGATTCAAAGATAAAACAGGAGGGAACTCATGAAGCTAACAAGATTAAAAACAAGTGCGCGCGGTACGTTTGGTAAAATACAATTGCCGTCGGGTGCGGTTTTGTCAACTTTAGAGCTACCGTGGCTAAATAATCAACGTCAGATTTCATGTATTCCAGCTTCTATATATCAATGCGATATTGTTAACTCACCAAAATTTGGTCGAGTATATCAAGTTAAAGACGTTCCTAATCGCTCACACATTTTAATTCACGCCGGCAATTGGACCAAAGATACACAGGGCTGTATTTTGGTAGGCATGAGCAATAACGATACTCAGTTATTTGAAAGCAAAAAAGCATTAAATTTGCTGATGAATGAACTTAACGGAAAGTCATTTAAGTTGGAAGTTATAGAAAACTATGAATAAAACAAATGTAGCATTGATTAGCGCGTTGATATTTGCTTGTTATTTTGCATATAACTGTTGGCAAGATGAAAAAACTGCGGTTGCAAAAGCGAATAAAGCCGAAGCAAAGTACGAAAAGTATATACAAGATAATAATGAAGTTAAAAAAATTGAATCAAACATTATCGAGGCTATTAAAAATGGGTATGCTAAAACAGATGCTTTACGTAATGATATCGATAACGGTCTTGTCGAGTTGCGCGTCAAAGTCGAATCCGTCGAACGAGATAGTACCACCTCCAGCAATATTGCTAACAAAGCCTTACGACTTGCAAGAACTTCTCAACAAGATTATTACAATCTCACCAGTGCAATCGAGTACAACAAAGTAATGATTGAGGGTTGGCAGAAATACTATTGTAAAGAGATTGCACCAAAGAATAATACTGAGTTTATGTGTAATTAGATTTAACACCATGATAAACGTATATAACAATACTAGATGGCGTAAAGCCAGATTAACCTATCTACAGCGTAACCCGTTTTGTGTTATGTGCTTAAAGCAAGGCAGATATGAACCCGCTACAGCAGTAGACCACATTATCCCCCATAAGTTAGAACAAGCATTAATATCGAAAGACCCAATAAATATAAAGAAAGCCCAAAAGCTATTTTGGGATTCATCAAACTATCAAGGCTTATGTAGCACACATCACTCAAGCACTAAACAACGTATTGAGAATAGAGGAGTAGAGATAGGATGCGATGTGAACGGTATGCCTTATGGTGGACATTGGAGTAAAGAAAGATGAAACAAATTCAATTAGCCCATTTATATAAGAATGGTAAATTTTATGGCTACGGCATTGCAGTGGATGGACAGCTTTTAACTAATCAAGTAGCTGTTAGTATCGAGACAAAACCCAATCAACTAACAATTATACATGTTGATTTTAAATTAGATAGTAAAGCGGTTAGCAACCCGGTTGATATTGAATTGAATAACAACAGCAATAGGGAGGGGGTAGGTAATTCCTCCAGCTAAATGCTTTGAAAACCACCCGCCTCCTTTCATTTTAACGCTAACCCGATTTTTTTAGTTTTTTTAGGATTGATTATGGCTGCAAAAAAGAAAACACGCTCAGATAGCACCGCGGCGGTTATCAGGGTGATGAATAATGCCGCTAAAAACACAATTGAACCTCCTGAGCACGCGGGGCTAATGGCTAAAGCTCGCCCTTTTTGGGATGCTAACATTAAATCTAAATCGCTAGATTTATGGACAGATACCGACCTTATCGAATGTGCTGATTTATGTAATAACCAGTTAAGAATTCTCGAATTACGGAAAGAGCTGTCTAAGGAGAATAAAAAAATTGGCGAAGAACGAAACTCTAACGAGATAAAGCGAATTGATAAGCAGATTACTGATTTGGGTCGGTTAGTTGCCGCACAAAAAAGAAATCTGCAAATACACTCTCATGCAACAAACGGCGAATCACGAGATCAAGTTAATCATAATAAAAACGAGCAAGAAGCTAGAAGATATTTGGGTAAACATGATGATGGCTTGCTTGCCACTCCCATACACTAAGGTGGAATATGACGAGAGGTGAAAAAGTAATAGCCTTTATTGAGCGATATTGCCGAGTCCCCGACGGCGAACACCTTGGCGAGCCGATGCAATTAGCTGATTTTCAGAAAAGGTTCATTTTAGATATTTATGATAATCCGCACGGTACGCATTCGGCGTATCTTAGTATCGCTAGAAAGAACGGTAAGACTGGTTTAATTGCTGGGTTGTTGTTGGCGCACTTGGTTGGTCCCGAAGCTGTACAGAATTCGCAAATCGTAAGTGGAGCAATGAGCCGAGAGCAGGCTGCAATAGTCTTTGATTTAGCTGTTAAAATTGTGAATTTAAACCCTGAACTACAAAGAATTGTAAGGGTTGTACCAAGTGGGAAAAGGCTCTATGGTTTACTTTGCAACGTTGAATATAAAGCGTTAGCCGCTGAAGGAAAAACAGCACACGGACTATCGCCAATTCTTGCTATTTTGGATGAGGTAGGGCAAATAGTTGGACCAAGAAGCGATTTTGTTGATGCAATTACAACATCGCAGGGTGCACATAAAACACCATTACTCATTGCGATTAGCACACAAGCGGCTAATGATGCGGATTTATTTAGTGTGTGGCTTGATGATGCAAAAAACTCTAACGATCCACATATTGTTTCCCATGTGTATTCTGCTGAAAAAAATGCTGATGTGTTGGATGAGGATGCGTGGAAAGCAGCAAACCCAGCCCTTGGTCTGTTTCGTTCCTATGACGATTTGAAGCGGCTTGCTAATGCCGCTAATCGAATGCCGAGCGAAGAAAACAAGTTCAGAAATTTAAACTTAAATCAAAGAGTATCCGTCGTTAGTCCTTTTGTTTCCCGCAATGTTTGGGAATCTTGCTCAGCCAAGCCGACGTCAGAAGATATCATTAGCTTTGCTGGACTTGATTTATCACAAAAGAATGACTTAACCGCATTCGTTGTTATATCAAAAACAAGTGATGGGCACTGGAACGTTCACCCGTATTTTTGGGCAACAGAAGTTGGCATACATGATCGTTCAAAACGGGACAGAGTGCCATACGATGTGTGGGCTAAACAAGGTTACTTAAGAACAACGCCACGGGCATCTATTGATTATGAGTATCTAGTTAAAGAACTAGATGAAATCATCCAAGAATATAACATTTCTGCTATCGCCTTTGACCGATATCACATTGATTTTTTAATCAAGGAATTTGAGCGAATTAATGTCAACCCACCACTGGTTAGGTTTGGTCAAGGCTTTAAAGATATGACGCCTGCTTTGTCGATTTTAGAAGATGAGCTTTTAAATGGAACTATCAGACACGGTAACCATCCGGTATTAACTATGTGTGCTGCTAATGCTGTTGTTACAAGGGATGAAGCGGACAATAGGAAGTTCGATAAGCACAAAGCAACAGGGCGGATAGACGGAATGCAAGCGTTAGCTATGGCTTTTGGTGTAACAAATAAAGAAGATGAGTTGGAAAACAATTTATCAGATCACATCCTAAACGTAGGAATACGGTCCTTATAATGAAAATTTTTAATTTATTTAAACGTAAATCGCAAGCTAGCACCTCTTCTCAAGAGGTATCCGATTACATCGGCTTTTCACTAGATACTTACGCGGGTCGCAGAGTTAGCCCTGCCCTAGCTATGCAGTTAACGGCGGTGTTCGGTTGCGTGAGGGTATTAACAGAATCAGTTGGAATGCTACCTTGTCTTTTATATCAAGCGACCGATAACGGGCGCAAGAAAGCACCTAAAGAAAAACTGTACTCGCTTTTGTACGTTGCACCAAACAACTATATGACGCCCCAAGAGTTTTGGGAATACTTGATTGGTTGTCTCTGCTTACGAGGTAACTTTTATGCTTACAAAGTAAAAGTATTTGGTGAAGTTGTCGAGTTACTCCCGCTTTTACCTGGTAGTGTACAGCCTAAGCTTAATGAGAAATGGGAACCTGTTTATCAAGTCACATTTCCTGATGGCTCTTGTGATGTTTTATCGCAAGATGAAATTTGGCACGTGCGCACATTCTCAATGGATTCTTTGGTTGGACTAAGCCCGATTAGTTATGCGCGGCATGCGATAGGGCTAGGCTTAGCAACGGAAGAGCACGGATCTAGACTGTTCAGTAATGGCGCAGTATCAAGCGGCGTATTACAAACTGACCAAGTATTAACGGATGAAGCGTACAAACGATTAAAAGACAATTTTCAAGAGCGTCATCAAGGTTTATCAAATGCACATAAGCCAATGATTCTAGAAATGGGTTTAAAGTGGAACAACATCAGTATGTCCGCCGAAGATGCCCAATTTCTAGAAACAAGGAAATTTCAATTAGAGGAAATATGCAGAATATTCCGAGTGCCGATGCACATGGTGCAAAACACAGATAGGGCGACATTCAATAATATTGAAAATCTCGGCATGGGTTTTGTTAACTACTCATTAGTGCCATACCTAACACGTATTGAACAGCGCATAAATGTTGGTCTGGTTAATAAAGAAAAGCGAGGGCAATTTTATGCCAAATTCAATGTTGGAGCGTTATTGCGTGGCGATATGAAATCACGTTATGACTCATACGCCACAGGTATTAACTGGGGCATTTTGTCACCGAATGAGTGCCGAGATTTGGAAGAGCGTAACCCTAGGGAAGGTGGAGACATCTATCTAACCCCAATGAATATGACTACTAAACCACAGGATAATAACAAAAATGCTAAACAAAAAGAGACTTGATATACCCTTTGAAATTAAGTCAATCAGTGATACAGGTGCGTTTACGGGCTACGGCTCGGTGTTCGGTGTAAAAGATAGTTATTCCGACATTGTGATTAAAGGTGCTTTTGCTAATTCGCTTAATAAGTGGAAAGAAAAAGGACGTTTACCTGCACTCCTTTGGCAACACAAGATGGACGAACCTATCGGCTATTACACAAAAATGGTTGAGGACGATAACGGATTATACCTTGAGGGGCAGTTATTAATTGACGATGACCCACTCGCAAAACGAGCACATGCTCATATGAAAGCAAAATCATTATCGGGATTGTCAATTGGCTATATATTAAACGATTATGATTATGACAAGGAAAAATCTGCATTCATTTTAAAGGATATTGACCTTTGGGAGGTTTCCGTTGTCACGTTCCCTGCCAATGATGAAGCAAGGATTGATAACGTAAAAAGTATTTTCGAAAGTGGTGATATACCGCCGCCGAAAGAGATAGAAAGAGTGCTGCGCGACGTTGGACTCTCCAGAACTCAGGCAAAGGCGTTTATGTCTGAGGGATACTCTTCACTAAAACAGCGAGATGTTAGTAATAGCGAAGAAAACGCATTAAAAATTTTAAAATCTATTTTTAACTAGGAGATTATATATTATGGCAGTAGATCAAAAAGATGTTGAACTGGTCGCGCAAGAAATTAAAAATCAATTTGAGCAATTTAAAGCAACAAATGACAAGCGATTAGACGCTATCTCACAAGAAAAAAGTGCATTAGCTGAAAGGGTTGAAACCTTAAATGGCAAATTATCAGAATTAGATAATGTAAAAAATGTGCTAGAAAACGAACTAAAAGAGGTCAAACGCCCTGCAGGCGGTAACAAACAAGCCTCAGCACATAAAGAAGCGTTTGCCATGTTCATCCGCAAAGGTGACGAACAAGGATTAGCCGAACTGGAACGAAAAGCGATGCAAACTGGCGTTGATACTGACGGTGGTTTTGCAGTACCAGAAGAACTAAATACTGATATTTTAGCCGCATTGCGTGATGAAGTTGTGATGCGTCAAGAATGTACGGTAATGACGGTTGGAACACCTGATTGGAAAAAGCTAACCAGTAAAGGTGGCATTGCTAGTGGTTGGGTTGGTGAAACCGATGAGCGAACAGAAACAGGAACACCAAAACTCGGTGTTATTTCTCCTGTTTGGGGGGAAATTTACGGTAATCCGTACGCCACGCAAACCATGCTTGATGATGCCTTTTTTAATGTTGAATCTTTTATTGTGAATGAGCTTTCTCAAGAATTTGCAGAAAAAGAAGAAGAGGCATTTACACTCGGTGACGGCAATAAAAAACCGAAAGGCTTTTTAGCTTACGAAACTACAGCGCAAGCAGATAAAGATCGTGACTGGGGTAAATTGCAAAATGTTGTAGCAGGTGCGGCGAATTTAACAACTGATGATATTGTGAAGTTAACTTACACACTGCGTAAAGTCTATCGTGCAGGTGCTAAATTTATGATGAACAATCAATCATTGTTAGCCGTTCGTTTACTAAAAGATTCTAATGGTAACTACATCTGGCAACCGGGCTTACAAGTTGGCCAACCATCACTATTATCGGGTTTTGCTGTTGCTGAAAATGAGCAAATGCCTGATATCGGCGACAGCTCAGGCAAAGCACCAATCGCGTTCGGTAACTTCAAGCGTGGCTTTTATATCTTTGATCGCATTGGTATTCGTATGTTACGAGACCCATACACTAAGAAGCCATTTGTTGGATTCTATACAACCAAACGTGTTGGCTCTATGTTGAATGATAGCAATGCTATTAAAGTGTTAACTATGCCAGCGGTTCAATCACGTTCAGCAAAATCTTAACTGAAAAGACAAGGCCCTTTATTAAATAAAGGGCTTAGAGGTATATTTATGGCTTTGCCCACAATTGAAGAGTTAAAAACTCATATAAACCTTGATCATGATGAAGATAACGCTTTATTGGCCACATATGCAAATGCCGCAAAAACAACAATTGAAAGTCATCTAAATCGGAAATTATATAATGATTCCGTGCCTGATAGCGATTCAAATGGAATTGTTGTTAACGATGCAATCAAAGTTGCAATCTTGATGCTTGCCGGACACTGGTATGACAATCGAGAAGCGGTAACAATTAACGGAAATGCGAGTGTTTTACCATTAGCTTATCAAATGTTGATTAACCCATACAGGATTATACCCATATGAAAGCAGGTCGATTACGCAACGAAGTAACTTTTCAGAAGCAAATTAAACGTACAGACGAACTGGGACAACTAGTTAATGAATGGGTCGATGTGTGCACTGTACGAGCCGAAATTCGGGACGTGTCGGGGAAAGAGTATCAAAGCTCACAAGCTGAACAGGTGCAAACAGATTGTAAAATCTTAATTCGGTATAGAAACGATATTACTGCTGATATGCGTGCGCTGTGTAATGGAACTTATTACGACATTAAAGCGGTGCTTGAAGACGTAAAAAGGACAAGGCTTGAATTACCATGTCAAAAGGGTGTACGTTATGATGAAACCCTCGTTATCAATAGCGGGATTTAAAGAGCTTGAAGCTGATTTTAAGTTGCTTTCAAAGTCGGAACAACGCAAAGTATCAAAAAAAGCGGTTCGTGCTGGAGCAGTGGTTTTTCGTGACGCTATTCGTGCAAGTGCGCCTGTTCGAACTGGACGATTGAGGCGGTCTATTTCTGTGGATACAGCAAGAGGTTCGCTAACTGCTGGCGTGAAGTTTAAAAAAATTCGAGTTACAAAGAAATCAAAAAAAGGTAAAAGTAAAAAAACTTTGCCATTTTACTGGTGGATGATCGAAAACGGAACGTCAAAAATGTCAGCACGTCCTTTTGTCCGCCCTGCTTTTGATGCAAATGTAAAAAAGGCAGAAGATGCAGCATTTAAACAGTATTTAAAAGATATCGATGAGATTTTCTTAAAATGATAGAAGCTAAAATTAACAACACACTAAAAACATTGTGCGACGGTCGTGTTAGTCCACTAGTTGCACCGTATGGGACTAGTCCGCCATATATGTGTTACACAAAAGTTTCAGAAGTTTATGACGATGTTATGGGCGGACAATCATCCGTTGAGTATTGTTTTCAAGTTGATATCTACGCAAAAACACTGCTCGAAGCTGAAACCATTAAACAACAGTCATACGAAAAACTGAAACTGTTAAAACCATTCAATATCACTAGTCGCCAAGACTATGAAACCGAAACCGAGCTTTATCGCTCAACGTTAGAATTTTACATTCAATAATAACCCATTTAACCATTTATGCCGCTTAACTGCGGTTTTTTTATTTTTGGAGATATTAATATGCCAGAAGTTCAACAAGTACAAAGTGAATACACAAAAACAAGGGATGTCGGTGTTTTTGTTAGTAAAGATCCATCTCTTAAATTTATCGCCTCAGCAACAGCAAAGCTTAGTCTAGAATGCACTGTAACCGATTACTCCATGACTGCGCCAGAAGGTGAGGAAATCGACGTATCGACACTTTCATCAATCACAAAAGAAACTATCAGCGGCTTGCCTGCAGAGGCAACGGTTTCAATGAATGCTAATTTTGTGATTGGTAACGCTGCACAGCAAGTATTACGTAAATCGTACGATACTGGGGATAACTACGCATTCCAGATCAAATATGAAGACGGTAGTTCAATCGACTGGATTGCGCGTGTAACTAGCTACGAGTTCAAAGGCGCGAAAAATGGTGTCGTAACAGGTTCTTTCTCATTCAAAGTGAAAGGGAAATTTGTGTTTAATGCTCCGTCTGTTAATCAAGGACAAAAATAATGAATTTAAAACAAATTATTACAGCAAAAAACTCAGGCTTTCGCACAAAAACGGTCCATGTCGCCGAGTGGGGTGTGGAGGTTACTATTCGTGAGCCTTTGCACACCGATTTTAATCGGTATATTAAGACAATCAAAGATATCACAGATAATGAAAAACTAACTGATCGCGAAAAAGATTTGTTAAACATTGAAGCGGAAGCAACGCTATTTGCAACGGTTTTGCTTGATGATAACGGTGATTTTGTTTTCAGTAATGATATTGATGATTTAGTAAAAAGCTACGGTCCTGTTCACACTCGACTAGTAAATGAAGCTTTTAATCTACTTGGCTTGAAAAGCGAGCCGATAAAAGAGGCCGAAAAAAAGTAGAAAGCGATCCTGAGCTGTTTTTTAAGCTTAAATTAGCATTAAGGCTCGGTAAAACTCTTGCCGAGCTTGAACAAACACTATCAGCAAGAGAATTTTACTACTGGGTCGCATTCGACAAATTAAACCCAATCGGCGACGAACGCCACGACTGGCACGCAGCACAGATATCTTCAAGCATTTATCGCTCACAAGGTGCAAAAGTCGAGTTTGACGACTGTTTGCTTAAATTCAAAGAAGAAAAGAAAGAGCCTGTCAGCATATTTGACGCGCTATCAAATTTACTTGGGAAATAAATAAAATGGCAACATTGCGAGAATTGGCAATCCGAGTTACAGCCGACTCATCATCATATCAACGAGAAATGAGTCGAGCATCACGACTTGGTACAGATTATTATAAAACAATGGAAGACCGTTCGAAGCGGTTTGATGCATACATTGCTAGCAATAATCGCTCAGTTCAAGCAATGAATATGCAATTAACACAGCTAAAATCATCAGCATTAAGTGTAGCCACCGCATTTGCCGGTGGTTTTGCCTTTACTAGCATTGTCAATATGGCTGATGACTGGGGGCAAATGGCTGCTCGTGTCCGAATGGCGATAAATTCGGTGGAAGGCTCAGCTGATAATTATGAGCAAGTGCAAGGTCGATTGCTTGAAATTAGTAACCGCAATGCTAAAGCAATTGAAGATTCACAAGAACTATACATTGCAACGGCATCATCAATGCGTGATCTGGGTTATAGCACAAACGACACGATCGACTTTATCGAGGCAATGTCAAACAGCTACACAATAAATGCAACTTCTGCTGATAAAGTGACAACAAGCATTAATGCAATCACTAAATCGATGATCACAGGTAAGGTTAGCAGTAACGACTGGAAATCGATAATGGCATCTACACCGAATGTTGTTACAGCTCTGGCAAACTCAACGGGTAAAGCCGAAGTAGTTATCAAACAACTCGGTATGAGCGGTCAAATATCAATGCGTCAATTAGCAGATGCAATGATAAAGGTGAAAGACGAAACGGGCGCCATGGCGGACGGCATGGGTAATACAGTAAAAGATGGTTTTACTCAAGTTTCAAACAGCTTCAAATCGTTAATCGGTGAGATAAATAGCAACATGGGGGTTACACAAAGTGTTGCTAGTGGTTTGAAAGTCGTCGCGGACAATATTCATTTGGTTACTGGTGCTGGCGCAGTTTTAACTGCCGCAGGATTATCACGATATTTTAGCGGACTTTCGCTATCTGTTTTTAATGCAACAAAGACAACATTAGCAAATAGAGCTGCACAAATATCTCAAGCTCAGGCGCAACTAGCAGCAGTTAAAAGCTTGAAATTAAAAGCAGTTGCAGAAGTAAACGCTGCTCGATTTGAAGCGCAACGTGCTGTTGGTTTAAAAGCAAGTCTTGTTGCGCAAAATAATTTAACAGCAGCTATTAATCGTCAAACACAAGCAAATAATGCGCTAGCTGCTGCACAAACAAAAGTAAATGTATTAACTAGTAAATTTAATTTGTTATCCCGTGCAGGTAGCGGTTTATTAGGTATGCTCGGTGGTCCACTTGGTTTAGCTACGACATTGTTATCCGTCGGTGCGGCATTTTTTGCAATGGGCGACGGCGCAGACAAAGCCAAAAAGCCGCTTGAAGAATTACAATTGCCTGTTGACGAACTTCTCGCTAAATTTAAAGAATTAGATAAAGGTAAGCAACAATCAATAACATCAGAATTAACATTAAAAGTTGATGCAGACTCTAAAAGAGTTGATGATGAAATAGATAACCTGCAAAAACAACTTGAAAAAAAATTTAAAACGGCTTGGAAAGCTAACGGCAATTATTCAGTTCAACGGATTGTTACAAAGGAAGACCAATCTGCCATACATGACTATATTGATCAATTTAAAGCGCTAAAAAAATCATATGACGAAGGAGCTATAAGTAAGCATGATTTTGGTAACAAGGTCGGTGAGCTTAATGAAAAATTTGCAGATGCGGTTGGAAAAGGGCAGGAATTTAAAACAGTATTGGGAAGTATGACATCGGCTGTGCATTCATCAATAGATGCTTTGGCAGAAAACAAAGAAAAAATGGATGCGGTGGGCAAAGCCTCGGCTGAAACAGCAACAGAAATAAAGTTACTTGATGTAGCTGATTTTCCAAATTTAGAAAATCAACTTGGCGTACTTAGTCAGCAACTTGATGTAAACAAAGTTAAGTCAGAAAGTGGAGCAGAGGCGGCATTTGTGCTTGCTGGGCTACAACGAGCTGCAGGAGATGCTGCTATTGAACACGCAGCTGATTTAATTGCATTAGCAAAAGGTCAGGAGCTAACTGGCAAAATGTCAGAAGAACTTACTGAAAAGCTTAGATTATATACAAAAAATCTACGTGAAAGCTTCAAGCTACAAGAGGGCTTCAAACACTCAAAAACGATCAAGAGCGCAGCAGAGCTGTATAAGTCGCAGTTAGACAAACTAAATAGTCAAATCAACGCTTACACTGATATCACTGAGCTACAAAAAATCCGCAGGCAATTATCGGAAGGGGAATTAAGTAAGCTAACTGATATTCAAAAGAAAGCATTAGAATCAAAAGCTATCGAGTTAGATAAGCTAAATGCGCAAAAAGAATATAAATCAATAATGGATTCTTTGCGCACTCCAGCGGAGCAACAGCTAGATACTTACAAGCAGCATTTATCTGTCATTGAAAAAGCAAACCTATCATTAAAAGAACGTGAAGAAATGCTTAATAGAATGGCTAAAAAAGCAGCTGAATCCGCACCGTCATTTAGCTATCACAATTCTTACAATGGGCTTGGTAGTGATTTACTGAATGTAGCTGAAGATGATAAAAAATTACGCGACTGGAATGAGAAACAGCTACAAATTCAAAATGACTTATTATCACAAAAGCTAATTAGTCAGCAAGAATATGCAGATGCTGTCGTTAAGATTGAAGAAACTATGCAACAAAAACAAAAGGATATTCAGTCTGCATACACACTCGCAACACTTGGCACATTCTCATCATTAACTGGCTCGATTGCTGATATGTTTAAAGAAACTGCTGGTGAATCATCTGCAGCATACAAAGTGATGTTTCTTGCTAGTAAAGCCTCGGCTATTGCACAAGCAATGATTAGCACCGAAGTTGCTGCCGCAAAAGCACTTGAATTAGGTCCAATAATGGGTGTTCCTGCCGCCTCATTAATTCGAGGTCTTGGCTATGCGTCGGTAGGCATGATCGCAGCTCAAACAATTTCAGGTATGGCGCATAGCGGTATTGATAACATCCCTAAAGAGGGTACTTGGCTACTTGATAAAGGTGAGCGTGTAGTTGATGCACGAACAAATGCTGATTTAAAAGATTTCTTGCAAACATCAAATAAATCATACAGTAATATAACTGTAAACGTGCCTGTAAATGTTGGTAACGGTGGTTTATCTGAGGATGACGGAAAAGCAGTCGGTAATATGATAAAACAATCAGTACTAGCAATTCTTGATGAGCAAACACGCCCGGGTGGCAAGCTAAATAGACGTTGATTTAATAGCTGAAATTTCATACCATTAACGAAAAAATTAAGGAGATGGTATGAAAAAGTTATTTTTAATATTTGTTATTATAATGTTTGTTAGTGGTTGCTCCTCCGTTTCGGAAAAAGCTTTATCAACTAAAGTAAAAGGTTCTGATTATAATAAGCTAGGTAGTGTTTATACTCCTATGCATACAGAACTTTATATAACTGAACCAAAAAATAATGACTCTGTTATTGTTAGATATTCTATAAATCGTTATGGATATTCTTCATTTGGTAAAAATAAATTTCCGTTTTATATTTTAAAGAAGGATATACCTAATTTAATTCCATTATTGGATAAATATTTAGATTGGGAAGTCATTGCCCAAAAAAGACATGAAATAGTGGATAAGAAAATAGGTAACACAAAAATACCTAAATTATCAATTCAATATGATTATATTTTTTCATCTGGCAGTGAATCCACTCACTATTTGCAGGTGGATTTGTGTTCATATAGTCTTATTGATGTTTGTTCAAATACCATTTTTTTTGATAAAAACAATGTGGTGTTGTTAAAAAACGAGCTTTTAGATATATATGAAAATAAAATTCAAAGTTTTAATGAATCATATTATAACTAACTAAGTGGTTTAGAAAATATCAATTTAGAAATTAACAATTAAGAAATTCAAACCCTCTAAGAGGGTTTTTTATTAATAGAAATAATGACCCTAACTTTAAGTTATAGTCATTCACTTAACCGCCGCATAGGTGGTTTTTATTAAAAATCTAACTGTTCAGGTTTGATTTGTAGCGCTTCGGCAATTTTAATCCGTGTTGCTTTTCTCAACTTTTGGCTTTTTTCATATTGAGAATAAGCCGATTGACTAATACCTATTTTATTCGCAACTTCAACTTGAGATAATTTTAAATACTCACGCCATGCTTGTGCAGGAGAATAGTTATTATCAAAAACCATATTAACAACTTCGTTTGGTACGCCTGTTTCAACATCGATTGTTTTTGCGTTTGATAACTCTAAGTATTGGTTGTAAGGCATAACTACAAACTGTGGTTGTCCTTGTTCATTATTAATAAACTGTATATTAGTAAGTGCGTTCATCGCGTTTTTTCACCTCTTCAATAGAAACAATATGAATAACACCATCAAAATTAAAAAACACCCGATAGTTACCCACCCGTAATCTGTACTGATATTTATGATTAGTTAAGGCTTTTACATTAATGCAATTCGGCATGTCAGCCAGTTCATTAATTTTATTACGGATTAAAGCATTGCTTTGAATTTTCCGTAACTGCTTTAAGGCTTTAATTTGATAAATAATTTTATTCATTTTGTTTTTCTAACTAATCTTGATATAAGTATTATATAAGATATATAAGTTTTAGCAAGTAAAAACACAAATAAATTAGTTTAATCATCTGGAGAAAACTATGGAAACATTTCACTGGCAAGTTGCACCGAGCATGAGCGAAAAAGCCGAGCCAAAAATAAAAACCATTAAGTTCGGTGACGGCTATGAGCAACGAATTAAAGACGGCATTAACAACGACTTGCGCTCATACAGCGTTACGCTAAAAGTATCGCGAGAAGATGCGCAACACATCAATGACTTTTTAACACGGCAGGGTGGGCTTCATGCATTTAAATGGATAGAGCCGAACTCGCACAGATTAATAACAGTTAAATGCCCAAGCTGGACATCTAACGTTATGAACACAGCAACAACAATAACAGCAACATTTGAGGAAGTAGTCGCATGAGTAATTTAGATATCGATGTACATGATGAACCAATAATTAATAAAAAATTTATTGCAGATGCTGAAATAAAATTATCAGCTATTAAAAATTTAATCACGAAAAGGTAGTCGCATGATCCCAAAAAAAATGCTACTCGATATCACAAAAATCGCACAAGATGCGATAGTTGACCTATATGAAGTCGATTTAACTAAAATTGTGGGTAATAAAACAATATTTCTATTTCACAATGGATTAAATGAGCTTCGGCGACCAATAACGTGGCAAGGTAATATCTATGAGCCATACCCTATTAAAGTAGAGGGTTTTCAAAAAAACGGGCAGGGTGTAAGTAACCGACCGACAATGAGCGTTAGTAATGCCATGGGCTTTATTACTGGCTTAATTGCTGATTTTGACGGCCTACTTGGCGCAGTTGTTACACGCCACGAAGTGCCAGTTAAATACTTAGACGCTGTTAACTTCGAGAACGGCAATCAATATGCCGATCCGTTTTGCGAAATCATCTCAAATTATGTGATTGAGCAGGTAAAACAACAAAATTCAATGGTAGTTACGTTTGAATTAGCGTTGCCATGCGAATCAGATGGTGCATTAATACCTGCCCGTGTTATTATCGCTAATACCTGTAGCTGGATATATCGTTCGTCAGAGTGTGGTTACACTGGTGGACCTGTAGCTGATGAATTTGATAAACCGACAAACGACATCACAAAAGATAAATGTAGCCGTTGTCTAAATGGCTGTAAACTGCGTTATGGGCAACACGGTATTCTTCCTTTTGGTGGTTTTCCAACTGCTGCTAAACTCTCTTAATTAATCATGAAAACACAAATACTTAATCACGCTAAACAATGCGGTGAGGCTGAGTGCTGCGGATTTGTTATTGATAATAAAACCTATCTGCCATGCAACAATATCTCATCCACACCAACCGAAACATTCGAAATAGCAACCGAGGATTGGATAACGGCAGAACAGCAAGGAGAGATAACCGCTGTAGTCCATTCTCACCCAAACGGTTTACCGATACTCAGCCAAGCCGACCAGTTTTATCAGCAACAAACGGGGGTGGATTGGTGGCTAGTTTGTGATAACAAAATTCACAAATTCAGATACATTAAGCCACTGCTTGGTCGTGAATTCAAGCACGGCAAGACTGACTGCTTAACACTAGTACGAGATGCGTACATGTTAACGGGTATCGATTTACCGGATTACGAACGGCAAGATGATTGGTGGCATAACGGGCAAAATCTCTACTTAGATTTACTACCTAAAAATGAGTTTGAACAAGTTGAAGACGTTCAAGAAGGCGATGTTATCTTGGTTTGTCTTGGCTCAACAACACCTAATCATGCAGCCATTTATATCGGCAATCAATTCATCCTACATCATTGCCCAAACCGTCTCTCGAAAAGAGATTTATATGACGGGTTTTGGCTTAAGTACACACATTCAATATGGAGGCATAAGAAATGGCAATTGTCAGGCTTTACGGCAATCTTAAACAATATGGCGATAAGTTCAATCTGAATGTTGAAACGGCAGCAGAAGCGATGAATGGCTTGTATTGTCAAATCAAAGGATTAAAGCAAAAAATCATGGACGGCTATTTTCGGGTAAGAATTAACGGCGTAGATATGAACGAGGGCAATTTACAGTTCGGGCTACACAGTCGAATACCTCAGGATGCTGTTATTCATATTGTACCCAAAACAGAGGGCGCAAAAGGTGGAGCATTCAGCTTTATCGCTGGTGCGGTGATGTTCGTTGTGGGGGCTATTTTTTACTGGACACCTGCAGGTTATCCATTAATGGCAGCAGGATTGGGCTTAATGATTGGCGGTGTGGCCATGATGCTAACCAAATTACCCAAAACAGACAAATCAGCAGACGGCGGCACTAATAAAAACACCTATTTTTCTAACTTAGACAACACGATAGCTCAGGGCGCACCAGTGCCACTTTGCTACGGATTAACAAAAATAGGCTCTAAAGTTTTATCACAAGGGTTGGATACAATAGATGGGTAAAGGTTCAAAAAAGGCAAAAACGCCCAGTGAGGCACGTGACAATCTCAAGTCACATCAGCAGCTTAGTATTATTGATTTACTATGCGAGGGGCAGATAGAAGGTCCATTAAACGGACTACAAAGCGTATTTTTAAACGACACACCAATCCAAGCACCTGACGGGTCGTTTAATTTTAAAGGCGTAGAGGTTGAATGGGCAGCTGGAATTCAAGCGCAATCACCGCTGGAAGGATTTCCGGCAACTGAAAACGAAGTACCTGTTAATTTGGAAGTAAAAGCATCAACACCAATCGTGCGCACTATTACCGACCCGAATATTGATAGAGTACGTGTTACGGTTGGCGTGCAGTCGTTAAGCTCAACCGATAACAAGGGTAACATTAACCGAACATCTGTTAGCATGGAAATTCAAATCGGTGTGGGCAGTATATGGAAAACGGTAAAAACCGTTGATTTAATCGATAAAAAAACACGCTCACAATATTTAACTTCTGTTATTTTAGATGATTTACCACCGAAACCGTTTAACATTCGGGTAGTACGTAGAACACCAGACAGCACATCATCATTATTAGTCAATAATACATTGTGGAGTTCATACACTGAAATCTACGATACTAAATTTTCATACCCGAACACGGCTGTTGTTGGTTTGAAGTTTGATTCATCTCAGTTTAGCGGCGTGCCTCGTCGAAATTATCTTATTAAAGGGATGATAGTTAAAGTGCCTGACAATTACAATCCTGAAACGAGAGAGTATAAAGGCTTTTGGTTGGGGAACTTCAAATTGGCTTGGACCAATAACCCAGCGTGGATATTTTACGACATACTAACTAATACACGTTACGGCATGGGTAATCGAATCAGTCGGTTTGGTGTCGATAAATTTGCGTTATATACAATTGCTCAATATTGTGACCAGTTGGTTGACGATGGTTTTGGCGGTAAAGAGCCAAGATTTACATGTAATTGCTACATTACTGAGCAACGACAAGCGTATGATGTTATCCACGACCTGTGTTCAATATTCCGAGCTATGCCAATTTGGGACGGCACGCAGTATACAGCAGTGATGGATAGACCAAGTGACCCTGTAGCAATTTATGCAAATGCTAATGTTGTGGATGGGCAGTTCAACTACACGTCAGCAGCACAAAAATCACGGCATACGGCTGTTCATGTGCGTTATATTGACCCTAATAACAATTGGGAAACAACAACTGAATATGTTGCTGATGATGAGCTAATTAAACGATTTGGGCTGAATGTAGCGCAAATCGATGCGTTTGGTTGTACGTCGAGAGGTCAAGCTCACAGAGTTGGTAAATGGTTAATTCAAACTGAAAAATTGGAAACACAAACCGTTACATTTAGCGTGGGTCGTGAAGGTATCCGTCATTTACCAGGTGATATCATTGGTATCGCTGACAATGATTTTGCAGGTACTACAATCGGTGGGCGAATTTTAGAAGCAGAAGCAAACGGCAGCACGATTACGTTAGACCGTGACATTGACATTAAAAACATGAAAAGTGCGTATTTAAGTGTGACTGACACAAATATGCAACTACAAAAAGTCAAAATCCAAGCACAAATTAAACCTAATCAAGTTGTTTTGGTGAGCAGCGTTAGTGTTGATGAGTATTCTGTCTGGGGCTTGTATGACAATAAAATCAAACCAAGGCTATTTAAGGCTATAACAATCGCCGAAAACAGTGATGGCACTTACTCAATCACCGCGTTACAACATGAGCCAAAGAAAGAAGAAATTGTTGATAACGGCGCTAAATTCGAAGCTGAGAGTAATACAATTTTTGGCTGGTCGATTCCACCCGTTGAACAACTGCAAGCCGAGATTATCCCCGAATCTGATTTATATCAAGCTCGCTTGTCATGGTCTACACCGAGAACAATTCAAAACTTGAAGTTTGAAGTAAAAGTGTATCGTGATGATAAATTGATTAGCAGGGAAACGGTTAACGATACCGAGTATTATTTATCAGACCTGCAACAAGGCAAGTTTATCGCAACAGTTAGAGGGGTAGCGGAAGATGGACGATTAGGCGATGAAACCACGATTGCTTTTTCGATTCTGCCGCCGGCCAAACCATCGGGACTAGTGCTAACGCCAAGTAGTTTTAATGTTGCTATTCGACCGGTAATGACCTCTGTATCCAGTCTAGGCACGCAATTCGAATTCTACAAAGGCATGACCAAAGCCGAAGTTGAAGCGAAGCGTAATTATCTTGGTCGAGCCATGACACTGACTGATGTTGATTGCCAACCCGATACCGAATACTGGTATGGCGTGAATGCAATTAATGTAGTTGGTCGTTCAGAGATGTTCATAGCTAACACTCGGACGCTAATTGCAGAAAATGGCGCTGGGGGAGTATTTAGAATTCAAACTCACGACGGTAGATTTCCGCAAAATGATGATGCAACTCAAATGTTTTATCGTGAATTTGGGTTTTATCCGGCCCGTGATACCACGTTAATTATCTACTCATTAAATGGCGCTGGCAAAGTGGCACACTCTGAGGCAAGAATGTACAACGGCGCTTATTGGGTTGAACCTGCTATGTTTTTGGACGGTGATTTAATTGCTACTGGCACGATGCGAGGTGATCGATTAATAGCTGGCACTGAAATCAGGGCACCATTAATAACGGGCGGCAAAATGGTTGCGGGAAGTGTTATCAGTTCAGGTAATCCGCCAGCATTTGAACTATGGGAGGATGGTACGCTAAATGCTAGACGAGCTAATATCTCAGGCAATATTTATGCGAATTCTGGGCAATTAAACAATGTTGTCATTAATGAAAATTGTCGAATTAACGGTAAGTTAACGGCAACGCAAATCGTTGGTGACATTGTAAAAGTCGTGCAATTAAATACGGGCGGTGAGCTAAAAATTTCTGCCGAGCCCTTTACTCGTATTGTAAGCACATCTCAAATTTTTGTTTGTGCGCTTTACGGCTCAAATTCTGGCGGTATGAGTTCATTTTATGACATAAAAATAGACAATAAATTGGTTTTTAGTTTACGCGCAAGAACTAATGATTCACAACACAATACAGATATTCACCAGGGATGTATGATTTATGAAATTCCAGCAAACAAAGACATAATAATTGAAGCGACCGGCTCAAGACGCGGCTGTCCTCGTACAGTTAATTTATATATCACTAAAAAATAACAACCGCCTAGTGCGGTTTTTTATTATCTGGAGAAAATTATGGCAAAAATATCAGGAGTATTAACGGATGGTGCGGGTAATATTATTAACAACTGCACTATCGAGTTATACGCAAAAAAAACAACAAGCAAAGTACTAACACAAACGCAAGCATTTCAAGTCGCAAATAATGGCAGCTACATGATGAACGTATTGCCGTGTGACTATGAAGTAAAGTTAATTATAAATGGATTTCCGCCAAAGAGGCTTGGCACAATTCAGGTGTTTTCTGACTCAAAAGACGGTACATTAAATGATTTTTTACTGAATCCCGCTGAGAGTGAAATTACGCCCACAATACTGAGAGATGTTATTGACGCCAAAAATCATGCAGGTAAATCTGCTGAAAAAGCAGCGAATTCAGAGCGTAATAGCAAAACATCTGAAACGAATGCAAAAATTAGTGCTGATAATGCAAAAAACAGTGAAACGAAAGCAAATAATTTTGCGCAATCTGCAAGCGCATCAGCTGCGACAGCAACCAACGCTAACACTTCAGCTAAATCGTATTCAGATTCAGCAAAAAGCAGTGCAGATAGTGCGAGTTCATCAGCAACAGCGTCACGCAACTCAGCTCAACAATCTAGCAATAGTGCGAATGCAGCTAAAGTATCAGAGAATAACGCTAAAACATCAGAGCAAGAAGCTTCAAAATCAGCTGTTAATGCTAAAAACTGGGCGTCTACTGTTGATACTTCTAAACTATTGAAAGTTTTAGGTAATTTATCGAATACAAACATAAACAATCTAACTGGGATGAATGAAGGTATTTATTTTCAAGGCAGAAATGCACAGGCGATTGTTGAGAATGGGTACCCAATTAACCAAGCCGGTACGTTGCAAGTTTTTAAAAACGGCGCAGACGGAGCTGGATGTTGTCAGATTTATATAACATATAAAAATTCTCGACAGTTTATTAGAAATTATCTGGGGGCCCCAAAAGCCTGGGAGCCATGGGTTGAACAAATCACAACAGCAAATATTAATCAATATATTTTAGTCGGAGACATGCGCTTAATGCCGTTTCGTCGTGATGAGTTGCCGTTTGGGTGGTATATACGTAATGGCGACAAATATCTTTTAGATTCGCCACAAGGGCGGGTTTTAAATAGTTTGTCTACTAACTACAAAAGAGATCACAACATAAAAATACAAGTAATTAATGGTAAACAACACATTAATGTGCCGACAGCGTTTGCCGCAGACGGACGAGGTTATTTTGAACGAGCGGTAAACGGAACAAATAGACAAGTAGGTACTATTGAGGGTGACGCTATTAGAAACATTAAAGGGGCGATTCCTAACGGTGAAGAACGAGCAATAATCGGGCATAAAAACATAACAAAAGGAGAGCGGGATGGAGCGATATCAGTTTATCACAGCGATAACGATTGGTTGCAAGGTGGTTCGCGTGAAATGAAGTGGGCATTTTTCGATTTTGATGCATCACGCGTTGTACCGACCGCAGATGAAAACAGGCCGATGAACATCGGTATGACACCTGTAATTTATTTGGGAGTTTAATATGATTAATTATCATTACGATAACAGCAAAGAACTAAAACCTTTTTCTTATATGACAGAAGCAACCGAAAATACATATCCGCCAGATAACGCGTTGCGTATAAAACCGGAGTTTAAGGATGGATACTGGCCTTGTGAAAAAAACGGTAAATGGATTTTAGTTGAAGATAACAGAAACAAAAAAGTATATAACATTGAGACGAAAAAATCGAACGAAGTAGATTATCTCGGTAAAATCAAAGATGGCTTCACACTACTTGAACCGTTCGATTTTTGCAAGTGGGATGGAAAAAAATGGGTATTAGATAAAGATGTAAAAAATAAAAATTTTATTGAAACTAGAAAACGAAAACAAGAATATCTAATTCGCGAATCAAATGAAAAAATAGCTATTTTGCAAGATATTATTGATTTAGATATGAAAGAAGCGGATGAAGAGATTCAGCTAAAAGCGTGGAGAAAATATCGCATTTTATTAACGCGTGTTGATGTGTCTAATATTAATGTAGAGTTTCCCGAAAAACCACAATAACATCACGTCACACTATCAATCTTCAACTTACAATACTCAACAGCGTCTTCTAACATCACAAAATCAGCGATATCGTATAGTGTTTTCTGCGTTTGATAGAATACATAATTGTGCTCGTTGCCGCTGTTGATAATGTAGCACTCGCCCGTGATTTCAATTTCGTAATCTTCGGGCGCCATTCGTATGTAAATTGGTAGTGTGTAGTTTATTGTTATCATGATAAGCGAAGTTAGAATTTTTTGGAGTATTTTATATTGATTGTATTTTGATGTGAAATTGTGATGTGAAATTATGGAGAGCAAATCACAAAAATGTTTGTGCCATATTTGTGCCGTAGATAATGTAAAATAAACTAAAAAATAGTGAATAAATGAACAGCAATTAGTTTGGCTAACCTCTTATCTGATTGATTTATAATAAATTAAAATTACGCTATAAAATAATACGTGTCACTCATAATCGATTGGTCACTGGTTCAAGTCCAGTAGGGGCCACCATCAATATCATGATTTTAATGTTTAATAAATTTTTAATTTTTTAAGGGTTAATATCATGAAAAAAAATGCAACAGTGATCACTATAGCCGATACTAAAGGCGGTTCTACCAAATCTACTACAGCAGTTAATATTGCTGCTTTTATAGCACATTCGGGGTTAAAAACACTATTACTGGATTTTGACTTAGAGCAGCCTACAGCTTGTTCATATTTTCCATTGCAAAAAGAGGCTCCGTATGGCGTTTATGAGTTTCTTATAATGCATGAAACAGATTTAGATAAACTAATATCTGCGACGACAACACAAAATTTAGATGTTATGTCATCAAACAGCGTTAGACAAGAAATTGTTTCCCATTTAAACGCTTCGGCCGATGGTATTATCCGTCTAAAATCATGCTTAAAACTTCTCAAAAACGAGTACGATGTGATAGTTATTGATACGGTCGGAACAATTGATCCAACGGTCAATATGGCAGTACTTGCTTCTGATGTGGTTTTATCTCCGCTAGATCCTTCCATGCCAGGCGTTCGAGAATATCTGCGAGGCACTATTTCTAATTTATTTAGAAGTTTGATTCCTTTTACGGATTACGGAATAGAATTACCTCCTGTTTATACGTTTTTTAATCGAGTAGAAGAAAATAATGATTGCCGTCGTATAAAAGAACTTTTTAATCAACAAATCAAATCTTTGTCACAATTACCTTTTCAAATTACTGTTTTAGATAAAGATATTAAAAAGAAGAATAGTTACAAAGTTGCAGCATCACTCGGTATTGCAGCATTTCAACATTATACCGAACCAACAAATAAAGTAGCTCATCCATATAAAATAACAAAAGCCCAAGCTCAAAGTATCAAAGACGATATTTATTATTTGTGTCAACACCTATTACCTAGGTATCAGCCACAATTTGATGCATTTATGAAAACCGAAATTGCTCATTAATCATTTTTATTTTTGTTCACAATAAATAACAAGGTGATTATATGAATAAGCAATTTTATTCTAATGATACTGAGCGATCAGTATTAGGTGCATTATTAATCGATAATAGCTGTATTGATGATACATTTGAAATAAAAGTGGACGATTTTTATATACCACAGCACAAATTGATTTTTAATGCCATAGTTTCTTTAATTCAAGAAGGTAAGCATGCGGATATTCTGACTGTATCTCAGGCTCTTTCCGAAGAACAACTAAAAAATTGCGGGGGGTTAGCATATTTAGCTGAGTTGAGTAGAGATACACCACGGGCAACAAATTTTAAACACTACGCATCAATTTTACGCAATTATACAAAAGCTCGTAGTGCAAATAATATTGCAAAAACATTGATAAAAAAGCTCACAAAAGCGTCATTTAGTAATTCAGACAGCAGTAATCAGATTATAGCACAAACGGAATCCGAACTTTTTCAGTTGGGACATGCTGTAGATAATCAAGATGAGCAACTTATACCAGCAATGTTGAATAATATTATGACATTTTTGGAAACGGAGCACTCTCCATTTATTCCAACAGGTTTTAAAAATTTGGATTCTAAAATAGGTGGGTTGGAACCCAAGGAAATTACAATTATTGCCGCAAGACCTTCCATGGGGAAAACAGCATTTCTTATTTCATTGATTTACAATCAAATAATAGCGCTTAATGATAATCCTAATTTACCTATACAACCTGTTTTTGTTTTTAGTTTAGAAATGGATGCGCAATCGTTGATGTTGCGATTATTAGCTACATTATCCCATGTACCATTTATCGATATAAAAAATAAAAATCTTGACGATAGTGATTACGGAAAAATTTCTGCAGCGATTGCAATTTTATTGAAATTAAAAAAATTTCTTATTATTGATGATAATGCGTATTTAACTCCAGCTATTTTTAGACGTAAAGTTCAGCGCTATACACGTTTATATGGCCAACCAATATTTGTTGCAGTTGATTATGTACAGTTAATGTCATCAGGTGAAAAAAACAATGAAAATCGTGCTGTTGAAGTGGGCAATATTAGTAGACAGCTAAAAATTCATTGTAAAGATTTCAATATTCCTTTAGTTCTGCTTTCACAATTAAACCGCTCAGTTGAATCTCGTTCTGATAAACATCCTCTTTTGTCTGATTTGAAAGAATCTGGCAGTTTAGAGCAAGATGCGACAACAGTAATATTACTGTATCGAGATGAAGTCTATAACGAAAACAGTGAAGCTAAAGGGACTGGTGAATTAATAGTGGCCAAAGCTCGTAATGCAGCGACTGGTAAAGTAGCAGTCAAATTTGATGGGCCATACATGCATTATCAAAATTTAGTTTAAGGAAAATATTAATATTATGGTAGAACAAAAATCATCTGTTGATGTTATGCGTGAACGTATATCTACAGGTTTCCCAGACGGTGATAGGGCAACCACTAAAATTACATTGAATGAAATGCCTATGCGGGTCAATCTTGACGAATTAAGACCTAGTCAGGTATTACCACGATTGAAAAAAAATGAATCATATGAAGATATTAAAGAATCTATTCGAAAAAAAGGACTTGATCATGCTCCTGCCATTACAAAAATGCCAGGAGAGGAAGGGTATGTAATTTCTGATGGGGGAAATACACGATTACAAATTTTGAAAGAGTTGTATGAAGAAACTGGCGATAAACGCTTTTATACAATTAATTGTATTTTCAGGCCTTGGGGCGGAGAGCTGAAATCCATTGTTGGACATTTAACTGAAAATGGCCTTCGTAGTGATTATACATTCATAGAAAAAGCATTGGGTGTTTCAAAGAGTAAAGTTTTGTATGAAGAAGAAGTAGGTAAACCACTATCTTCACGAGAGTTGAGTGAGTGTTTAAAAAATCATGGATATCCTATTTCACATGCATTGATCAACAAGATGCTAAATACAGTTGATTATTTATATCCTTATATCCCAGAGATTCTGAAATTAGGATTGAGTCGAAATCAAATTGAAAAAATTCTAATGTTAAGAAGTATATGTTGGGATTTATACAAACGTTCCGAAAAATATGATGATGACAATGCTTTTGTTGAAGGTTTTAATTTAGTATTAAGTGAATTTGATTATGAGCCAGAATTATTTAGTTATGAACGTTTGCAAGACGAGATGTTTGGTTATTTTGCGAAATTGTTGGGAATTAGCTATCAGCTTTTTGAATTTGAATTAGAGGAAAAAAAACATAAAGGGACAAAGAAAAACTTGCCACCAATCGATGTTAGCAAAAATGAGGCCAATGCTGGACAAGGTGGGGAAGATAAATTGGAAGTTGTTCCAACATTAAAAGGTCAATTGCAACAGGATATTTCATCAGAAACTAATGTTAGTAGCCAACAATCAACTAAAATTGACCCAATTTCATTAAAAAGAGAGATAAATCCAACAATCATATCCTATGATGATCCTGAATCGGAAACTGCTGTAAGTTCCTCTTATACTATTTTACCTAGTGGTGATATTACTGTACATGACGGGGCTGATGTTAAATCAGTGATGGAAGACATAATTAAAAGTACTGATTTAACTAAAATTAACCCACATGCTTATAGTCTCAGTGCTAATTTAAATACATATGGGAAAACGGAAAGAACACCTATTTTAGATATTTGGAAACTGCAAGAAGAAGCTACTAATTATGAATATGTTTTTCGAGATATTGCAGGACATGTACTTGATATTTTTGATGAGCTAGGCATCAATAACCAATCTTTTGCGTTTTCAATTGACGATAAAGATAAATCAAAATTACCCATTATTGCATTTAATCCTCTCTCTACAGAAGATGAAGTAGATAGCAAAAAACGCACCGCATATAAACTATTATTATCATTACTTACAAAACAGACTGAAGAATCGATTAGTATGCATTATTTAATCACTGAATTCAATGATTTTTTAGTAATTAAATTTTTACGAATTATTCGATTGTTCCGAGTTTATAACGAGTTTTTAAATCAACAACATTAAATATAGGGCATATCATGGTAAGTGTCAGTAATAATATAAATTTGGCGATATTGAACATGGTTCATAATTTTATTAATGAAGGAAAGATTCACTCATTAATTGAAATGGGATTTACAATTGAACACTTAAAACAAATGAAAGAATTGAGTTATTCACAAGTTACTTATATTGCAAACTCACCTGTGCTATTGATTCAAGTTACTATAGATACAAAATTATTTGATGTTGTACTTGCAAGAGCAAAAGAATTTGAAGAAAGAAGCCATATTATTGACAAAGCACATTCACTAGGCGCATCTATAGAAATTTTAAATAAATATTTTGGGTTATCAACATCTGATATTAGTTGTTCCAGAAAACTAAAGGATTTAACTGTATCAAAGGGGCGTTTTAGGAAACCAGACGAAGCCGAAAAAATAGTTATTTGGGAACAATGGCAGCTTAAAAAAAATGAAAATCCAGATGTTGTAATAAACGATGATTTGAATCGTTTATTAGTTTATATGGATATTACTCAGCATGTTTCGATGATGAGCGATGATAATACTGAGCCTTTAACATTAACATCGGTAATTAAAGAGCTAGAGCCATTAATTAATTCAAATAGTTTGTAAATATTATGGTAGATTTTGAAAATCAAATTAGCGTATTACGTAATGCATTAGTTGAGCAGAAAACAAATAGTATTTCTTCTGATGAAAAGATTGCCATGTTTTTTGCAGGTCATCAATATGACTCAATGCCTCGCGCATTATTAGAAGATGATTCAATTACATCATTAGATAAATATGCTTGGCAACGGTTGTATATTGAATTACAAAAATACAGGCACAATAACTACTTTCCAACTTACGATAATTTACAAAAGTTGTGGGGGAACCTAGGCGGTACATTGTCTAGAAAAACTGTACGAGAAATACTTTCTAGATTAGTTTTATCAGGCTGGTTGTCATTTAGAATGATTAGAAGTAGTAATGGTCAAATTATGGGTAATATTTATATTCTTCATAATACAGCACTGCCTCTTGAAAAGATTATTGATGACAGTGTTATACACATTTTAACATCATTGTTAAATAAAAGTAGCATTACAAAATCATTAGCGATACTTGCATACAATCTAATCAACGAATATATCAATAAAAGCACTCAATCTGACAAAAACATTTTCTTGCACATTAACGATTCAAAAAATGAAAGCAATATAAATTACAAATTTAATAATATTGCATCATCGTTACTCACTCACTTACAAAATTTATTAAGTTCCCAAAAGAAACTAAGTGAAAAAACACCAAGTTCCCAAAAGGAACTAAGTGAAAAACAACTAAGTTCCAAAAGTGAACTAAGCCTAAACTCACTAAGTTCCAAAAAGAAACTACCTAAAAAATCATTATGTTATGATTCCCCTAGTAGTACTACTAGTAGTAGTTTATATAGTAGTACTACTAATAGTAATGTTTTTTTAGATTTAAATGTTCCAGACAATATTAAAGCTAATCTTGGTATTCAAGGATTGAATGATGTTATCAGTGCGATAAATAAAAATAGTTTAGACATACAAA
This sequence comes from Gilliamella sp. Occ3-1, assembly GCF_001690655.1. Classification (GTDB taxonomy): domain Bacteria; phylum Pseudomonadota; class Gammaproteobacteria; order Enterobacterales; family Orbaceae; genus Gilliamella; species Gilliamella apicola_P. Next base: position 68,179 of record NZ_LZHQ01000008.1, read on the forward strand.
TTGCCAATAATGTATTAAAAACTATCTCGATGAAAGATATTACTAAAATTAAAAATATGACTGCTTATCTTGTAACAAATATACAAAAAGCCGCTCGGGGTGAATATAACCTCATTTCAACGAGTAATCAGGGAACCACAGCAGATGAGGATCCTAGCAAACAGGAAATTTCAAGAGTCTTACCTGTTGAGAAGAAGATGATTAGCAAAGAAGAAATAGAACAACTCTTGAATCCATTAAAAAACATGTTATGTGAGGTTAATCCTTAATGTTACGGGGGGGGCAACAGCTAGCTGAGTAGTCCAATTACTGTTACGGGGGGCAACAGCTAGCTAAGTAGTCCAATTATTGTTAATTTTAAATTTTATTTAAATAGGAGTATTCCGATGGAAACTGAAAACAATCAAGTCGGTGTTTTACGAAGTGATATTAAAATAGAGCTTCATACTGTTCCAGCAATTCAAATCTGGTATGGCAGAAAAAAAACTGATGATAAGCATCAAATTCAAAGTATGACAAGGGCTATTGCTTATTTAAAAGTCATTGAAATAGCAACACGTCTTGATGATCCCTACGCAGATATCAGATTGACTAAATTCTATGAGCATATTACTAAAATTGAAAAATTATTAGATGTTGAGAATTATCGTATTGATGAAACACTTAAATCAGTCCCACCAGGTTTTAAAATAAGTGATGCGACATCAGTTAAACCCGTTGATCTGAACCTATTTATTAATGTTCCAAGTGGTTATCAGTTAGTATTTTTACTGTGTAAATTTGATTTATTTGTCCGAAAAGTTCAGCTAGCTAAACATATTTCATTAATCAAAAATAGTGATGCATCAGATAGGCAGAATATGATTGCTCATGAATTACGTTCGTTAATTACTTATATTACTAAATATAAACGCACTGGTGTAACACGAAAAGATTTTGTCGATAATACCCCGTTAGCAACTAAAGCTATTGAGCAACTAGGGATTGTACCAGAAGAAATACTAAATGCAGATAAAATGCGAGACAGAACAGTATCAATAACTAATTAACATAATAAGGTGAGCTAATGAATGAGTTTTATAAAGATGAATATGCAAATACACTCTCTTCAACAGATTATCAATTTGCAAAACAACATCTATCCCTAAAAGGCCTTTTAAAGCCTTTTAAAGGTAAGGGGGAATATGAAACTATTTTACAAGAAATTGAGTCATACCTTTCTAGATTAGAAAACATTGCAGAAAGACTCATCAATGACACAAGAGATAAATTACCCATTAAGTATTTACCTTTTTATTTGAAAAAAAGACGCTTATCAAATGGTTCAGTATATTTAAGTTGGAAGTATAAGAAAATAGTCATTGTTGATGGTAAAACTAGTCGTACCGAGATTGAGGGAAAACGATTGATATTAGATGCGTTGGAACAAAACAATTTGAGTTATGAGGATAAAAATTTTATCAGACAACTAGAAATTGATCGCTTAACGTTAAATTTTCAAATGAGGGTATGTATTCGAATCAGACACTTAATTAATGAAATGTTGCCCAAGTTTGATGAGCTTAACATACCAACTAAATAATGAGGTGTTAGGTGATTATATGACAGTGAATTCGTTAAAAATAAAAATAAGGAATTATTATGATTACAGATGAAGAATGGGAAAAGCTAAAGTCGGGGGATGTTATTTGGTACACATATCAACTAGCGTTAAAACCAGAAAAACTCATAATTACAAAAATAACAGAAAATCTTGTTTATTGTGACAAAACAAGATTTGATAGGGAGGATTATTTATTGCATTCAAGTTTAAACGACGCAACGCAAGCCGTGAATTTTAGATTAAAAGCACACATTGATCAAATACAGCATCAAATTAATGAGAATTTAAAAGAATTGGAACAAGAAAATGGCTAGAGGAATAAACAAGGTAATTTTAGTTGGCAATCTGGGGCAAGATCCTGAGGTTCGTTATATGCCGAATGGTAATGCTGTTGCTAATTTTAGTGTTGCAACATCAGAAACATGGAAGGATAAACAAACGAATGAAACCCGTGATCGCACTGAATGGCATCGTATTGTTGTATTTGGTAAATTAGCTGAAATTGCAGGCGAATACTTAAAAAAAGGTTCACAAGTTTATCTTGAAGGACAGTTACAAACTCGTAAATGGCAAGATAAGTCTGGACAAGATCGTTATACTACAGAAGTTGTGATTAACCCAATCGGCGGTACTTTACAAATGCTAGGTTCACGGGATGGTTCACAAAATTGGGGACAAAGTGCTAACAATTCTTCATCTGCACCCGTGCCACAATCAACAACGCAAAATGCACCAACTACAGAACAAGCTACAGCTATGCCTGAGGAGCCACCAATGGACTTTGATGACGATATCCCATTCTAGAGTTTACTTTATAAATATTAAATAGATAATCTAGCTAAAAGTAGTTAGGCTATCTATTTTTCGAGGGTTATCTTTAAAATTCTTAATATTTCTTTTTTAGGTTTATTTTGCATTTCGTTGTATCTCATTTTTAATGATAATGCTTGAGTTGCTAATATGACTATGTGGGGAACTGACTCTGATTTTTCGTAATTTTGATATGTTCTTGTTGTCACGTTTAATTGTTCTGCTGCAATCTCTTGACACCAACCGAAACCTCTCCTCCAAATTTTTAATTCATATCCGTTCATATCGTCATTCTCTAATTTAAAAACACGAAAATTTTTCGTATTTTGGTTTGAAATTTTATTCATATTTATAACTGAATAAATCAGAAAATAAAATGATATATTGAATAATTTAAAAAAATTAATAATAATAAATTATAAGTATGTAGAAAGGTAGAAGATAATATGCACTTATATAAAGTTTTGCCTAATAGTACAATATTTCATGTCATTGAACGGAATCAATATGAAAAAGATACACAAAGTAAATTTCCTTTCGTTCAACAAAATGACAAAGGTGAAGCTTGCTATTTTGCTATTTGTCCTGCTTGTGATAATCCTATACAAATTATAAATCTATATCACAGCTCAGATAAATTATTGAAACCTTATGGAAAGCATTATCACAAACCAGTTAGTGGAGCTAATAATAACATTGTACAATTAGGTTATTTTAATCCAGATAATTATAAACAATGTCCATTTGCAGCCCATAACGCTAACAAACGCTATAAATCTTCTGATAGAAAATCAAAGCTAGATGAAACATCCAGAAAAATATTAACAATCTTGGGCCAACATTTAGATCGAATTATTTATCTTATCCAAAAAGATATTGGTTTTCACATAGGCAAGAATTTACTTACTAATATGTTACAAAATTATATTAACTTTGAAGGGTATCTTTATTGCGGAGCTACAATTCTTAATATCCCTTGGATATTTGCTTATATGGCTAAAAACCATTCTTTATTCGGTAAAAAAATAATTGACAGTACATTAAAGGACACAATTCTAGAAAAGACTAATAAATTTATAAAAATGGAAGAAGGATATTTCATTTTTTCTAGTAAAATTTTTACAGAATTAAATTTCTATTTTACAAATCATATTCCGCTTAGTGCTAATAATAAAAAAGAGTCTATCGATTTAGTCATTACTTATCGAGTTTCAAATAGTGAATTTCGTGAACCACAAGAAATTTACCGAAAAACTATCGAAATGAATCATGTTCATTTTAGTAATTTGATAAATCTGGATAAATGGCATAAAAATTCTTTTAGTGATTATTGTATAGAACAGGCAAATGAATTGATATCACCTATACTTATAAGATAAATTTAATATAGGTGATGTTTGTCGCAAAATTTACTAATTTAAAACTTATTGGATAAGTGGTAGCGATTTTCTACTAATATCCAAAATTGGACGTTTATTTGAGGTATATAGTTGTTTTGCTCTGCGATTTTTAAGCAATTAAGAATAGTAAAAAGCCCGATTTGAAACTCATGTTTGGTATCTTTAACTTTAAATAAAATAGGATTATCGCAATTGTCACAAATGCAGTTTGTAATAATAGCAGGGTTTTTCATACAAATTTTTTTATGGGCATTGTAACAGTCATCATTTTTATAATATTCATTTAACGTATTAGTCCATTTATCGTCTTTAGGAATATATCCGAGTTGCATTGCTAGTTGTGCAAAATAGATAATATTAAAAAGTCCAATACAAAAATTGAATTTGCCGTTTGACATGTTAAATATTAGCGTTTCGTGGTTTTTATAATCTAAAAATGAATGATTAACGGGAATAGCCATATCTATCATTATTTACTCCAATAATTGTTTATTGAACTTTAATTATAATTATGCTGTATATGTTTTTTATTATTAAATCAATATTCCATTTAGCAATATTAATTTAACTATCCCATATTTATTTCAATTAATTAATATTCAGTTATCAAAAACAATAAGAGAATGAATGTTAATGAAATTATTTATTTGTGAAAAACCTAGTCAAGCTAAAGATATCCAGAGACATATTGGAGCTACAGTTAATGATAACGGTTTTTATCGTAGCTCCGATGGAAAAATATGTATTACATGGTGTGTCGGTCATTTGCTGGAACTAGCAGAACCACATGTTTATGACGAAAAATTTAAGAAGTGGAGCATAGACGATTTGCCTATTTTACCTGAAAAGTGGGTTTATAATGTTGCTCATAAAACGTCAAAACAATTCAAAGTGGTTCAAGGGTTAGTAAAAAAAGCTAACGTTATTATTATCGCAACAGACCCCGACCGAGAAGGGGAAGCTATTGCGTGGTCTCTGTTAGAGCGTTTTAACTGGAAAGGTGAAACTAAAAGATTATGGTTTTCAGCACTTGATGATACATCAATAAAAAAAGCCCTTGCTAGTCTTAATGCAGCTAGTGAAACTTATCCGTTATATTTAGCAGCCCAAGCTCGAGCAAAAGCTGATTGGTTGGTTGGATTAAATAGTACCAGACTATTTACTTTATTAGGTAGAGATTTGGGTTACGGCGTTTTATCTGTGGGTCGTGTTCAGACACCAGTCCTAAAACTAATTGTCGATAGGGATAGAGAAATTAAAAATTTCATACCCAAACATTATTTTTCTGTAAATATTCAGTTATCTAAGACATCCCAGACATTTAATGCTACTTGGATTCCTGAAGAAAATATAGACGAAGCGGGACGATGTCTTAATGAATCTTTTGCAAGACAAATAGCACAAAAGCTACAGCATTCAAGAGAAGCAAAAGTTATTGATGTTAACACGGAACGGGTTAAATTCTCTCCTCCTTTAGCATTTAGTTTAAGTGACTTGCAGAAAGCGTGCTCTAAAAAGTACGGTATGTCTATGCCTCAAGTACTTAATATTGCTCAATCACTTTATGAAACACATAAAATTACAACTTACCCAAGAACTGATTGCGGATATTTGCCTGAATCAATGTTTGATGAAGCTGAAACCATAATTTCTGTTATTATGAAAAATGATAATGAAATAGCAAAATTTATGCCACAGATTAATTTAGCTTATAAATCTCGACTTTGGAATGATAAAAAAGTAACCGCACACCATGGCATCATCCCGACATCAAAGACTATAGAATTGTCACAACTTAGTACAGATGAATTCAAGGTTTATGATTTGATTAGACGAAACTATTTAGCTAATTTTATGGTGCATAATGAAGTAGATAAAACAGTAGTTAATTTAATTAGTGCTGAACAGAAATTTCAAGCAAAAGGTACAGTGTTAGTTGAGCTGGGATGGAAAGTATTATTTACAAGAGACAACATTGAAAATGCGGAAGATGTTGATGATAAACAAAAACTTCCACTTTTATCTAACAATGATATTTGCACTATTTCTAAAGTCGACTTTAGATCGTTACAAACTAAGCCACCGACACATTTCGATGACGGTAGTCTGCTTGATGCAATGAAACAAATTGCCAAATATGTAGAAAACCCTCAATTAAAAAAAATGTTAAAGGAGACATCAGGGATTGGTACTGAAGCAACAAGAGCTGGAATTGTAGAAACATTAGAAAAACGTAATTACATTGAACGAAAAAAGAAAGCTATCTTAGCAACTGATATTGCCTACGCACTGATAGACACATTACCTCCAGTTTTAAAAGATCCTGGTATGACAGCCTTGTGGGAGCAAGAATTAGAAAATATTGCAACGGGTCAACAGCAACAAAGCGAGTTTATGCGTAAACAGTATATTTTTATTAACCAACTAATTCAAACGTATAAAGGAGCTGAGTTACCTAAAAATACCACATCTAAAAAAGTCTCAAAAACAAAATTATACGATTGCCCTGAATGTAAAATTGGCGCACTTATCAAAAGAGAAGGTAAAAGTCAAAAAGGTAAATATATTTGGTTTGGTTGCTCTCGTTACAAAGATGGATGCAAATTTACTTGTTTTGGGGACAAGAAAGGTAATCCTGTTTTTGAGAAGACAGTGTGAATATAGTGATTATTACTAGAATAAAAACATACTTAATTAGATTCTATATTGTAAAATTAAACGAATTATGACAGAATCAAACTTCACTCCGCTTTTGTGGTTTTGCGGTCATAAAATCACTAATTTATTTTGGATTAATTTTTAACCCTTATTAATCTGAAATGTCCCAAGTCCATATTTATGGCTGCTTGTAACAACTCTGTGTAACGTTACAACTATACATACGGTTGGATAGAGCTGTATGTGTATCAGAGCTGATTTAATTCACATCAATTTTGAAATATATTTGAATATACAACAAGGAACAAGGTGGTTCTTGTTCCTGTCCTTATGTCAGAACTCAGGGTGAATACCATTGTTCATTGGTTCATTGTAAAACAGTGGTATTTACCTTGTTTGTTCTATAACAACACCAAAACTGAATGGTAAAAAATCAGTAGCCCTTAGTGCGTTAACGCGTGCCAGATAAAGCTGTTTAAAACAGATTTGTTTATTCGGTTCAACTCAGCTAACTAAATAGCGAATCGAGAATATGTGCAAAATGACATGATTTTTGAGAGGGAGAGTGCATTTTGTCACTTTTTATTGAGTAATATTCAACTCTAATTATATTAATTATATATATACTTGAAAACAAAAAGCCCATTTTATAAATGGGTTTTTTTGTCATATTCAGAATTGATTTATTTGTTTACTCAACCATCATTGCATTTTACCTTTCTACTCTCTATATATTAATCTAAAGGTCAATACAATGAAAATTGCTATGTTAGCATTGCTTCCGATATTTGTATTAACAGCATGTACAAATAACTCTAAAACTATTGCTTCTAAGCCAAAAATAGAATCTAAGCCAGTTTTGCAGACTGATAGATATACTATTGTTGAATTAGATGATCCAATTCATAAATACGTTTTAGATCAAATTATTAATATTTCACTACCTAAAAATTTAAATTTAACAGTTAAAGATGGAATGGAATATGCTTTAAAACAATCAGGTTATTCTCTTTGCACTAACTCAGATATCAATGTTCTTTATGAAAGCACTTTACCTAAAGTTCAATATAAAATGGGGCCAATTTTATTAAATGATGCACTACATGTTATGGCTGGCCCTGCTTGGAATTTAGATGTTAATGACGTTGAACGAGAAATCTGTTTTCATCTAAAAAAAGGATATTCTCGAAAACAACAACCTATTTCTTCAGTTAAACAAGAACCTCAATTTGATACTTATCAAGTACCTCCTCGAATGATAGAAACAAAAGGAGAAAAAAAATGAAGGATACGCTAATAAATAAATTAAATATAAACCAACCTATTACAATAACTAAAAAAATGGTAGTTTTAATATGTGGTGTATTTGTAATCTTGTTTATATTAATAGCGATAGCATTGCATTTATCTCTCCTTAACATTGATAAAACATCTAATAACTATAAAGAACTGGAAGATAAAATAAACACGAATAATGTAAGTATAAATAGTATTAACACATTGGAAAAAAAATTAGATGAAATTCAGTTGGAACAGAAAAAAATCAATGTTGATTATGATAATTTAAATACACGCTCTGCACGAAGTCAACAGGACATAACGTCATTACAACTAATTCTAAATGATAAAAATCTCGATAGTAAATTAGATAATTTTGAAACAGCTATAGCAAATATTGAAGTTGAGTTAGAAGCAGTTAAGAATGTTCAAAAAATGCAACAAGAATCATTAGATGGCGTTGTGGCATCTTTTCAACGATTTAAAGATCAGATTATACAAAAAATTACAGTAATGCTATCAAATAACAATAGCAAGTCAACCAATACAACAAGAAGTAATATTATAAAGGCTAAAACTGCAACGGCAATAAATTTTAAATATCAATTATCTAGCATTGAATTTAGAGCTGGTGAATTAGTTGCTGTATTCCTACCTAAAAATGCGACATCACTATCTGCGTTGAAATTTGTAAATGAAGGTGAGTTTATAGATGATTTTTGGAAAGTTGCAAAAATTGATAAAAACTCTGTGAAATTAATAAATAGTAAGCAACAAACTTATACTCTAACAATAGATAAGGAGTAAATATGATACTAAAAAAACAAATATGTTTGTTATTGCTATTAAGTTTTATGTCTTGGGATTTATTAGCTAATTCTCAACTAGTTTCAAAGGATCTTGATTCCACAAAATCGGTTGAAAAATCTGATGAAGAATCTCGGAATACACAAGAAGAAAGAATTAAAGAGAAAGCATCTTATTGGGGATTGACAGTTACAGAATGGCAAAAATATGAAAAACTTATTAATGAAGGCGGACGGCGTTATTGGTCTCCTAATCTTGATCCTCTAACTACCCTTGGGGTTGAATCTGAAACTCAAGAAGAACGAGAACATTACGCAACACTTCTTGCAAAAAAAGAATTTGAACGTACGACTAAAGAACTTGAATTTCAACGGATTTATAATCGTATGTTTAAACAACTTTATACAAACGTATTACCTGTTGAGTTGGATGATAATCCTAATTTTGTAGCACCTCTAAATTATGAGGGGGACAGAATGATTTTATTTATTGATATTAATTGTAACTCTCCCCTAAAATAATACAGCAAAAAAGTAGAAAATTCTCTATGATAAAAGTAAAGAGGATTTAAACATGAAAAAAATGACTGAACATCAAATCGTCGCTATTTTAAAAGAAGCTGAAGCGGGTATTCCGGTTAAAGAACTCTGTCGTAAATATGGCATGGGTAATTCAACTTTCTATAAATGGC